>NZ_JAQGJV010000073.1 GCF_028290435.1 Devosia sp. | reverse complement strand
CGATCTTTTCCAGTTCCGTGCCCGCCGTGGTCATCTCGCTGACCATGCTGTTTGTCTTCGGCTACAGCCTGCACTGGTTTCCGAACGGTTATGCCGCCGATCCGATGCTCGATCCAGCTTTTGGCTGGGACTATATCTCCAGCGTTATCCATCACGGAGCGCTGCCCATGTTTACCATGGTGATAGTGCTCACCGGCGGGTTCGCCGTGACCATGCGCAACAACATGATCAACCTGCTCGGCGACGACTACATCGTCATGGGCCGCGCCAAGGGGCTCAGCGACAACCAGGTCATGCTCTGGTACGCCGCCCGTAACGCGCTGCTGCCCACTGTGTCGGCCCTGGCTATATCCGTTGGCGCGATATTGGGCGGCTCGCTGGTGACCGAGGTGGTGTTCAACTATCCGGGCCTGGGCAATATGCTGTATCAGGCCATCCTTGCTCGCGATTATCCGGTGATCCAGGGGCAGTTGCTGATCATGACCGCGGCCATGCTGGTCGCCAACTTCGTCGTCGATCTGAGCTATGTGCTGCTCGATCCACGCCTGAAAAAGGCCTGACCGATGCAGCTCTTTTCCCAACTTTTGCAGAACAAAAAGGCCCTAGTGGGCGTCATCATTCTTGCCGTCATCGTTCTCGTCGCCATCTTCGCGCCGTTCCTGAGCGAGTATAGCCCCACCCAGCGCGTCGGCCGCCCACATCAGCCGCCATCGCTCGAGCACTGGCTCGGCACCACCCGGCTCGGCCATGATGTGTTCACCCGCCTGATCTATGGCGCGCGCGTGTCGCTGGCTGTCGGCTTTGGGGCAGGCCTGATGATCACCCTGGTCGGCACGGTGCTGGGCATCATCGCCGGCTACAAGGGTGGCGTGATCGACGAGATCATCAACTTCTTCACCAATCTGGTGCTGGTCATCCCGAACCTGCCGCTGCTGCTGGTGATCGCCGCCTTTGTCGGTCAGGCCAGCCCGCCGGTCATCGCTGTCATTCTGGGGCTCACATCCTGGGCCTGGGGCGTGCGCGTCACCCGCTCGGAAACGCTGTCGATCCGCCAGCGCGACTACGTGAAATCCGCCGAAATGCTGGGTGAGCCGAGCTGGCGCATCATGGCCTTCGAGATTTTCCCGAACCTAATCTCCATCGTCGGCATCAACTTCATCGGCAGTGTCATCTTCGCCGTCATCAGTGAGGCAACGCTCGAATTCCTCGGGCTAGGCGACCCCAACACGGTCTCCTGGGGCATCATGCTCTACAATGCCCAGAACGCTTCGGCCCTGTCCGTCGGCGCGTGGTGGGATCTCCTGTCACCGTGTTTTGCGCTGGCTTTGCTGGGCCTGGGCCTCGCCCTAATCAATTTCGCCATCGACGAAGTTGCCAATCCGCGCCTACGCACCGGCGGCATGCTGGGCCGCTGGACCCGAATGGTCCGCGCCGGGGAGGGCAAGCTATGAGCGTCCTCTCGGTGCGCAATCTGTCCATCGACTATGTGGGGGCGAAAACCGTCTTCCGTGCCGTCAAGGACGTCAGCTTCGATATCGCGCCGGGCGAATTCTTTGGCCTCGCCGGGGAGTCGGGTTGCGGCAAATCCACCATCGCCTTCGCCATCGGCCGCCTGCATCGCCCGCCGGCGCTGATCCGCACAGGCAGCCAGATCCTGGTCGACGGCCGCGACGTGCTCGAACTCGATGACGCCGAACTGCGCAGTTTCCGCTGGCGCGAGGTGGCGATGGTGTTCCAGAGCGCGATGAACTCGCTCAATCCGGTGCTGACCATCGAGGACCAGTTCTACGACGTGCTCAACACCCATACGGGCATGTCGCGATCGGCGGCTCGGGAGCGAGCGGCCGAGCTGCTCGGTCTGGTGGACATTCCGACCGATTGGTTGTCGGCGTATCCGCATCAGCTCTCCGGCGGCATGCGCCAGCGCATCGTCATCGCCATTTGCCTCGCGCTCAAACCCAAGCTCATCATCATGGACGAGCCGACCACCGCGCTCGACGTGGTGGTGCAGCGCGAAATCCTGCAGCGCATCCACAAGCTGCGCCAAGAGTTGGGCTTCTCGGTGCTGTTCATCACCCACGACCTGGCCCTGATGGTGCAGGTGAGCGACCGCATCGGCATCATGCTCGAGGGCGAACTGGTAGAAGTGAACGACGCGCAGACGATCTATCGCTCACCAGCCCACGACTACACGCGAAAACTCTGGGCTTCGATGCCGCGACTGCGTGGCGCGCAGATCGCGCAGGATGCAAAATGAGCGATACCGCGCCCATCATCGCCCTCGATAATGTCTCGAAAATCTTCGGCCGCGCCGATGCCCGCGTCTATGCAGCGCGCTCAATCTCGTTTGCCCTCCATCCCGGCCGCACCCTTGCGCTAGTGGGAGAGTCCGGGTCCGGCAAGACCACCGCCGCCCGCCTGATCATGCGCGAATACAGGCCTGACGAAGGTCGCCTGCTGTTCCGCGGCACCCCGGTCGGCAATGACAGTCTCAAGGCCTATCGCGCCTCGGTGCAAATGGTGTTTCAGGACCCGTTTTCGTCCCTCAATCCGACCCATACGGTTCGCTATCACCTCGAGCGCCCGTTACGCCTGCATCAGCCAGGGCTCGGTTCGGCCCAACGGCAGGCGGCCATTTCGGAGTTGCTCACCCGGGTCAAGCTCGACCCCACCTTGATTGCCAGCAAGTATCCCCACGAGCTGTCCGGCGGCCAGCGCCAGCGCATCAGCATCGCACGCGCCCTGGCGGTCAATCCCGAGGTGATCATTGCCGACGAGCCGACCTCCATGCTCGACGTGTCAGTGCGCCTGGGTATCCTGAACCTGCTCAACGAGATGAAGCGCCAGCTGAAACTGGCGGTGCTCTACATCACCCACGATATTGCCACCGCCCGCTACGTGGCCGAGGACATCATGGTCATGTATGCGGGCCAGATCGTCGAATGGGGGGCCACCGAAAGCGTGCTGGGCAATCCGCAGCATCCCTATACGCGGCTGTTGCTCTCTGCCGTTCCCGATCCAGACCGTCGCTTCGCCGACGCTCAGTTCGAGGACGAGCTCGGCCATATCGATGAAATCCGCCGGCAGTCAGCCATCGCGCAATCCGACGTGCGCGAGGTTGGGCCGAACCACTTCATCCGCCCGATGCCCGCCTAGTTAGCGGCGCAGTTCATACCGCATCGCCACGGCTCCAGAACTCAATTGCTGCTGGCCCACGAGCTTCAGGTCGACGGGTTTCGACAGTCCCGCGAACGGCGTCGGCCCACGCCCCGCCAGCCGCGGATGCACCAGAAATTCGTACTCGTCGATCAGTCCCAGCTCGGCTAGGGCCAGGGGCAGCATCACACCAGCCACATAGAGGCCATTGCCGGATTCCTGTTTCAACTGGCGGACGGTCTCCTCCAGGCGGTCACCCCGGATAAGCTCCGCATTCCAGTCGACGGTCTCCAGCGTGTCCGACACGACGTACTTCTTGGCCGCGTTGATGGTCCGCGCGAACGGCCGCATCCATTCGACCATCCCGTCGGGCCAGATCTCCGTTTCCGCCGGTTTCCGGAAAGCACCCTGCATCATCTCGTACATGACGCGGCCGAAAATCAGCGCGTCGGCCTGTTCGATGATCCGGGCAGAGTAGTGATGCATCTCCTGGTCCGGATCGACGGCATTGTGATCGACGCAGCCGTCGAGAGTGACATTGATCGAATACCGAAGCGGACGCATTGTCGGCGGGCCTCCCTGTTGGTCTGCGGTCAGATCCGTCTATAGGCAGTCGGCTCACCGCTACCGCGAGCCACGGTGCGGGCGATAGCCTCGGCCAGTGGTTCGATGACCACGGCCATGTGGGTGGCATTGGCATGCACGATGTCGGTCGCACTGGTCAAGATCGCCACATGGCCGCGCCAGAAGACGAGGTCGCCGCGCCGCAAGGTCTCCACTGGCTCGCCCATTGCGGCCTGCTGGTCGCTGTCACGCGGGCAGGCTTGGCCGCTGGCGTAAAACGCCTGTTGCACCAACCCGGAACAATCGAGCCCCAGGCTCTCGCGCCCACCCCACTGGTATGGCGCGCCGACGAAGCGCTGGGCGACCCCAACGTAGTCCGTCTCAGGCTGGCCGATGGGCGCGAGGTGCTCCTCGACGAACCAGCCGCCCGCCGTCTTGATGAAACGACCGTCCTTTCCTTCCGCGGTAAGCAGCGCGTTCATCGAATAGAGCCCTATGGGCGCAGCCTTTATGCTGGGCGCGCTGAAGCCGTAGGTACGCAGCGCCCGCACCGTGTGGGTCGGGGCAGTCGTCTGCCCGATCAGCGTCGCGGTCTCGACATAGCCGACATAGCCGTCGCGTTTCGCCTGCCCGAAGGCCCAGCCATCAGCCTCGTCCAGCACCTCGAACAGCTCGCCGAATAGCAACTGGTCAAGTTGCTCGGCATCGCGTGAGGGCGCACGGCGCAGGGCGGAAGAGGGGGTGTTCGTCTGTCGCATGGTCGTGTCGACATAGCGAGTAGCCGTAATGATCCCTTCCAGGGACCGGGCGGCAATCCCGTCGCGGGCCAAGGTCAAACGGGGATCAGGCAAAGCAGGCCCTCAGCGCGGTGCTGAGGACGCGGGTGCCTTGCGCCTCTGCGCGCGGCCGGCTTGCTATGGAATAGAGGTCGCACATATCGAGACGTTAGCTTGACCACCACGTTCTGTCACCACAGAACCCCTTCGGATTTCAACACCTGACCTGAAATCAGGTTCTCTGCTTCGAACCCTCGCAGACGCCAAGTATTCCGACCCATGTCCTCTGCTGCGTCCAGAGTCACTTCAAGGCCGCAAGCCAGTAAGTTGATTTAGTTTGTAGATTTAAAGTTCCCACGACGTGAAACTTTTTTTCTAACTGCGGTTCGAACGACGTTTGCAGGACACTCTAGTGCGGGGCTGCGTGGATAATTCGGCCACGTTCGCGCCTCGGCTTGGTGCATTATTCTGAACGCCCCGCGGGTGCTGGCCGAAAGGCCAGTTTAGCCTTGCTCACCGGGCCTTCCGCGCCTAACCACCAAGGCCGAAGGCGCTCGTGACCAGTGAGCGAAAAGTTCAGCCGGGGATGGCCAATTGACGTCCGACAAAATGACCCACCTGCGCGCGCTCGAGGCCGAGAGCATCGAAATCATGCGCGAGGTCGCTGCCAGTTTTGAGCGGCCCGTGATGATGTATTCGATCGGCAAGGATTCTAGCGTCCTGCTGCATCTGGCGCGCAAGGCGTTCTTTCCCAGCAAGATTCCGTTCCCGCTACTGCATATCAATACGACTTGGAAATTCCACGAGATGATCGCCTTCCGCGACCGGATGGCCGAGCAGTATGGGTTTGACCTGATCAGCCACACCAATCCCGAAGGGTTGGCGCAGGGTATCAATCCATTCGATCATGGTTCGTCGCGCTTCACCGATATCATGAAGACACAGGCACTGCGGCAGGCACTCAATGCCGGGCGCTATGATGCGGCTATTGGCGGCGCCCGCCGTGACGAGGAAAAGAGCCGCGCCAAGGAGCGGGTGTTTTCCCACCGCAATGCCCAGCATGCCTGGGACCCCAAGAACCAGCGGCCCGAGCTTTGGCGCGTGTTCAATACCCGCCTCAATCCGGGCGAGAGCATGCGGGTGTTCCCGATCTCGAACTGGACCGAGCTGGATATCTGGACCTACATCTATTCGGAAAATATCGAGATTCCGTCGCTGTATTTCGCCCGCCGGCGGCCGGTGGTCGAGCGAAGCGGCACGTTGATCATGATCGACGACGATCGCTTCCGCTTCGAGCCCGGCGAAAGGCCGCATGACGATGTGGTGCGCTTTCGCACGCTTGGCGATTATCCGCTCACTGGCGCCATTCGTTCGACCGCCGCCGATCTGCCTTCGATCATCATGGAAATGCAGGCCAGCCGAACCTCCGAACGCGAGGGGCGACTGATCGACAGCGACTCCGTGGGGTCGATGGAGAAGAAGAAGCAGGAAGGCTATTTCTGAGATGACGCTCTCGATGGCAACGCCGGATACCGATCTCGACCTGTGGCTCAGCCAGCAGACCGACAAGTCGCTGCTGCGGTTTTTGACCTGCGGCAGCGTTGACGACGGCAAATCCACGCTGATCGGCCGCTTGCTCTATGACAGCCAGTTGATCCTCGACGACCAGTTGGCCAGCCTCAAGAAGGAAAGCCGTAACCGCACCACGGGCGACGAAGGCATCGATTTTTCGCTGCTGGTGGATGGACTTGTCGCCGAGCGCGAGCAGGGCATCACCATTGACGTCGCCTATCGCTTCTTCTCGACGGACAAGCGCAAATTCATCGTTGCCGATACGCCGGGCCATGAGCAGTATACGCGCAACATGGCGACCGGCGCCTCTAATGCTGAGCTGGCATTGGTGCTGGTCGATGCGCGAAAAGGTCTGCTGACGCAGACG
>NZ_JAQGJV010000046.1 GCF_028290435.1 Devosia sp. | reverse complement strand
CCGAGGCCATCGCGCATCCATAGGGGCAGGAAATAGAACATTGGGCGTGGGGTCTCGGGCTTAGGTTAGATGCGAAAACGCAAGGGGCGCGGAAGGTATTCCCCTCCCCCTTGAGGGGAGGGGTTAGGGGTGGGGGGAAGGTGTCGCGGGAGTGGCGTTGTCAGTAAGCTCCACTCCAGTTGAGGCTTCCCCCCACCCTAGCCCTCCCCTCAAGGGGGAGGGGACCGATCGTGGGTGTTCGGCGTCTTGATGGCCGAACCAAACTTACTTCTTGTAGAACGGGCCGGCGCCGTCGAACCACTTGGCGATCAGGGTGTCGACGGTGCCGTCGGCCTTGAGCGCGGTCAGGGCTTCGTTGATCTTGCCCTTGAGCTCGCCTTCGTCCTTGCGCAGAGCAGGGGCGACGCCGCCGCCGATTTCCACGGGCTCGCCGACGAATTCAACCTGGCCGGTGGCCACGATGGGTTCGAGATAGGCGCCATCGGCCAGGATGATGTCGAGATTGCCGGCAGCCAGGTCGGCCATGGCCTGGTCGGCGGTGCCGAAGGCGACGACGGTGTTGTCAGCGGCGAAATGCTCCTGGGCATAGGCCTCCTGGATGGTGCCGCCCTGGGCGCCGACGCGCTTGCCCTTGAGGGCCGCGAAATCGATGCCCGCCTTGGGGAGAGCGACGAAGCGCGACGGATCGACGGGCTTGTATTCATCGGCGAAATCGACGGTCTGCTTGCGCTCGTCGGTAACCGACATGCCGGCCATGATCACGTCATAGTTGCCCGCGACCAGGTTCGGAATGATCGAGTCCCACTCATTGGTGAGGATTTCGCAGGTAAAGCCAGCCTTGGCGCAGATAGCATTGGCCAGATCGATCTCGTAGCCGGCCGGCTTGCCGGCGTCGTCGAGGAAATTCCACGGCGCATAGGCGCCTTCGGTGGCGATGCGTACGGTTTCCTGGGCCTGGGCGGCGCCGGACAGGGCCAGAATGGCCGCTGCGGCGAGGAGGATCTTCTTCATTGTGTGTCTCCGTTGAATGATTTTTCTTGTGGTTGCCCGTTGATCGGGCTTGTCGCCAAAGCTGCTGCAGTGATCGCGTGGGCAAGTCACTCGTGGTTGGCAGCATTGAGGAACTGTTTGAGGCGCGGCGAGCGAGTGGCGCCAAACACCTGATCGGGGGTGCCTTCCTCTTCGATCAGGCCCTGATGCAGGAAAATGACCCGGTCGGATACCGAGCGGGCAAATTCCATGTCATGGGTGACCAGCACCATGGTGCGGCCTTCGTCGGCCAGGATCTTGATGACGCGCAGCACCTCGACTTCGAGTTCCGGATCGAGCGCGGAGGTTGGCTCGTCGAACAGCATGACGCGAGGATTGATGCAGAGAGCGCGGGCGATGGCGGCGCGCTGCTGCTGGCCGCCGGAGAGCTGGGCGGGATAGGAGGCGGCCTTTTCGCGAATGCCGACCTTGGCTAGCATGGCCAGAGCCTCGGCCTCCACTTCGGGGCGCGGGCGCTTCTGCACCACGAGTGGCGCTTCCATGACGTTTTCCAAGATGGTCATGTGAGCCCAAAGGTTGAACGACTGGAACACCATGCCAAGCTCGGAGCGGATGCGGTGTATCTGGCGCTCGTCGGCAATGCGCCGGTCATGGCCGGTGCCGCGCAGCCGGATTTCCTCGCCATCGATGGCGACGGTTCCCTGATCGGGCACTTCGAGCATGTTGATACAGCGCAGCAAAGTGGACTTGCCCGAACCGGACGAGCCGATCAGCGCGACGACTTCGCCTTCGTGGGCATCGAAAGAAATGCCCTTGAGCACTTCGAGGTCGCCGAAGGATTTGTGCAGGTCGCGGATGGACACGACATTGGGCTTGCTCGCCGTTTCAGGCGCAGATTGCGTCATATTCAAAAGTTCGCCTGTCGCCATTCCTGATGGGGATTGCTCATTTTTTCGGCTGGCAATCGTTCCCGCTCCAAGAAAAGCAAAAGCGGGGGAGATAGCAAGCACCAAATGCGTGATAGAGAGCCCAGGCTGTGAGTTGCGCTATGGATGAGCCATGTTCCTGATCGTCGCCAAAATTTTCTGGACCGTGGCGCAGCCGTTGGCGGCGGCGCTGTTGCTGGTCGTGGTGGGCTTGTTGCTATCGATCCGATTGCGCAAGTCGGGGGTCAGTATGGCGGTGCTCGGCGTGCTGGTGCTGGCGGTGTCGAGCTTTACCACAACCGGGGCCCTGCTGATCCGGCCGCTGGAAGAGCGGTTTGAGCGGCCGGCCTGGCCGCAGCATGTCGGCGCCATCATCATGCTGGGCGGGGCCTCGAACGGGCCGATCAGCGCGGCGCGGCAGATCAGCGAGTTCAATCTCGCGGGTGACCGCTTTGCCGAGACTCTCAAGCTGGCGCAGCTTTATCCCGAGGCCAAGATCGTCATCAGCGGCGGCATGGCGGTGTTGCAGGATGGCGGCGAGCCGGAGGCGGAGACGGCGCAGCGGTTTTTCCTTGGACTAGGCATTCCGCAGGATCGGCTGGTGCTGGAAAGCCAGTCTCGCAATACCGAGGAGAATGCGGAGTTCAGCAAGAGCCTGCTGGCGGGGATCGAGGGGCCAAAACTGTTGGTAACCTCGGCGTTCCACATGCCGCGCTCGATGGGGCTGTTCCGCAAGGCGGGGATCGAGGTTTTGCCCTGGCCGACCGATTATCGCAGCAGCGGGCTTGAGGGATTTGGCGTCGATGTCACCAATCCGGTGGATAATCTGATGACCACGACGACTGCAATTCGCGAGTGGATCGGGCTGGCGGTCTATCACTGGACGGGCAAGATCGACGAGATGTTTCCGGGGCCGTAGGTGATGGCGCCCTAAGGCTCGAACTGGTCCGAAGGTACAGCCAGCCGATAACTCACTTTATCATCGTCGATCTCGAAACTCGCGCTGCCGCCCACTGAGAGGGGCACGATGCGTTCGAGCACCATGGTGCCGAAGCGGGGTGCCTGGCGGACTTGCTGGGTATCGATGCCGGTTTCCTGCCATTCGATGATGAGCTGTTCGGGCAGGCCGGCGGCCTTTTGGATCTGCGCATTGACCCAGACATGGCCGGCTTGATCCTCCGCCAGCGCGCCGTGGATCACCGCATTGGCGGCCAGTTCGTGGATGGCCAGGCCAATATGCAGGCTGGCATTGGGGCCGAGCAGGGGATTGTCGCCGGTAATGCGGGTGTCCTTGAGCACGCCGGGGCTGACACGGGCGAGCTGGGACATGACCAGGGTCTGGAAATGCGTGCCGCGCCAATTGCTCTCGGTGACCAGGTCCTGCGTGCTGGAGAGGGCGTGGAGGCGCCCGCGGAACTTGTCGAGGAAGTCCTTGATATCGCCGCTGTGATGGGCGGTCTGCATGGCAACGGACTGTACGATGGCCAACAGGTTCTTGGAACGATGGCTGACTTCGCGCAGCAGCGTCGTCACCGCAATCTCGCGATTGCGCTCGTCTGTTATGTCGAACAGAGTGATGACCACGCCGGGAGCGTCGGGGCTGAAGCGAGCCTCGAAATGGCGTCGGCGCGTCGGCTCAGGCAGTTCGAAATCGATGATCTGTTCAAGGCCGGTGGCCATGCATTGCCGACGGGCGCTGGTGATGTGATCAGCCAGCAACGGCGGCAGGATTTCGGCATCGGTCTTGCCCAGGATATTGGCGGGCCAAGCTAGCGGCAGGTTTTCTGCCAGATCGTAGCGGCCCTCGGCATCCTGATGCAGGATGGCGATGCCGCGGGCGCGCAGCCCGATCGACAGGGCGCGGAGCTGGGTGGTGGTTGGATTATCGGCCAATAGCTGGGGCATGGTCCAGAACCTCGATAAAAACAGGCTGGACGCTGGCTAGAAAAGCGGCTCGCCCGGAGGCGACGCCGCTTGTGGCAGAAGACGTCAGGATATCTGCCCGCGCATGACTAAACTTAGACACGCCGGACAAAACCGATAATCAGCGAGATCACGAGGAAGGCCAGGAACAGGAAGAACAGGATTTGTGCGATACCGGCCGACGCCCCGGCAATGCCGCCAAATCCAAACACCCCGGCGATCAAAGCGATAACGAGAAAGACAAGCGCGTAGTACAGCATCTTGGTCTCCTACCGTACGGTACACGGCGGTCACTAGAACAACGGAAAGCCCGGACGGCGGTTCCGGGCAGCAATGAAAAAGGCCGGGGGAAACCCGGCCTTGTGCAAAAACGTGATCGGTAGCGTTTAAGCCGCAGCGCGCGAGCCTTCGTCGAAGAACAGCGCCTGGCTGATCAGCGCCTTGACCATGTCCGGGTTGAACGGCTTGGTGACGAGGAAGGTCGGCTCGGGGCGCTCGCCGGTCAGCAGCCGCTCGGGGAAGGCGGTGATGAAAATGACCGGTACCGAATGGTGATTGAGGATGTCGTTGACCGCGTCGATGCCCGAGCTGCCATCGGCGAGCTGGATATCGGCTAGGATCATGCGCGGTTGGGTCTGGTTGAACAGGTTGACGGCTTCCTTGTGGGTGCGGGCAACGCTCACCACCTTATGGCCGAGGCTTTCGACAAGCTGCTCGATATCCATGGCAATCAAGGGCTCGTCCTCGATAATCATGATCTCGGTCGCCACCTGGCGAGAGATTTCGACCGAAGCCTCATCGAGCAGGGCGGTGAATTCCTTGTCGGAAACCGACAGGATTTCAGCGGCTTGGGGATGGGTGAAGCCTTCGACGGCGACCAAGAGGAATGCCTGGCGCGGGCGCGCCGAAAGATTGGCCAGATTGGCTGCCGCGCGCTTTTCCCACGCGTAGGAGGAGGTGGGCTCGGGCACGCGCACGGCGGACGAGGAAAACAGGGCGGAAAACAGCTTATAGAGCGCGATGCGGTCATTGCTCGCTTCGGGGAAGAGCGAGATATCGGCGATCAGCGCTTCAAGAGTGGCGGCCACATAGGCATCGCCGGACGTTTGCGAGCCAGTGGTGGCCCGCGAAAACCGCCGCAAGTACGGCAGATGCGGAGCGATCCGCGTTGACAAAGTCATGTAAACTAACTCCCCAGTGACGCTATGCGAAACCGATCAACGAGAGGGCAGGGCGAAAGTTCCATAGTGGAGTGGAACTTTTTTGCGGCCGACGCATTTTCATTTTGAATGCGGGCAAATCAAAACACATCTGGCGGTTTAACGGTATGATAAAGGAAGACATTGTGTCCCAGCAGCGTACGCGGGTGCAGGCGGGGCGGGCTGACGACGGTCTGGGTCCAAATACGGATATCGGCTCGCGGCTTCGTGCCCTTTACGGCTCAGTTCAGGACGAGGGCGTTCCCGAGCAATTGCTCGACCTGCTCGAAAAACTCGATAGCGCAGAGCAGTCGCAAAAATCAAAAGACGCACCGCGTAGCAGGGAATAGCGCCATGACAGAGATGACGCGCGTCGAAAAAATCGCCGCAGAGCCGACCTCGTTCAAGCGCGAAATGCTGTCCACCTTGCCGAGCCTGCGCGCCTTCGCGGTGTCGCTGACCGGCAAGCACGACAAGGCCGATGATCTGGTGCAGGACACCGTGATGAAGGCCTGGGCCAAGCAGACCAGCTTCGAAATGGGCACCAATATCAAGGCCTGGCTGTTCACCATCCTGCGCAACGAATTCTATAGCCAGATGCGCAAGCGCGGGCGTGAAGTTCAGGACAGCGACGGTGCGTTCACAGAGCGGCTGTCGGTGCATCCGCCGCAATATGGTTCGATGGATTTGCAGGACTTCAAGAAGGCGCTTGGGCAGCTGCCCGACGACCAGCGCGAAGCCGTGATCCTGATCGGGGCTTCGGGGTTCTCCTATGAAGAAGCTGCCGAAATCTGCGATTGTGCCGTCGGCACGATGAAAAGCCGGGTGAGCCGGGCGCGCACGCGGTTGCAGGATATCCTCAAGGTCAGCGGCGAAGCCGATTACGGCCCCGATGCCGTCGCCACGCAGGTAACGACCCACAATCACTCATTCTGAGATCAGCTGGTGAGCGCCTGTTTCAAGGCGCTTGCCAGGTCTTCCTCCAGGAACGGCTTCATGACCACGGGCGCAGCGGGAAACTCGGAATGGCCGCGGCGCAGCGTGGTGTCGGCGGTCAGCAGGACCAGCTTGACACCGGCCTTGGCGAGCCCACGCAACAACGAAGCCGTGTCGTCATCATGGCGATGATGGACTTCCACCAGCGCGAAGCCAAAACTGGGCCAGCGGTCGATCGCGTCCATCACTTCGGCGGTGTTGCGAGCGAACACGGTGTGGGCTGCGCCGAAGGTCTCCAGACAGCGCTGGATGTCCAGCGCAATGAGGAATTCGCTCTCGACGATGAGGACCGTTTGGTCAGTGAGCATGAGAGATTCCGCACGCGTGTTGAATCGCTTCATGCGCCGCGTGGTCGCGGACTGTCATTTAAGTATGACATGACCGTAGGTTTTTGTACCGGCGGGGCCCAAGCGTGAGCATAGTGCTGCCCAGCCCCGGCCGGCGCGTGCCGTGCGAGCAATGCCCACTGCGCGCCACGCCGCATTTCCGGGCGTTCGAGCCGGCGGAACTGAAGTTCGTCTCTTCGTTCAAGGCTGGGGAATTGCAGGCCGAGACCGGCACCACGCTAATGTCCGAAGGGACGCATAGCGCCCACATGTATACGCTGCTGTCGGGCTGGGCATTCCGCTACAAGAGCCTACCGGACGGGCGGCGGCAAATTCTCAATTACATGTTGCCGGGCGATCTGCTGGGTTTGCAGGGTTCGGTCATCGGAGAGATGGATCATTCGGTCGAGGCGTTGTCGCCGGTGGTGCTTTGCGTATTCCAGCGCGACCGGCTGGACGAATTGTTCCGCAACCATCCGGGGCTTGGCTTCGACATCACCTGGCTGGCCTCTCGCGAGGAGCGCATGCTTGACGATCACCTGCTCAGCCTCGGCCGGCGCACGGCGATGGAGCGAGCGGCTTACCTGATCGCGTTCCTGCATCAGCGGGCGGCGGCGGTGGGGCTGGATGGCAGCAAACAGCTGCACATTCCGATCAGCCAACTGCATGTCGCCGATACGCTGGGGCTATCCATCGTTCACACCAACAAGACGCTGCGCAAGCTCGCGGATCGCAAGTTGATCCGCTGGCACGACCGCGCCTGCGAAGTACTGGACGTGGACGGGCTGATGGAGATCGCCGAATGGGACGGGCTGCCCGAGCGCAAGCGGCCGTTGATTTGAAACGCTGGCCTCAAAACGGCCATTGGCGAGGGCTAGAGGGCAATCATGCCAGGGCCACGAAACGACGGCAGAATTGACGCACAACGGGCGAAGCGCATGAGCACGACGACCAGTTTAGCACAGCCGGCGGCGAGGCCCGTTCGCAAGAGCGGGCAGCGCTTTGCCACGCTGGTCTCCTTGGCGCTGGTGGTGGTGGCGGGGCTGTCGGCGCTGTTCCTGGTGCAGGGCGTCGATAGCCAGATGGGTGACGTGCTGCGCAGCTATGAGGTTCGCAACCAGGCGCGCGAGTTGACCATTGCGCTGAGCGAGGCCGAGAGCAATCAGCGCGGCTACCTGCTGACCGGCAACGAAGATTACCTCGAACCCTATGAGCGGGCGTCGTCCACCATCGATACCCGCGTGGCGGCGCTGATCGAGGTCACCAAGGCCAACCCGGTGCAAAGCGAGCGGGTGAAGTCCATTGTCGGCCAGATCAATATCAAGGCCGCCGAAATGGCGCGCACGGTGGAACTGTATTCAACGCAGCGCCGGCAGCAGGCGCAGAACCTGACCGATAGCGGCCTCGGCGCCCGGATGATGGAGGAAGTGCGCGGCACCCTTGAGCAGTTCATCACCGAGGAAAACGCCAATTTGCTGCAGCGCAATGACGATATGGAAGGCTCGCGCCGCTGGCTGGTCGCGGCGATCCTGGCGGCGCTGGCCGGGGCGGCGATCCTGGGGGTATCCCTGCTGGGCCGGACCCGGCAGGACATCACCATATTGGCGCGTAACCAGAACGAATTGCGTAGCCAGAACGAAACGCTGGAAGCGCGGGTGCGCGAGCGCACCCAGGCGCTCGAAGAGGCCACGACCCATGCCGAGCGCGAGCGGGAGCGGGTCGAGGCGCTGTTGCAGGATACCAATCACCGCATCGGCAATTCGCTGGCGACGGTGTCGTCGCTGCTGGGACTGCAACTGATGCGCTCGAAATCGGGCGAGGTGCGCGAAGCGCTGGAAGCGGCGCGGGGACGCGTGCATGCCATCGCCTCCTCGCATCGCCGGCTACGGCTGGGGGGAGACCTCGAAACCACCGACGCGCACGAATTCCTCAACGCAGTGCTGGACGATCTCAAGAGCACCACCACCGACGCGGGCGCGATCGAGCTGGTGGGCGAGGTCGAGCCGATCGTCATCAACGCGCGCGACGCCACCACGATCGGCATCGTGGTGGGGGAACTGGTGACCAATGCCTATAAGCACGCCTTTCCGGGCGGGCGGCGGGGCCGGATCGTGGTCAAGCTGTTCCGCGACGGCACCGGCGTGCCCACATTGGCGGTGGAAGATGATGGACAGGGCCTGGCCGAGGGGATCGAGCCTGGCGATGGCGGGCTGGGCTCGGTGATCATCAAGCAACTGGCGCAACAGTTTGGCGGCGTACCGATTTACGAGCGCGGTGCAACGGGCGGCTTGACGGTGACGGTGCCACTGCCCAATCTCGAGGGCGCCGGCAAGACAGCTTCCGAGACGCCATCAGCCTGACCTGGAGACTTGCCCATTGCGTTTTGTAGCCATCCTCAACCGCGATGGCGGCACGCTCCGGACCATGGATCTCGATGCCTTCTGCGTGCAGGCCAAGGCGATTTTTGCGCAGCACGGGCACGAGCTGGATTGCCGCCTGGTCAAGGGCAAGCGGGTGGAAGCGGCATTGCGGGCGGCGGCGCAAATCGAGGGCATAGACGCCTTGCTGGCGGGTGGCGGGGACGGCACGATTTCGACGGCCGCGGCGATTTCCTTTGCGTCGGGCGTGCCGCTAGGCGTGTTGCCGGCGGGCACGATGAACCTGTTTGCGCGGGCGCTGGGCATGCCGCTGACGCTGCCCGAAGCGCTGGAGGCGATTGCCAGCGGCGAGATCGGTGCGGTGGACATTGCCAGCGCCAATGACCGGCCGTTCGTGCACCAGTTCGGTGTCGGCGTGCATGCGCGGCTGGTGCGCATTCGCGAAGGCATGACTTATGGCAGCCGTATCGGCAAAATGTTGGCGAGCCTGCGGGCGATCGGTGCCGCGGCGATCAATCCGCCCGAATTCAGCGCGGAAATCCACACCGAGAATGGCGTCGACACGCGCCGGGTGGCGGGTATCGCGGTCAGCAACAATCCGTTGGGCAGCGGGCGCGTTTTGCATGCGGACCGGCTCGACGGAGCGGTGCTCGGCGTTTATGTGGCGGCGCCATTGTCCACTCCGGCGCTGCTGAAACTGGCGGTCGATCTCTTTCTCGGCACCTGGCGGGCGAGCCCGGTGGTGTCGGAGGAGGAGGTGGCGGAGGTTACGCTGCACTTCCCCAATCGCAAGCGCGGCGCCATGGCGGTGATCGACGGGGAGCTGATCCGGCTCGACCGTTCGGTCACGCTCAAGGTGCATCCGCAGGCGCTCAAGGTGGTGCTGCCCCGGGCGGCAGAGATGGCTCAAAGTTCCGTTGTAACGAAATAATTCAAAATTTTTGCAACCTTGTCCGACATGCGGCGTTTGCGCGTGTGCCGATGGTGTTTTTGTGAGTCTCCAGCCGGGTGGGCGCGTTAGCTTCAGGACGACAAGTGATTGATCAGATAACCCCCCTTTCGGACGATGTCCAAAAGGTTGTGGATGACCCAGCGCGGCGCGATGTGCTTGCGGCGCTGGAAGTCATGGATTCCGAACCAGATCCGGATTTTGACCGTTTGACGCGCATTGCGGCGCGGCTGTTTGGAACCGAATTTGCCCAGGTGACCCTAATTGATGTCGATCGCCAGTGGTTCCGTTCCTGCTTCGGCGTCGATGGCCTGGCCGAGACGCCGACAGAGGTTTCATTCTGCGCCCACACTATCGCGGCGATAGATCGTGACCATCTGATCGTGCTCGACATGGCCCAGGATGAGCGCTTCAAGCACAATCCCTTTGTGGTCGGCTGGCCAAACGTGCGGTTTTATGCCGGAGCGCCGGTTACGGTGCGGGGGCAGCGCATCGGCACCCTCTGCGTCTTGGGCACCAGGCCGCGCGAGAGCGTCGACCCCGATTTGATTGCGCAATTGATCGACATGGCGGAAGTGGCGTCGACGTTGTTTTCGCTCAAGGACGAGGCGCGGGTGCGGGCGCGCACAGCGGCGGCGCTGATCAAGGAAGAATGGCGCCACGCGCTGACGCTGGAAGCCGGCAAGGTCGGCAGTTGGGTGTGGGATGTTCGCACCGGGGAAGTGTCGTGCAACGACACCTTCCGGCGCATGTATGAACTGCCCGAAGTCGGCTCGATCCATGTCGAGCAAATCCTGGATGCCCATGACGCACGCGACCGTCCGCTGGTGGAAGAAGCCATCGCCGCCAGCTTCGCCGACGGGCTGGACTATAATGCGGAAGCGCGGGTGGGAAAGAACGGCCGCTGGCTGACCATGCGTGGCCGGGTCTATCAACGCGATGCCGAGGGCCAGCCGCTCATCATGATGGGGGCGAGCCTGGATATTTCCGAGAGCAAGCAGAGCGCCGAACAGACGCGGCTGCTGCTGCGCGAGCTTAATCACCGGGTCAAGAATACGCTGGCGATGATCCAGTCAGTGGCACGCCAGACCATCAAGAAAAATCCCGACCCCAAGCAGTTCATCGAGGCATTTTCCGGCCGGCTGCGGACGATTTCGGACGCACATGTGCTGCTCGCCGATCGCGACTGGTCCGGTGTGCAGCTTTACGAAGTGCTGAGCTCGCAACTGGGCGCGGATTTCCTGCGCGAGCCCGACCGAGCCGAGGTGAATGGCGAGGACGTGACACTGCCGGCTGACCATGCGCTGGGGCTGGGGTTGATCCTGCATGAATTGACCACGAATGCGCACCGCTATGGCGCCTGGTCGGGCAGCAACGGCGTTGTCGCCATCTATTGGGAAGTGCTCAACGCGCCGGTGCGCGGGCTGTCGATGCATTGGCGCGAAACCGGCGGGCCACAGGTGGAGGCGCCGAGCGAAGCTGGCCTGGGCGTGCGGCTGATCGAGCGGAGCCTGGCCAAGGTGCTCGACAGCGAGGTCAAGCTGAGGTTTGAGCCGCAAGGTGTGGCGGCGGATATCTGGATACCACTGCCGTTATATGAGGGGTGAACCGCTTCACGCGCTGAGCTGGGCAGACACCCTCACCCGGCCACCTTCTCCCCGACGTGGAGAGGAACCTTGAGAGCGCATCGTCCTCCTATTGTTCTCCCCGTCGGGGAGAAGGTGGCGCGCAGCGTCGGATGAGGGTGCTTTAATTGAACGCGACCGCTCAATCGTCCGTCTTATCGTCCCGCGACTTGCCGATGAACATCGCGGCGGCGACGACTGCCGCTAGGGGCAGGCCGACATTGCGGATGAGAGGCGACTTCAGCAGCACGGGCAGGGCGGCCAGCGCGGCAGTAGTGACGAAGGCGCTGGTATCGCTGGAGCGGCGTTTTTCGGCGACGCGGCGTTTACGGGAATTTTCGGAAATCTGCATGCCGATCACGATCCCCGCCGTGATGACGAAGAACACGCCGGCAAAGATTAATGCCGCATAGATTGGGCCTAGCTGGGCCGCGAGCGCCAAAAACCCGGCGACCAGCAGGAAGACCAGCGTCAACAGCCCGAACAGGGCGATCACCGCATTGGCGATCGCCAGGGCTTTAAGACGATCGGTGATCTCCTCGACTTCAAAGCCGAGGAGTGCAGCGATGGGAACCAGCAGGTTCATGGCGATCAGCGGCGCGACAGCAAAGCGAGCACGAAGCCAATGCCGATGGCGCTGGCGACGGCAGTCAGGGGCTTTTCGCGGATGGTGTCCTTGAGCTGCTGCTCAAGCGCGCCGGCCTGGTCCTGCACGTCCTCGATGACGTTCTGGCCCTGGCGCTGCAAATGGCGGGCTTCGCTGGTGGCGACATCGCGCACTTCGGAAACCTTGGAATTGGTCAGCTTGGCGAGCGTGGAGGCAATGCCCTTGAGGTCAGCCTGCAACTGGGAAATCTGGTCCTCAAGCTGAGCTTCCTTGACGGAGCTGCGGGCCCGGTTGGCCGTGCGGCGAGCCGCGGCGGCGGGAGTGCGGTTGGGGGCGAGATCGGGTGTTGTGGACATTAGGACGCTCCATGAGTTGCGAGTTTAACGCTGCGAACAGCGGGGGGTTCCTTGGGCCGGCAAAAAGAGACGCCCCGATACGCTGGGGGAGCGCATCGAGGCGTCATGGGGCGGGCGGAAGGTGGGGCGACCTTGGCCCGCAGGGCACGATCTACCTTGCGGTAGAAGCCGGCCGAAGCCGGGTGCCCGTTTGTGGTTCGGCGTTAGATGCGTCCCATCAAGACGAGGATGAGGATCACAACCAGGACGACGCCGAGAATGCCGGAGGGGAAGTAACCGAAGCCGCGCGAATAGCCCCAATTGGGCAGTGCGCCGATCAACAGCAGGATCAGGATGATGATGAGAATGGTGCCTAAAGTCATTGGAACACTCCTTTACGGTTGACGCTAAGGTTCCGGACGCTGACGCTTACAGAACAAACAACATGAGGGCTGCGGCGGCGGCAAGAATGAACAGCGCGGGCGCCAGAGCCTTGAACACGTCGGCGTAATGGGTCTGCCCATCATAGCCTTCGGTGGACCAAACCATCGAGCTGCGACCGGCGTCTTCGATTGCCTTGATTTCCATATGGGTCATGTCGGCCTCCGCAACTCATCACCAGCCAAATATTGGGTGGGATTGTTTGAACTTTGGAGCGCGTTGTTGCGCTTGCCCAATGAACGGGCAATGCGCGATTTTGGTTCCATTACTAGTGTGTAAGGGATTATTCGACCCGGATGACGTCCACCGATTGGGTGGTTTCGTGGCCGCCATGGGTACGCAGCACGCCGACGATGGGCGAGATGTCGCCATAGTCGCGGCCATGGCCGATGCAGATATGATCGGGGCCGGCGATCATGGCATTGGTGGGATCGAACTCGATCCAGCCGGCATGCTGGCCGCACCAGACCCGGGCCCAGGCATGCATGGCATCGGCGCCTTCCAGCCGCGCCTTGCCGGGGGGCGGAATGGTGCGCAAAAATCCCGAGACGTAGCCTGCCGGAATGCCGACGCCGCGCAGACCGGCGATCATGATATGGGCGAAATCCTGGCACACGCCCTTGCGCAGCGCGAAGGCTTCGGCTGGCTTGGTGGCGACGTCGGTGGCCTTGGGATCGTAGGTAAAATCGCGATGGATGGCCATGCAGAGCGCCAGCGCGGCGGACTGTACGGAGGCGGCGCTGTCCACCACGTCGCGGGCATAGTCGGTGATGGCCGGCACGAGCTGCACGCGAGGGGAACTGGCGAGGAAATGATGGGGGCTATCGGGCGCCACCGACCAGAAGCGGGCGATTTCCGCGGCGAGACTGGGCAGGGTGGGCGACAGGTCGGCGGGGGGATGAATGTCCTCGACCTGGACGCGGGCGGAGAGCCGCACATCGAGCGTGTCGTGTGGTCCGTCATAGGCGATGGTGGTGACCGAATTGCCGAAGAAATCGGTGAAATGGCTTTTGCGATCTGGCCGTGGCTCGAACGATAGACCTGCGGCGACGACGCGCTGCACGCCCGGAATGCTGATCGGCGCGACCCGGATCAGGTGGCGGCCACCCTGGACGGTGGCGTCGTAATCGTAGTGCAGGTCGAGTTTGACATCGTAGAGCATGCCGGTCACACGAAATACGCCGCCGCCACGAGGCTGGACAGCATGCCGATATCGGCGGCCAGCTTTTCGAGGCGTTCGGGGGTCATGTCGGCGGGTTCGGCGATGACGAGGTCGGTGTGCAATTGCAACGCCGCCTTGGCGGCAGGGGAAAGCTGGCCGTCATCGACGCCGCCGGGCAGGATTTCGATCTGGGCGCGCAATTCGGTGAGCTGGAACAGCACCGAGCGCGGATTGAGCGGATCGAGGACCAAGAGGTCAACGGCGCTTTGCGTGCCGGCGCTCACCGAATAGCGGCGTCGGTGCGACATGACGCTGTCGCCGATTTCGAGCAGCATTTCGAGCGAGCCGTCAGGCGCGTCCTTCCCGGTCAGCCAGGCGGTGATGCGGGCGATCTGGATAGCGCGCTCCAGCCGGCGGCCCAGTTCGAGGAAGCGCCAGCCGGCGAAGCGGTACATGTTTTCATGCACGAGACCCGAGAAGCCCGCCAGCTTGCGCAGGATCACGGTCATGGCGCGGGTGGCATCATCGCCTGGCTGCACGCGGGCGGCGAAGCGCTGGGCGCTTTTTTGCAGGTCGGCGAGGGCGAGCCAGCCATCAGGCGAGAAGCGGTCGCGAATCTGGCTGGCGCTGTGCACGGCACTGTCGATGGAGGACAGCAGGCCCTGCGGCAGCGCATCAGTAGCGTCGACATCAATGGTTTCGAGAAATGCCCGCGCGTGGGTCAGGATCGGCAGATCGGACTTGGACAGTTCGGCCAGCCGTGCATTGTAGGCGCGCAGAATGCGCACCGTGGCCTCGCAGCGTTCGGCGTAACGGCCGAGCCAGATCAGGTTATCGGCGGCGCGGCTGGGCAGGCTGCCGGGGGAGTTGCGGACCAGCTTCTGGCCATCTTGCGGCAGCAGCGACACGCGCTCGACCGGCTTGGATGACAGCACCCAGACGTCGGCCGCATGACCGCCGCGCTGCATGGCGATGGCGGTGGTATCGGGCGACGAGCCGACGCGGGCGAAGCCGCCGGGCATGATGGTCCAGCCCTTGTCGGTGCGGGCGGCATAGACACGCAGCGTGATCGGTCGCGGCTGCAGCTTGCCCTCGACATAGACCGGGGCGGTAGAAAGCTGCACCTGTTCCTGGCCGACGTAATCGGCGCCATTGGCACGGATGCGCGCGATGAGGTCGGCCTTTTGTTCAGGCGTCATCGAGGAGCCCAAGGCGGTGCCGCGCGGATCGTCGAAGGGGAGCGTGGTGGCGAAGGCGGGGCCGATCATCAGCTTGTCGAAATTGTCGATGACGTAGTCGCGTTCGGCCGGCTGGCCGCACCACCAGGTGGCGATTTCCGGCAGGTCCAGCGGCTTGCTGGCAATGGCCTTGGACAGGCGCGGCAGGAAGGCGGCGAGCGCCCGGGTCTCGAGAATTCCCGTGCCCAAAGCGTTGATCATCGAGATCGAGCCCTGGCGCAGTGCCTCGACCATGCCGGGCGTGCCGATGCGGCTGTCATAGCGCAATTCGAGCGGGTCGGTGAACGAGGCATCGACGCGGCGCCACAGCACGCTGACCGGCTTGAGGCCGGCGACGGTGCGCACCATGACCTTGCCGTCTTCGACGGTGATGTCCTCGCCCTCGAGCAGCATCAGCCCGAGATAGCGGGCGATATAGGCGTGCTCGAAATAGGTTTCGTTGAGCTGGCCGGGGGTGAGAATGCCGACCCGCCCGCCATCGCGACGGCCTTGTTCGAACAACGTATCGCGGAAGGTGCGGAAGAAGCCGGCGAGGCGATGCACGTTCATATCGGCATAGATTTCGCTGAGCGCGCGCGTGGTGGCGACGCGGTTTTCGATGGCGAAACCGGCGCCGGACGGGGCTTGGGTGCGGTCGCCCAACACCCACCAATTGCCGTCGGGCCCGCGGCCGAGTTCAAAAGCGCAGAAGTGCAGGAAATGGCCGGAGGCGGGTTTGACGCCGACCAGGGGGCGGAGGAATTCGCCATTGCGGGCCACAAGGTCGGGCGGCAGCAGGCCGCGCTGCACCAGCGTGTTGTCGGTATAGATATCCGCGACGATCTGCTCGAGCAGTTCGGCGCGCTCGATCAGGCCATGGCTGATCCGGGTCCAGTCCGTCTCGTCGATCAGCAGCGGGATGTGCGCCAGCGGCCAGGAGCGTTCCTTGCCGGCGGCGCCATCATATTTGCGGTAGAACACGCCGGCATCGCGCAGATATTGATCGGCGCGCTCGAAGCGGGCAGCCAACTCTGTGGGGCCGAGATCGTCGAAGGCCGACATCAAAGCGGCCCAGCCCGGACGGATATTGCCGGCCGGGTCGATCATTTCGTCGGGTATGCCGGGCTGCAGCCGGTAATCAGCGATAATGCTGGGACCGGCCGGAGGCTTACCGCGCGGCTTTTGCTGTCGTGTTTCCATCGCGGTCAAATCATCTGGGCGGACGGCGCAGGTCAAGCGTCAGCGGGAATTCATCCGCAGGCTTTTCATCGTGCAGGACGAAACCGCCGCCGGTGTAGTTCTGCGGCACGAAGCGTGCGAGACGGCGGGCCTCGGCCTCATTGCCGTTGACAGGGAAGGTATCGTAACTGCGCCCGCCCGGATGGGCGACGTGATAGACGCAACCGCCGACCGGGCGTTGGCTCCATTTGTCGTAGATATCGAACACCAGCGGCGTGTTGACCGGCAGTTCCGGATGCATTCCGGAGGCGGGTTGCCACGCCTTATAGCGCACGCCGGCAATGGCGGTGCCGGCGGTGTCGGTCTGTCGCAGCGGCACCGGGCGCTGGTTGCAGGTGACGGCATAGCGCTCGGGGTTGATGCCTTCGAGTTTGACCTGCAGGCGTTCGACCGACGAGTCCACGAACCGGACGGTGCCGCCGATGGCGCCCTGTTCGCCCATGACGTGCCACGGCTCGAGCGCCTGGCGCAGTTCGAGGCGGACGCCCTCGTATTCGACCTCGCCGCAGAACGGGAAGCGGAATTCGAGCTGGGCGGCGAACCAGGCGGGATCGAGCTTGAAGCCGTGGCTGTCGAGATCGGCCAGGATATCGAGAAAGTCAGCCCAGACGTAATGCGGCAGCATGAAGCGATCATGCAGCGTGGTGCCCCAGCGCACGAAATTGCCGTCGATCGGGTCCGTCCAGTAGCGGGCGATGAGGGCGCGAACCAGTACCTGCTGGGCCAGCGCCATGCGGGCATTGGGGGGCATTTCGAAGCCGCGGAATTCGACGAGGCCGAGCCGGCCGGTGGGGCCATCGGGGGAATAGAGCTTGTCGATGCAGATTTCCGAGCGATGGGTATTGCCGGTGACATCGGCTAACAGGTTGCGGAACAGGCGATCGACCAGCCATGGCCGCGGCGCCGGCTGGCCGGAAGCAGGATGCGGCACCTGGGCGATGGCGATTTCGAGCTCGTAAAGGCTGTCGTGCCGGGCCTCGTCGAAACGCGGCGCCTGGCTGGTGGGGCCGATGAATAGGCCGGAGAACATGTAGCTCATCGCCGGATGACGCTGCCAATGCAGCACCAAGGACTTGAGCATGTCGGGGCGGCGGAGGAACGGGGAGTCGTTCGGCGTGGCGCCGCCGACCACGACATGGTTGCCGCCGCCGGTCCCGGTGTGACGCCCGTCGATCATGAACTTGTCGGCGCCGAGGCGCGACTGGCGCGCCTCCTCATAGATCGCCGTGGTCGTGGCGACGCAATCGTCCCAGTTCGAGGCCGGGTGGATATTGACCTCGATCACGCCCGGATCGGGGGCGACGCGAATGACGTTGAGGCGCGGATCGTGCGGCGGCGCATAGCCTTCCAGATGCACCGGGAAGCCTACCGCTTTGGCCGCGGCCTCGGTGGCAGCGACGAGTTCGAGATAGTCCTCGAGCTTCTCCACCGGGGGCAGGAAGACGCAGATGCGGTGATCGCGCACTTCGGCGGTGACCGCCGTGCGGACCTGACCTTCGATCTCGCTGATTTCCTGCTCGGTGCGATCCTGCTGCTCGGTGGCGGCGGTGAACGACGAGGTGGTCTGCGTGCGTGGATCGACGGCCAGCCCGCCGGTATTGCGGCGTAGGATTTCGTCGGGTTCGGGCAGGGTGCCGCGCGCCTCGCCGGGATCCTGCTGCACGACATGCGGGTAATCGGTGGGTTTGAGATGCTTGAGCGAACTCAGCGGCAGGCGGTAGCCGGCCGGGGAGTCGCCAGGCGCCAGGAACAGCTTGCCGCGCCGCGTTTTCCACTTTTCGGTCAGCCACGGGCTCGACGCCTGTGCGTTCCAGCGCTGCACCGGCAGTACGTAGCCGGTGGGGTTGGTCAGTCCGCGCTCGAACACTTTTGCGATGCGCGAACGCGCCTCGGGATCGGCCAATTCGGAATTGGCCGGATCGACATTGGCCGGGAGGTTGGCTTCCTTGAGCAGCCACTCGCCCGGGTCCTCATAGGCCTCGTCGATGGTCTCGCCGGTCAAGCCCAGATTGTGCGCGAAGGCGTCGAGGAACTTCTTGGCATCCTCGTGGGTCGCTTCGGTCTTGACGCCTTCGCGGGCGACGAGAGCCTCGTCTTTCCACACCGGCTTGCCATCGACGCGCCAATAGAGCGAGAAGGTCCAGCGCGGCAGGGTTTCGCCGGGATACCATTTGCCCTGGCCGTAATGCAGCAGGCCGGTGGGGGCAAAGCGGGTACGCAGGCGGCGGATCAGGTCATCGGCCAGCGCGCGCTTGGTGGGGCCGACGGCGCCGGTGTTCCACTCGTCGGCTTCGAAATCGTCGATGGAGACGAAGGTCGGCTCGCCGCCCATGGTGAGGCGGACGTCGTTTTCTTCGAGCACCTTGTCGACCTGATGGCCAAGCGCGTTGAGTTCATCCCAGGCGGCATCGGAGAAGGGCTTGGTGATGCGCGGATGCTCGGCGACGCGGGTGACGGTCATGTCGAAGGCGAAATCGACTTCAGCGTAACTAGCGAAACCCGAAATCGGGGCGGCGTTCCTGTAATGCGGGGTGGCGGCGAGCGGGACGTGGCTTTCGCCTGTGAGGAGCCCCGAGGTGGGATCGAGGCCGACCCAGCCGGCGCCGGGGAGGTAGACTTCGCACCAGGCGTGCAGGTCGGTGAAATCGTGATCGGTGCCGGCGGGGCCATCGAGCGAGACCAGATCGGGCTTGAGCTGGATCAGGTAGCCGGAGACGAAGCGGGCGGCGAGGCCGAGATTGCGCAAAGCCTGCACCAGCAGCCAGCTCGAATCGCGGCAGGAGCCGCGCGCATTGCCCAGCGTTTCCTCGGGCGTCCAGACGCCGGTTTCCATGCGCACGATATAGGCGATGTGCTGCTGGATCGAGGCATTGATGGCGGTAACGAAGTTCACCGTGTTCATCGGCGTCTTGTCGATGCCATTGAGGAATTGCTGCAGCAGCGGGCCGACCGGTTCGGGCTGCATATAGATGGACAGATCGGCGCGGATATCCTCGGGATACTGGAACGGCCAGATTTCGGCGCTCTCTTCCACGAAGAAATCGAAGGGATTGTAGACCGTCATGTCGGCGACGAGATCGACTTCGATCTTGAGCTCGGTGACCGGCTCGGGAAAGACGAAGCGCGTCAGGAAATTGCCATAGGGGTCCTGCTGCACATTGACGAAGTGATTGCTCGGCGAGACCCGGAGGGAATAGCTCAGAACCTTGGTCTTGCTGTGCGGGGCGGGCTGGAGCCGGATGATCTGCGGCTGCAGGACGACCGGGCGATCATATTTGTAATGCGTCAGATGATAGACGGCGGCTTTGATCGACATGCGTTCGCGTCGCTCGCTTCAAGTGCCACGAAATTTGACTTCCCGGTCAAACCTTAGCGCGTGTTGGCCGACAGGGATAGGCGGGATGAATGGTGAGGTGGGTTGCGTCAGCTCATCGCATCGATGATTTGGCGCTGGCGCAGCATTTCGAGGAAAATGGCGTAGTCCTTGTCGAAGCGGGGGCGGGCGGAGGGGTCGGGATTCCGCTCGGTGCCGCCCTGGTGCATGGCCATACAGGCCTGGTCGAGGCTGGGATAAAGCCCGGCGGCGGTGGCGGCGACCATGGCCATGCCGAGCAGTGTCGCGTCTTGGGCGGCGGGCTCGACCACGGTGCAGCCGGTGGCGTCGGCATAGAGCTCCATCAGCAGCGGGTTCTTGGTGTGGCCGCCGGTGACGTGCAGCGTGTCGATGGCGTAGCCACGCGTGTTGAGGGTTTCGAGGATGTGACGGACGCCGAGGGCGATGGCGACGGCGGTGCGCCAATAAAGACGGCAGAGCGAGTCAAAATCGCTGTCCAGCGTCAGGCCGGAAATGACGCCCAGCGCATGCGGATCGCCGAGCGGCGAGCGATTACCGTGGAAATCGGGCAGGACGTGGAGGCGGAGGGCGAAGTTTTGCCCCTCGATCGCGCGCAGTTCCATGATGCGCGCGGCGATACGGCGATGCATGGCCGGGACAGGTTCGCCGCCGGCACCATGCCATTTGATGATGTGATCGAGCAGCGCGCCGGTGGCCGATTGGCCCCCCTCGTTGAGCCAGACGCCGGGCAGGACGGCGCCGAAATATGGCCCCCACACGCCAGGCGTTGGGCGGTCCTCAGCCGAAAGCGCCATGACGCAGCTTGAGGTGCCGGCGATCAAGGCGAGGTGGCGGTCGATGGTATCGACGTCGCCGGCGAAGGTGCCGAGTACGCCTAAGGCTCCGGCATGCGCATCGATCAGGCCGGCGCCGACATGGCAGGCGGTGGTGAGGCCGAGTTGGGCGGCAGCATCGGCGGTCAGCGGACCGAGATCGGCGCCAACTTCGCTGGCGGCTTCGGGCAGGGCGGCGTGCTCGAACAGGTCCTCGAGGCCGACAGTGGCGAGGAAATCGCGGCGCCAGGGGGCGGCGACGTGGCCGAGATAGGTCCATTTGCACACCAGCGTCGATTGGCTGCGGGCGAGCGAGCCGGTGGCTTTCCAGGAGAGGAAATCGGCGAGGTCGAAGATTTGCCCGGCGCGCGCCCAGGTATCTGGCATATGGCGCTTGAGCCACATCAGCTTGGGCACTTCCATTTCCGGGGACATGACGCCGCCGGCATATTTGAGCACTTCATGGCCGGTGGCGGTGCATTCCTCCGCTTCGGCGAGAGCGCGGTGGTCGAGCCAGACAATGGTGTCCCAGCGGGCAAGGCCATTGGTCGAAACGGTCAGCGGCGCGCCATTGGCGTCACGGACGACGAGCGAGCAGGTGGCGTCGAAACTGAGGCCGACGACATCGGCGGGATCGGCCTTGGCCAGCGCTATTGCCTCGCGCACTGCGGCGCAGACGGCGGACCAGATATCCTCGCTATCGTGCTCGGCATGATTCGCATCGGTGCGGTTCATGGCGATGGGCATTTCGGCGCGGCCGAGCAGCGCGCCTTGGGGCGTCAACACTCCGGCTCGGGCACTCCCCGTGCCCACATCCACTGCCACCAGGAGGCTTTGCTTCAACGCTATCGCGCCTTCTTCTCGGTTCGCAGCGAGCTTAGCCGATCGGGCAGGGCATGCATATCGTCGAAAATCGCGTCGGGGCGGAGGGCGGCGATGGCCGCGCGCAATCCGGCCGGGGCGACATGGCTGCCGCCGGTATAGCCGAACACCGCCATGCCGGCATTGCGGGCGGCCATGATGCCGGCGGGGCTGTCTTCGATGACGAGGCAATTGGCAGGGGCGACGCCCATCTGGCGGGCGGCGTGGAGGAACAGGTCGGGCGCCGGCTTGCCGTTTTCCACCATGCTGGCGGAGAAAATATTGGACTCGAACCAGGGGAGGAGCCCCGTCAGCTCGAGGCTGAGGCGGATGCGTTCGAGTTCGGACGAGGAGGCGACGCAGAACGGGATTTTGAGCTTGCCGAGGATTGCGGGCAGACCGGGGTTGGGGCGGAGTTCGCGGCGATAGAGCGCGTAAAGATCGCCGCGCATGCTGGCGAGGGCGGCGGGGCCGAGCGGGGCGCCGTGGGAATCGAGCAGGCTGGTGGAGATCGAGGCGAGCGAGCGGCCAAGGAAATCGCGATAGGCGGTTTCGGTGCTGATGGTGATGCCCTGGGCGGCGATGGCGGCGACGAGCACGCGCATGGCGAGCGGTTCGCTATCGACCAGCACGCCGTCGCAGTCGAAGATGATGAGGTCGATGGTCATGGAACGCGGAACGCATTCCCCTCCCCCTTGAGGGGAGGGGTTAGGGGTGGGGGGAGCGTTCTGCAGGAGTGGAGGAGGTCGGCGCCACTCTTGCTGATGCTTTCCCCCACCCTAGCCCTCCCCTCAAGGGGGAGGGGACGGATCGAGCTTGCGGTCGAGGCAGTGCCAGTCACAAGGAATTGGCCAGATAGCGTTCCAGCGTCGCGTTGGTCCCAACCGACCACAGCGTCGTCAGCGCATGGTCGAACGCCGCGACAAAGGTCGCGTTCCCTGCCAACTCACCGTAAATGTCCGTCATGGCCAGCCAGGCCTTAGGGTCGGCTTTCGCCAGCTTGGCTTGCGCGGTCAGGCGGTCCCAGCTTGGATCGTTCGGTTCGATCACGACGCCTGTATCGGTCGTGCCATAGCAATAGCGGCACCACAGCGCCGACACCAAAGCCAGGCCGGTGACTGATTGGCCTGCCGCAACGCGATCCGCTGCCGACGGGATGATGAATTTGGGTTGGCGGTTGGAGCCGTCGAGCGCCAGGCGGCGGACGGTGTCGCCGATCTTGGGATTGCCGAAGCGGCGTTCGCAAAGAGCGAAGTAGTCGTTCAGATTTGTATCGGGCACCGGCGGCACGACGGGGATGATTTCGTCGTTTTCGACCTTCTTGAGGAAGGCGGCGACGAGGGTGTTTTCCATCGCCTCGTGGACGAAATGGATATCCATCAGGCCGGCCGGATAGGCGATGGTGGCGTGGCCGCCATTGAGGATGCGGATTTTCATGTGCTCGTAGGGCGCCACGTCGGCGACGAACTGCACGCCGACTTTTTCCAGCGCCGGGCGGCCGGCGGGGAATTTGTCTTCCAGCACCCATTGGCGGAAGCTTTCGCAGAAAACCGGCCAGTTGTCCTCGATGCCGAAATTCTGCGCGAGGAGGTCGCGTTCGCGGTCCGAGGTGGCGGGGGTGATGCGGTCCACCATGCCGTTGGGGAAGGCGACGTTGTCCTTGACCCAGGAGGCGAGCTCGGGATCGAGCAGGCGGGCCAGCCCGATCACGGCGTTTTCGGTGACGTGGCCATTGCCCGGGATATTGTCGCAACTCATCACGGTAAAGGGTTCGATGCCCGCGGAGCGCCGGGCGAGCAGGCCGGCGAGGATGAGGCCGAACGCGGTCTTGGGCGCATGGCTATGGGCGGCGTCATAGGCGATGTCGGGATGCTTGGGGTCGAACTTCTGGCTCGCCGGGTCGATGTAATAGCCGCCCTCGGTGATGGTCAGCGAGACGATGCGGATGGCGGGGTCGCTCAATTTGGCAATCACCGCAGCGCTATCGCCGGGCTGGAGATAATCGATCATGCCGCCGGTGACGCGGGCGGTGCTGTGTTCGGCTTCCTGCTCGACCACGGTGGTGAGCAGGTCCTGCGCCAGCAGTTTCTGCCGCATGGCCTCGTCGGCCTCGCGCACGCCGGCACCGACGAGGGCCCAGTCATGGTCGCTGCCGGTGGCGAACAGGTCGTCCAGATAGACGGCCTGATGGGCGCGGTGAAAATTGCCGACGCCGAAATGGACGATGCCGGCGGTCAGGCTGCTCCGGTCGTATTGCGGGACTGAGGCCGTTTTTGAGACGGCGTCGAGCGTGGCGGCGGAGAGCTTGGTGGTCATATTTTTAGTCCTTAGTCTGACCCTTAAAGGGCTTTGCCGTCCGGCCCGAACTTGTAGATGCGGGTCGGCTCGGGCGTCAGGTAGACGTCGTCGCCGTGCTTGTAGGTATCCTCGCCCCCGGTGCGGACGGTGAACAGGCCAAAGTTGTCGACATTGACGTGCAGGAACGTGTCGGAGCCGAGCAGTTCGGCAACGGCCACCGTGCCCTTCCATGCGCCGGGTGTCGGCGTGCGGCTGAGGGCGAAATGTTCCGGGCGCACGCCAATGGAATGGGCCTGGTGCTTGGCGGCTTCGGCGCCTTCGACGAAGTTCATCTTGGGTGAGCCGATGAAGCCGGCGACAAAGGGGTTGGCGGGCTTGTTGTAGAGATCGAGCGGGCTGCCGAACTGTTCGACATTGCCGGCATTGAGCACCACGATGCGGTCGGCCATGGTCATGGCTTCGACCTGGTCGTGGGTGACGTAGATCATCGT
>NZ_JAQGJV010000074.1 GCF_028290435.1 Devosia sp. | reverse complement strand
GATATCTCCACAATGGCTGCGGGTTCGCGACGAACGGCCGTGGGGAGTTTGGTGGGAGGGGAATGCGGTCGCGCGATCCCTGGGCCAGCGCGACGTTCGTCTCCTGAAACAGTGGAGGCCACGTTCGAGCGGCCAGAAAACCCATCGCATGCGGCGAGACGTGTCTCGCTTACTACCAAACCCATGAGGCACGTCTCGCCGCATGCCGCAGTCTTCGCAAAACCGTGGGCAGCCCAGCCGCATGGCGCTTTGACACGTCCCGCCTGCGGAGAAACCGATCAGAGGAGAACATCATCCCATGGCCGATGGCACGCGACCGCCCGAAAGTTGCCGCGCGGGGCGCCCCTACTCCGCCGCCGGCAGCCCGCGCTTGACGAAACCATCGGGGTCGTTGGCCGTGCGCAGCAATTGCTCCTCGGCCTCGGTGGCCTCGCGCTGGCGATCCCACATCTGGGCGTAGAGGCCGGCCTTCTGCAGCAGCACGATGTGGTTGCCGCGTTCGGCCACCAGACCGTCGCGCAGCACCAGGATTTCATCGGCATTGATGACGGTCGACAGCCGGTGCGCGATGACCACGGTCGTCCGATTGGCCGAGACGATATCGAGGGCCGACTGGATATCGCGCTCGGTCTTGGTATCGAGCGCCGAGGTCGCCTCATCCAGGATCAGGATCGCCGGCGCCTTGAGGATCGTGCGGGCAATCGCCACGCGCTGCTTCTCGCCGCCCGACAGCTTGAGGCCGCGTTCGCCAACCGGGGTGTCATAGCCCTTGGGCAGCGTCTCGATGAACGGCCCGACCTGGGCCATGGCGGCAGCATTGCGCATCTCTTCAGGCGTGGCGCCGGGGCGGCCATATTCGATGTTGTAGCCGATGCTATCATTGAACAGCACCGTATCCTGCGGCACCATGCCGATGGCGGCGCGCAGGCTTTCCTGGGTGATGTCGCGCAGGTCCTGCCCGTCGATGGTGATCGAGCCTTCGGTCACATCGTAAAACCGATAGAGCAGCCGCGAAATCGTCGACTTGCCGGCCCCGGTCGGCCCCACGATGGCGACGGTCTTGCCGGCCGGCACTTCGAAGCTGACGCCCTTGAGGATCGGCCGATCCGGGTCATAGTGGAAATGCACGTTGTCAAAGCGGATGACGGGTCCCGTGACCGCCAGCGGCTTGGCGCCCGTCTTGTCGGTAATCTCGGGCTTCTGGTCGAGCAGCTTGAACATCTCCTCGATATCGGTCAGGCCCTGACGCAGTTCGCGATAGACGAAGCCGATGAAGTTGAGCGGCCGATAAATCTGCATCAAAAAAGTGTTGAGCAGCACGAAGTCGCCCAGCGTCAGCGTCTTGCTGAGCACGCCGAGAACGGCCATCACGCCGATGATCAGGAAACCGGCATAAAAGATCACCGCCTGGCCGAAGTTCAGGAAACCCAGCGAGGTCCAGATGCGGATCGCCGACCGCTCGTAACCGGCCATGGCCTTGTCGAAGCGCTCGGCTTCCATCTTCTCGTTGGCGAAATACTTCACCGTCTCGAAGTTCAGCAGGCTGTCGATGGCCTTGGAATTAGCGTCGGTATCGCTGGCGTTCATGTCGCGGCGAATGCCGATGCGCCAGTTCGAGGCCTTGATGGTGAAATGCAGATACAGCCAGATCGTCACGATCAGCACACCCAGATAGGTGACGCCGAACATGGTGATGAAGATCACCGCCGTGATGATGAACTCGACAATCGTCGGTGCAATATTGAGCATCGTGAACCGCACGATGGTTTCGATGCCCTTGGTGCCGCGCTCGATAACCCGGCTCAGCCCGCCGGTGCGCCGCGCCAGATGGAAGCGCAGCGAGAGGCGGTGCATGTGATGGAAGGTCTGCAGCGCCAGTTTGCGCACGGCATGCTGGCCAACGCTGGCGAACAGCACATCGCGCAATTGCTGGAAGCCGGCATCGATGACGTTGCCGAGCACATAGGCCACCAGCAGCACCACCGGCACGGCTACGCCCATGACCAGCGCGTTGTCGGGTGCGGTGCCGTCGAGACCGTCGATAATGCCCTTATAGGCGAACGGAATGAGCGTCGTTGCGACCTTGGAGACCAGCAACGCGCCGATCGCCAGGATCACCCGCAGCTTGAGGTCGGGCCGGCCTTCCGGCCACATATAGGGCCAAAGGTTCTTGACCGTATCCAGCAACGAACCTTCGTCCGCGCTCACCGACGGTTTCTTATCCCTGCTCTGGTCGATAGCCATTAAGCTGGTTCCGCTTCCAGGACCGTGTCGGTCGCCGTCAGGCCATGCAGCAGGCCGGAATAGGCAGCGCCAAGGGCTTGCAGCCGATCATGCTGGACGATGTAGCAATTGCGGGTACCGCGCGGCTGGCGCACGATCAGCCCGGCATCGAGCAGCACCTTGATGTGCTGGGAGACGGTGGACTGGGCCAGCGGCAGGGATTCGGTGACATCGGCGCAGCAGCACTGCCCCTGCTGCTGGGTGGCCAGGATGCGCAGGATATTGAGGCGGACCGGATGGCCCAGCGCCCGCATGATGGAAGCAATGTCGTCGTCGCGCATGGCACACTTCTTTGATCGGTGTTTTACGATAGAAGAAGGCACCGCCGGACGCAAGGTCAAACGGGTGCGGACGGCGCCCGAAGGCGCCGCCCGCCACCAAAAATGCTAGTTGGCGTTGTCGGGCAGATCGAAGACCTGGCCGGGATAAATCCGGTTCGGATTGCGGATCTGGCCGTTATTGGCCTCGTAGATCGTCGTGTACTTGATGCCGGCGCCATAGACACGACGGGCAATGGTCCACAGATTATCGCCCCGGCGAATGATCGCCTTGCCGGAAGCAAAACGCGCCGTCTCGGGATCGCCGACCGCAACCGCCACCATGGTGGGCACGTCGCCTTCGGCAACCGGCACGGCCGGCTTGGCTTCGGCAGTCTGCAGGTGGGGCGCAGCCTGCGTTACGGCGGGCTCGCTGGCAGCAACCGCAGGCTCGCTCGCCTCGGCGGGCACAGTTGGCGTCGTCGTCTCGGCAGTGGCAGTCTCGACGGGAGCGGTCGCCGCGGCTTCTGGTTTGACCGCATTGTCGATCGCTGCAGCCGGCTGTTCTGCCGGTTTGACGTCGGCAACGACCGCTGGCGGCGCCGCACTGCTCTGGCCAGACTTATCCTCGGACGTTGCCGACGGCGCTACAGTATTTGCTGCAAGCTCGGTCGGCGCGGCCTTGTCGTCGGCGGTGGGTGTGGTGGAGGGAGTGGCAATTTCGGCAAGGTCAGACGCAGGAGCAGTTTCTTCTGGTACAACCACAGTCGGCTTGGCCGGTTCGGCGGCCGCGATTGCGGTCGGCTTATCGGCTGGCAGCTCGACCTGGAAATCGACTTCGGCGCGTGCCGTCACGTCGGCAGTCCCGGCTTTGAGCATGTCGACGCGGATGCGTTGGGTCGGCTTGATCAAAACCTTGCCGGCCTCGATCAACCAGCGGCCATCGGCGACAGTGGCGTCGGCAATATACTTACCGTCGACATAGAGCCGCATCACGGCGCCCTCCAGCCCGCCGCCCGCGAAGAACGACTTGTCGCCCTCGATCTCGATGGCGTCTATCGTCGGCGATACGCCGCTCACAGCGACATCGGGAACGGGCTTGGCAGGCACGGTCGGATCAACCGCCGCGATGGCAAGGTCAGGCGTGGCGGCTGTAACAGGGGCCGCGGTTGCGGGAGTCTCGGAGCTTGGCGTTGTCGCAGCGACATCGGCGGTCGGGGCTGTAGGCTCGGCGGCCGCAGCCGCCTGGTCGGTTGCCTCAGTAGCTGCAGCAGTTGCCGGCACAGCTTCCGCCGTAACGGGCTCAGTTGGCGTCGTGGTGTCCGCAGCGGCGGTGGCCGGTGTCGCAGCATCCGGCGCTGCTGCGATAGCCGTATCGACGGACGGCGTTGGCGCTGTTGGTTCGGCGGCCGCAACCGCAGTCGTCGTGCCAGGGGCTGGGCGCTTCAGGCCTTGCAGGATATCGCTGGCGGCACCCGGCGTGCTGGCGACCACGAGAGGCTCGGTCTTCTTGTCGTCATTGACGACGACGACGAAGGACTCTGCGGCGCGGCCTTGCTTGCCGGCCTCGGCCAGCGTCAGCTCGGTACCGCCCGGCGGGATTGGTGCATCGGGGACCAAAACCCAGTCGCCGCTGGATTCAACCTTGGCCTTGCCCAGCAATTGATCGTTGGAATAGACCTCGACTTCGCTGCCCGGCGTGCCGCTGCCGGCGATGACCACCGAGCCGTCCGGTTCCGCCCGCAGCAGCCCGAAGGTCGCAGCGATCAGTGTATCGGGTGCAGTCTTGGGGGCCGGGGCCGGAGGCGTCACGTCGAGCCCTGGTGCCGCGATAGCCACTTCAGGCTCGGCCACCGCAGCCGTCTCAGGCACGGGAGTAGCCGGCGCAGTCTCGGCGATGGCAACGGCCGGCGTCGGCAGAATGCCGACATCGACCATCTTGCCCCGCAGGCACATGCCCATGCCATCACTGCTGTTGAAGCAGTTGACAACAGAAGGACCGGCAAGCACGCCGATAATGACCAGGAGAGTGACCGCGGCTGCTCCGAGTGTCAGAGCGAGAGGTTGTTTCGGTGCGGTGTCGGCCAGTTTGTCCTCCAGGACGATAAGCTCGGATACGTCATCCGTATCCTCGCCGATTAAACAGGTGTTCCTGTTGTGGCCTGTGCCGCCGCGGCCTTCAACAGTTTATATGTAATCGATTCATACAGTGCCTCAAAGGACGCATCAATGATGTTGGGCGAAACGCCGATCGTATACCAGCGTTCCCCCGTACCATCGCGGCTTTCGACCAATACACGGGTGACCGCGCCCGTGCCGCCGTCCAGAATACGAACCTTGAAATCAACCAGCTCCAAATCTTCGATATCGCGCGAATACTTGCCGAGATCTTTGCGCAGCGCCAAATCCAAAGCATTGACGGGGCCATTGCCTTCGGCCACTGACATCAGCAGCTCGTCCTCGACGCGGATTTTGACCACCGCTTCGGTGACGATCGCTTCCTCGCCCCGGGCATTGTGGCGCAACTCGACGCTGGCCCGATAGCTTTCCACCTGGAAAAAATCGGGCAGTGTGCCCAGCACCCGCCGCGCCAGCACGGCGAAGGAAGCATCGGCGCCATCATAGGAATAGCCGATCGCCTCGCGCTCCTTGACCGTCGCCAGCAGTGATTCGAGGCGCGGATCGTCCTTGGCCAACACGATGTCGTGGCGCGCCAAAGCCGTCAGCAGGTTGGACTTGCCGGCTTGCTGGCTGACCATGATGGCGCGCTCATTTCCGACGCTCTCGGGCGGCACATGCTCATAGCTGGAAAAGTCCTTGGCCAGGGCCGAGGCGTGGATGCCAGCCTTGGTGGCAAAGGCCGAGGCGCCGACATAGGGCGCCTGCCGCGCCGGGGCGCGATTGAGCCGGTCATCGAAGGCGCGGGAAATCTGGGTGATCCGGGCCAGCCGGGCCGCATCGATACCGGTCTCCAACTTATCCGCGAAAGCCGGCTTCAGCACTAGAGTCGGGATCAACGTCACGAGGTTGGCATTGCCGCAGCGTTCCCCGATCCCGTTCAGCGTCCCCTGGATTTGCCGCACCCCGGCCTGCACTGCGGCCAGCGTATTGGCGACAGCCTGGCCGGTATCGTCATGGGCATGAATGCCCAGCTTGCTGCCCGGCGCAACGGCCAGCACCTGGCCAACAATCGCCGCCACCTCGGAGGGCATGGTGCCGCCATTGGTATCGCACAACACGACCCAGCGGGCGCCCGCCTCGATCGCGGTCTTCACGCAGGCCAGCGCATAATCCGGATTGGCCTTGAAGCCATCAAAGAAATGTTCGCAATCAATCAGCGTCTCCTTGCCGGCGGCAACGCTGGCAAGGACGGTCTCCTGCAGATTGGCGAGGTTGTCCTCCAACGAGATTTCCAGCGCCGTTGCCACCTGATGGTCCCAAGTCTTGGCGACAAAGCAGGCGGCGTCCGCTCTGGAGTTAAGAATCCCCTGCACGCCTGGGTCGTTAGCAGCCGAGCGCCCTACCCGCTTGGTCATGCCGAACGCGGTGAAGGTGGCGCGGCTCGTCCGTTGTTGGCTGAAAAACTCGGTATCGATCGGGTTGGCGCCGGGATAGCCGCCCTCGATATAGTCGACACCAATCTGCTCGAGCAGCGTGACGATGGAAATCTTGTCCTCCAGCGAGAACTCGATGCCGGCCGTCTGGGCCCCGTCGCGAAGCGTGGTGTCGAAGATATAGAGGCGGTCTTTGGTCATGATACTCTAGTTCGGCTGCGGCCAGGTGGCCGTATCGTGGTCGGGATGCTGGTGATTGGTCGAGCGGATGGGTCCAACCTCGTTGGGCATTGCGCTCTCGGTGGTGCCCAATTCCTCGATCTTGTTGAGCTGGATCAGCGACGGATGCTTACCCTCGATCCCGAACTGATAGAGCACAGGAACGGCGTGTGGCTCATCGAAGGCGGCGATGGACATGGAGAGGTGTTCTCCGCCGATGCCGCGGTAATAGAGCGGCGTGCCGCAATCTCGACAAAACCCGCGTGCTGCCAAATCCGAGCTCATAAACTCGGCTGGCTCGCCCCTCGTCCAGGTCAGGTGCTCATGGCGAACCCCGACCAGCGCGGCAAACAGATTGCCTACCGCTTTCTGGCACATGCGGCAGTAGCAGACATGCGGATTGTCGCGCAGCTCGGTGGCGTGAAAGCGCACGGCGCCACACTGGCAGCCGCCCGAATATTGCTGAAAACGGTAGTCTTCGCTCATATGAACTCCCCTCCGGCAAAGCGGTCGGTGGCCAGGATCAGCTCGTGCAGGATGCCGGGCTGGCTCAACGCATGCCCGGCGTCCTCAACCCAATGGAATTCGGCCTCGGGCCAGGCCCGGTGCAGGTCCCACGCGGTGACAGGCGGGGTCGCCATGTCATAACGGCCCTGCACGATGACGGCGGGAATATCGCGCAGCAGACCGGCATTGCGGATCAACTGCCCCTCATCCATCCAGCCGGCATGGACGAAATAGTGGTTCTCGATGCGCGCGAACGCCAGCGCAAAATGGCCGTCATAGAACGCGGTGCTTACCGACGGATCGGGCAGCAGCGTGAGCGTTTCACCTTCCCAAGTGGCCCAGGCCTTGGCGGCGGCGAGCTGTTCGGCCTCGTCATCGCCCACCAGCCGGCGGCGATAGGCGGCGATCATGTCGTGACGTTCCGCCTCGGGGATGGCGGCGAGGAAGGCCTCCCACTTGTCGGGGAATATGTTGGAAGCGCCTTCCTGATAGTACCAGAGCAGCTCGGCCCGGCGCAGGGTGAAGATGCCGCGCAGCACCAGTTCGCTGGTGCGATCGGGGTGGGTCTGCGCATAGGCCAGCGCCAGCGTCGAGCCCCATGAGCCGCCGAACACCAGCCATTGCTCGACGCCCACCATGGCGCGCAGCTTCTCGATATCCCCGACCAGATCCCAGGTCGTATTATGCTCCAGCGAGGCATGCGGCGTGGACTTGCCGCAACCGCGCTGGTCGAACAGGAGAACATCATAGCGCGCCGGATCAAACACTCGCCGCTGGTTCGGGCTCAAGCCGCCGCCTGGGCCACCATGCAGGAACACGGCCGGTTTCGCACCGGGCGTACCGACACGTTCCCAATAGACCATATGGCCATTGCCGACGTCGAGATGACCGGAGGCATAGGGTTCGATCTCGGGATAATAGGTGCGCAAATGGCTCAAGTGGCATCTCCCCTGGGCGGCCAGTCGTCGGTATCGTGGTCGGGATGCTGGTTGGAGTGGATACCGGCGAGGAAGTCGCGCCATTCGCCGTCGTCACTGCGCACCGGCAGACTGGTCAGCCCATCAAAAAACGGGAGCTTGTCGGCTAGGTTCACCTGGATACTGGGCGCCGCCAGTTCGGGATCGTCGAACGCGCCGATCGCCAGTTCCAACCCGAAGCGGGTTTCATACGCCAAAGGCGTGCCGCACTCGCCGCAGAAAGCGCGGCGAGCGGCATTGGAACTCTGGAACCACTTCGGCTCACCCCGGGTCCACTTAGCATCGTGAGCGGTGATCAGCGGGCCGAAAAACCCGCCGAATGCCTTCTGGCACATGCGGCAATGGCAGATCGATCCCCGACCCAGCAAGCGCGCGAGGAAGCGGACAGCGCCGCATTGGCACCCGCCTGTGAGATCGGCCGGTCTATTCGGCGGCATGGCAGACGGCTTCGATATTGTGGCCGTCGGGATCGATGACGAAGGCCGCATAATAGTTGGGGCTGTATTGTTCGCGGATGCCCGGCCCGCCATTGTCGCTGCCACCGGCGGCGAGGCCGGCTTTGTGGAAGGCGTCGACGGCCGTGCGGGTTGGGGCCGCGAAGGCGATGTGAACACGGTCCTTGAGTGCCTGGCCGGAATTGACCCAGAATTCGGGACGCTCGGCGCCATAGCCGATGATCTGGCCGCCGGGATATTCGAACTCGGCGGCGCGCTTGATGCCGAGCGGTCCGAGGGCCGCGTCATAAAACGCGGCGGACTTGGCGAAGTCGCCAACGGCGTATCCCATGTGATCGAAAATGCTCATCGCTTGATCTCCCATTTGGTGCGGCGTTCACCCGTCTGCGGGTCCTTGGAGTCCATCAGGGCAATGCCCTGCTCGGCAAGTTCGGCGCGAATGCGGTCGGCGGTGGCGAAGTCCTTGTTGGCGAAGGCGGCGAGGCGCTCGGCGATGGCGGCATGGATGCCGGCTGTATCGGCGCTATCGTCCACGGCTAGCAGCGAGTCCGAACTGAATCCCAGAAAGGCCAAGGTCGCCGCGAGGCAATTCCTGGCCTGCTCGCCACCGTCACGACCGGCCTTCCGGGCGATGACGTCCAGCGCCACCGAGGCGCGATGAAAGCTCAGATCATCGGCTAGTTCTGCCATCACCGAAGCGTCCGGCTCATGGTCCGCATCGGAGTAGCCGACGGCCGCTTGCTGCCAACTCCGCAGCTTGCCTTCCGCCTCCTCCAGCCGTCGCACTGTGAAGTCGATCGGCTCGCGGTAATGCGTCATCAACATGGCCAGTCGCAGTACTTCACCGGCCCATTTGCGGCCGCCGAAATCCTCCGTCTCCAGCAATTGGGCGATGGTGAAGAAGTTCCCCACGCTCTTGCTCATCTTCTCCCCCTCGACCTGGAGGAAGCCATTGTGCATCCACACATTGGCCATGGCATGGGTGCCGTGGGCGCAGCGGGATTGGGCGATTTCGTTTTCATGATGCGGGAAAATCAGGTCGAGCCCGCCACCGTGGATGTCGAAGAGCTGCCCGAGATAGCGCTCGCTCATCGCCGAGCATTCGATATGCCATCCGGGGCGGCCACGGCCCCAGGGGCTGTCCCAGCCCGGTTCGTCGGCGCTGGATTGTTTCCACAACACGAAATCGGCCGGGTTCTTCTTGTGCGCATCGACGGCGACGCGAGCGCCGGCCAGATTGTCCTCGGGATTGCGGCCAGAGAGCTTGCCATAATCGGGCATGGAGCCAACCTCGAACAGCACTTCGCCATTGGCCTCATAGGCGTGACTTCGCGAGATCAGCGCCGTGATCAGCGACTGCATGCCCTCGATATTGTCGGTGGCACGCGGCTGAACGGTCGGCTCCAGGCAGCCCAAAGCCGTCACATCCGACTGGTACTGCGCGGCGGTCTTTTCGGTGACCTTGCGGATCGCTTCGTTCAGATCGAGGCCCGGAAAATCGCGCGCGGCACGAGCGTTGATCTTGTCATCGACGTCGGTGATGTTGCGCACATAGGTGACATGGTCCGCCCCGTAGACCTGTCGCAAAAGCCGGAACAGCAGGTCGAAGACGATGGCCATGCGGCCATTGCCGATATGGGCGAAGTCATAAACCGTCGGCCCGCACGCATACACGCGCACATTGCCCGCATCGATGGGAACGAAGGCTTCCTTCTTGCGGGTCAGGGTATTGTAGAGCGAAAGCTGCGGAATTCCCGAGGTCATATGAGCGTCCTGGCCATGCGGATAAGCAGGCAGTGCGCTCTTCTTGGGTCAGGAAATTTGCATGAAGAAGACCGCGCCGCCAACGAGTGGTTAGCAGGTAATAATGCAGCCGTTAATGGGGTTAACGCGAAGGGTCCTCATGCCGCCAACTTGGCCGGAGGGTCGACAAAAATCAAGCGCAAATCGGAAAGCAAAAAAGGGCGGCACTCACGTGTCGCCCAATCGCTTTGGAGGCGATACGAAAATAGAGTTGCATAGCGGATGTGACGCCCCAACCCTGCACACAGCAATGTTATCGAACAATCAGCGCGATAGCAGGCTGACGCGCTGCTCGATGTCACCGAACACTGTCTGGCCATCCGCCCCCACGGCGCCGATGCGCACGATATCGCCAGGCTTGAGAAACGGCGTCCGCGCCTTGCCGTACTTGATTTTTTCGACGGTGCGCGCCTCGGCGATGCAGCCGAAGCCGATGCCGTCGCGCTTGATCGGCAGGCTTTCGTCGTGATGGTTGGCGATGGTGCCCGAGCCGATAATGGTGCCCGCCGCCAGCGTGCGGGTGCGGGCCGCTTCGGCGATCAATGCGGGGAAATCGAAATGCACATCGACCCCTGCATTGGGCTGGCCATAGAGCGCGTCATTGACGGTGATCCGCACCGGCAGGTGCAGGCGGTTGTCGCGCCAGGTGCCGATCAAGGCATCGGGCGTGACGACGACGGGCGAGAAGCTGGTCGAGGGCTTAGCGTGGAAAAAGCCAAAACCATTCTGCAGGTCGTCGGCGACCAGCCGGCGCAGCGAAACGTCGTTGCAAATCGTGATCAGGCGAATGGCTGCGGCGGCCTGCTCGCGGGTGGCGCGCATCGGCACGCGGCCGAGGATCACCGCGACCTCGGCCTCGAAATCCAGCGCCAGTCCATCCTCGGGAATGATGATGGGATCGGTCGGTCCCGAGAGCGAGTCCGAGCCGCCCTGATAGAGCAGCGGCCGGGTCGATTGCAGTTCGGCGTCGATGCTACCCTGCAGCGAGCGAACGCGTTCGAGATGGCCCATATAGCCGGCGCCGTCGATCCACTGATAGGCGCGCGGCAGCGGCGCCATGGCCAAGGCGGGGTCAAATGGCTGGCCGGCAATGGCGCCGGCATCGAGTTGGGCGCCCAAGGCGGCCAGCGCCGGGGTCAGCGAATCCCAGTCATCCAGCACCGCTTGCAGGGTCGGTGCAATGCGTCCGGCCGAGACGTAGCGCTGCAGATCGGTCGAAACCACGACGAGTTGGCCATCGGGGCGGCCATTGCGAAGTGTTGCAAATTTCATGCGGCCAAGCCTCGTCGCGGGGGTGTGACAGGAGCGGTGCTATCACGACAGCGCCGCGGGGACTATACTGTTGCATAGTGACTCGCCCCTCCTTTAAGGCGAGTTGGCTTTGCGGCGAACAGACGGGAATTGATGGTGACGATCGCTCGAAATGGCTGGCGGGCCCTGGCGGCCCTGCTGGTCGCCATGATTTGCGTCGGACTGGACGCCAACGACGCCTATGCGCAATCCTCCAGTTGCTCGCGGCTGCAGGCGACGCTGCGCCAGTTCGATCGTAATAGCGATTTCCAGAACATGCAGAGCAATTCGGGCAATGCGCGTGGATTGCAACAGCAGGTGCAGGACGCAGAAAGCTCCTACATTCGCAATGGCTGTAATGCTGACGCCAAGGCCGGCCGCGTGCTATCGCGCCAGTGCCAGCAGATGGGTCGTGATGTGCTGCGGCTGCGCGAGCAGGCGGCCAATGTGAACCAATCGGTCAATACCGCCAATGCGGTCGCCCAGCAGCGCGAAGGCATCCTGCAGGAACTGGCGCGCTTTGGTTGCGGCGCCGATCAGGGCTCCAGCGCCACCATGACCACCGACCGCCAAGGCGTGTTCGACCGCATTTTCGGCAGCACCACCGAAGGCGATTTCAGCGATGGGCAGATGATGGAGGACGGGGGCTATTGGGGCTCCGGTGGCTCCACGGTGCGCACCGTCTGTGTGCGCATAACCGACGGCTATTTCTGGCCGATCAGTTACTCGACCCTGCAGGAATACCTGCCCAATGACTCGGCCATGTGTCATTCGCAGTGTCCCAACACGCCGGTCGACCTCTATTACTATGACAATCCTGGGCAGGACACCGAGCAGATGCGCAATATGGCGGGCGCGCCCTATACAGCCCTGCCCAGCGCCTTTGCGTATCGCGAGGCGATCGATACCACGAGCACATGCACTACCAAGCCGGCGGGCGGGTCGATCACCAGCGTGGATGCGCCAGACGGAGAAACGCGCAGTATCGTGGCTGTGGGGGATGCCGATTTTCCGCTGCCGATGCGCGATCCACGGCGGCCAATGCCGGTCAAGACAGCGACCCCAGCCGAGGTGCCGGTTCCGGCCGCAACGGTGGCTATGCTGGATATTCCCCTACCTCGGCCGCGTCCGCCCGGTCCCGGCGAAGCGCCCGCGGTCAAGGCTGTGGTTCAGAACGCCGATAGCGAAATGCGGCTGGTGCAGTTTGGCGACAAGGTGGTCAGAGTAGTCGGTCCAGACACGCCTTACGCCCAACCAGCGGGAGCAGGCTCTTAAGCTCGGGCCCATCGTGCCGGCCGGTCAGCGCCATACGGAGCGGCAGGAACAGGGTCTTGCCCTTGCGGCCGGTCGCGGTCTTGAGCGTATCGGTCCACTGCCCCCAAGTGTCGAGCGACCATGGCTCGGCGGGCAGCAGTTCGCGAGCGGTGGCGATGAATTCGCGATCCTCGTCGGCTATCGCTGAGGCGACCGGGCCGGTGATCAGTTTGGCCCATTCGACGACGTCATCGAACTTGGCGAGATTGTTGCGCAGCAGCAGCCACAGGTCTTCGCCTTCGACGCCGAGCTTGGCCAATCGTGGCTGGGCGGTCTCGTAGCTCATCGCATGCAGGATGCGGGCGTTGAGGCTATCGAGTTCGGCGGGATCGAAGCGCGCGGGACCATGGGAAATCGCCGAGAAGGCAAGCTTCTGCGCGATCTCATCGAGCGAGGCATAGGTCTCGATCGGCAGCGCGGTACCCGTCAGGGTGGCCATGATGGCGACGGCGATGGACTCGTACCCCTGGTCGCGCAGATCGCTGATCGAGAGCGAGCCAAGGCGCTTGGAGAACCCCTGCCCTTCGGCATCGGTCAATAGATTATGGTGCGCAAACTGCGGCACGGCGCCGCCGAGCGCCTCGAAAATCTCGATCTGGGTGCCGGTATTGGACACATGGTCTTCTCCACGGATCACGTGGGTGACGGCAAGGTCGATATCGTCCACCACGGAGGGCAGCGTGTAAAGATAGCTACCGTCGCCGCGCACCAGCACCGGATCGGACATCGAGGCGGTATTGACCGTCTGCGGGCCCTTGATCAGGTCGTCGAAATGCACCGGCTTGCCGTCGAGCTTGAAGCGCCAATGCGGTTTGCGACCTTCGGCTTCCAGTCTGACGCGGTCCGCATCGGTCAGCTTGAGTGCGGCGCGGTCATAGATTGGCGGTTTACCGAGGGCCCGGGCGCGTTTGCGGCGGCGGTCGAGTTCGTCCTCGGTTTCGTAGGCGGGATATAGCCGGCCGGAAGCCTTGAGCTTAGCCACCGCCGCGTCATAGAGCGCCGTACGTTCGGATTGACGCACCAACAGAGACGGGGTGATGCCGAGCCAGGCTAGGTCGACTTCGATGCCGTCGGCGGATTCGCGGGTCGAGCGGGCGAGATCCGTATCGTCCATGCGCAGCACATACTGGCCACCCTGGGCGCGGGCAAAGAACCAGTTCAGCAGCGCCGGGCGGGCGTTACCGAGATGGATGCGGCCGGTCGGCGATGGAGCGTAGCGGACAATCGTCATCCCTTGGTTACGTCCCGGTAGCCGTTGGTGATTGGATATTTGCGGCCGAGACCGAAAGCCTTGCGCGTCAGCTTTGGTCCAGGCGCCGACTGGCGACGCTTGTATTCGGCGATATTGACCAGCTTCTCGATGCGCTGCACCAGCGCCAGATCAAAACCCTTGGCGACGATCTGGCCGATCGACAGTTCCTCTTCGACCATGGAGTAGAGGATCGCGTCGAGGACCGGATAGGGCGGCAGGCTGTCCTGGTCCTTCTGGTCCGGCCGCAATTCGGCGCTCGGCGCCTTCTCGATGATCGGCTGCGGGATGACCTCGCCGGTCGGACCAAGGCAGTCGCCGGGCCGATGGCTATTGCGCCATGCGGCCAGGCGATAGACCTCCATCTTGAACATGTCCTTGAGCGGGTTGTAGCCGCCGTTCATGTCGCCATAGATGGTGGCATAACCCACGGCCATCTCAGATTTGTTGCCGGTGGTCAGCAGCATGGAGCCTAGCTTGTTGGACACCGCCATCAGCACCACGCCGCGCATGCGCGACTGAATGTTCTCCTCGGCAAGGTCGACGGGACGGTTGCCGAAAATGGGGGCCAGTTCATGCAGCGCATCGTCGACCGGATCGCCGATGGCGACGACGTCATAGCGCACGCCGAGGCGCTGGGCGCAGTCCTTGGCGTCGGTCAGGCTAGCCTCCGAGGTATAGCGATAGGGCAGCATGATGCAGTGGACGTTATCCGCTCCGAAAGCATCGACGGCCATGGCGGCAACAACGGCGCTGTCGATGCCGCCGGACAGGCCGAGCACGACCTGCTTGAAACCGTTCTTGTGCACATAGTCGCGCAGCCCCAGCACGCAGGCGAGCCATGGCGCTTCGTCGGTGCTGGTCAGCTCGATGACCTCTCCCTGAGCGCAAGTCCAGCCGTTCTCGCCTGCCACCCAGTCGGTAACGATGAAGTCAGTCTGGAACGACTTGCCCTGGAACACCAGCTTGTTGCCCGGCTCCATGCCAAAGGAGGCGCCGTCGAACACCAGTTCGTCCTGCCCGCCGACTTGGTTGAGATACAGCATCGGCACGTCATCCTCGGCGACGCGGGCGCGGACGAGATTTTTGCGCACATGCTGCTTGTCGGTCCAGTAGGGCGAGCCATTGGGACACAGCATGATTTCCGCGCCTCGCATGGCGAGATGTTCGCACACGCTGGTGTGCCAGATGTCTTCGCAGATCGGGATGCCGATCGGCACACCCTTGATCAGCACCGGGTCCGGGAGAGGACCGGCGACGAAATAGCGCTTCTCGTAGAAGATATCGTCATTGACCAGTTCGCGCTTGAGGCGCGTGGCGGTGATGACGCCATTGTCGGCGACGATGACGGCGTTGTGCAAGCCGGTCTTGTCCTGCCAGATGGTGGGCAGGATCAGCGCCACGGACAAGCCCGCGGTGGCGGCGACCAGTTCGTGGGCGGCGGCAATCGCATCGGCGACGAATTGCGGCTTGAACAGCAGGTCGTCGGGAAAATAGCCGGTCAGGAACAGCTCGGAAAACATCACGATATCGGCGCCGGCCGCTTCGGCATCGGCCAAGGCCTTGCGGGCGAGGTCCAGATTAGCGGCGAGCGCGCCGACCTTGGGATTGAGCTGCGCGAGCGCAATGCGGAGGCGGTCTGTCAATTTGGAAAGCCCGTTGGCTATTGGAATTGCCGCATGTCGGGGCTTGCCCGAATGCGCGCAAGACTTATCCGCTCACCCCGACAAGGGCAAGCGGACAACGGCATGGCTGATGGGCGCTAGAAGCGGCCGGAGAGTTCGACCAGGGCGCCGTAACGGAACATCGAGAACGGGTTGTTGTCGCTGATGAAGGTCTGCTTGGCCAAAGTGGGAGCCGTATAGGGAGCAGCGCCGCCGGTGGGGCCATCGATCACCACCCGGTCATAGGTCGCGTCATATGCGCCCTGCAGATAGGTGGCTCGGCCACCGAGCCTCAGTGTCAAATTGTCCGTAGGATGGAAGCCAACCAGCAGCTTGCCGCCGACGCCATAGGCATAACCGTTGATCGAGGCAGCAGAGGCCTGCAGCGCCGTCGTTGTATTCGGCCCGCCGCCAAATGCCCCTGCCCCGCCTGCGTCATACCCACCATAGGTGCCGCTCACCCAAGCATAGGGCGTTACAGTCGCCTCACCGGTCAGGTCGAACGCGCCCATATCGGCTCGCCCGGCCACGCCGATCTTGGCTTCGTGAATTTCGAAAGTATTGATCTCGCTGTCGCCACCGACGCTCCAGGCGCCGGTGGTCGGCGACCAGCTGATATCGGAGGCCGATTCCGCGGTGGTAAAGTTGGCGCGGCCAGTATCAGGGCTGTCATTGGTGTACTGGTAGCCGACGACCGCACCCAAGCCTACGCCGGCTTTGGGATCGCCAAACGGCAACCAGCCAAAATCGGCGCCGACATAGCCAAGCCGCGCGGCCGGCATGGAGAACTCGGGGCCACCATTGGTCGAATAGGTTCCTTCATGGGCAACACCGTAGCCTGCGGTGGCCTCGACGAAGGTGCTGGTGCTATCGTCGTCGATGCGCACGAAAGCCTCGCCCGAATGCGTCTTGGAATCGATGGTTTCCGAATTCGGGCCGACCGAGAGATTCATCTGGCCGATCGAATACCAATAGCGCACGCCCGCTTCGAAATGCAGCGGGTTGTCGGCGCTGTTTTCCCAGCTATCAGGATAGGCAGGCCGCAGATCGGGGTAATCGTTATAATCGGCCGCCAGCGATGGCGTGACGACACCCAATGCAGCGATCGCGCATAAGCAACTCAGCGAGCGGGGCATGATGAAAACTCCCGTACAATTAGCCTTCCCGGCCTAGAGTAAAATTTATGGACCATTAGGGTTAATGTTCCGCTAAACGCGCGATATCAGGACGTTACAGGGGTTCTGCGGGCCGAAGCCGATCAGGAAGTTGTGTAAAACTCGTTGAATGGCTGCCATGAGGCAACTGATCGGATAGTGACGAGTTTGCCCTTTGCCGCACGGCGAAGACCCACTGAAGGTAGAGGGCTATGAGCTATAGAATACTCGTGGTTGAAGACGAGATTTTTGTCGCCGCCGAGATCGAGCAGGTGATCGCTGAGCTCGGGCACGAGCCGGTCGGCATCGCGGCGGATCGGCGCACCGCCTTGAGCCTGGCGCCTGATACGGACATCGCCCTCGTCGACCTCAATCTGCAAGATGGCCCCACCGGCATTGCCATCGGACGCATCCTGGCGCAGACGCATGGCGTGACAGTGCTGTTTATGACGGCCAATCCGGCGCAACTCGGCGACGGCATACCCGGTACCCTGGGCGTGTTGCCAAAGCCGGTTACGGATCGCGAACTCAAGCAGGCATTGGATTTCGTCGTTACACATCGCCGCGACGGTGATGGCCATCCGCCGCGCCGGCTGCAGTTGTTCGGCGGGAACGGGTCTGTAGTCGCGGGGGCCTAGCCCACTTGGCCGCTCTGCAGTTTGGCCGGGCGGCGTAGCGCTTGGAGGGGCAAATCGGCCTCGACGCGCAGCCCATCCGCCTCCCAAATCCGTTCGAGCCGGCCCCGCAACTGCCCCTCGACGCTCAGCGAGATAACGCGCGAGCCAAACCCTTCCGGCAAATCACCCGCGGCAATGGCCGGGCCGCCGATTTCTTTCCAGGACAGATGATAGCGATCCTCGTTGCGTGTGCCGGTCAGCACGACACGACCTTCCGGCGTCGATAGCGCACCGTATTTGGAGGCATTGGTCGCCAGTTCATGGACCAGCAAGGCCAGGGGCGTCGCCGCGCCCTCGTCGATCTCTGCATCGTCGCCCAGGAATTCGAAGCGCGGTTGCTCGTCCTGGTCATAGGGCGTCAGCAATCGCCCGATCAGGGCCCGCAGCGAAGTCTGGCTTTCACCGGGCTGAGACTCCTGACTATGCGGCCGGACGAAATCATGGGCTTCGGCCAGTGCAAATATCCGTTGACGCAGCTGATCGGCAAAGGGCTTGATTTCGGGCTGGCTGCGCGCCGACAGGGCGATGATGCCGGTCAGCACGGCGAAGATGTTCTTGATGCGGTGGCTGAGTTCCTGGGCCACGAGCTCGCGCTCCTCGGCAGCAAGCTTGGTGGCGTGGATATCGGTGCAGGTGCCGAACCAGCGCACGATGGTCCCTGCGCTATCGCGGATCGGCAAGGCGAGGCCCAGTGTCCAGCGATACTCACCGGAATGGTGGCGTAGGCGATATTCAATCTGGTAGGGCTCGCCGGTAGTCAGGGAGTGGTTCCAGGCTGTCCAGGCGCGCGGCTGATCATCGGGATGGAACATGCCGTTCCAGCCTTCGCCATCGGTCGAACCCGCTGGGACGCCGGTAAATTCGTACCAGCGCGCGTTGTAATAGTCGTGAAAACCATCCGGCAGGGTCGACCACACCATTTGCGGCATGGTGTCGGCCAGCGTGCGGAACCGTAGCTCGCTCTCGGCCAGGGCTTCGCCGATACGGCGCTGGTCGGTGATGTCGACTACCACGCCGGGGAACCGCACCGCCCTGCCCTCGGCATCCAGCCGCGGACGGCCGGAAGCGACGACATAGCGGATAACATCGTCAGCGCCGCGCAGGCGATATTCGGAGTGATAATCGGCGCCAGTAGCCAGCGCCGTACTGATCTCTTCGGTGACACGCGGCTGATCGTCGGGATGTATGGCACCGACAAACTGCTCGATCTCGACGCCGAGGCCGGCGCGCAGGGGATCGATGCCGAACATCAGCGCAAAGCGGTCGTCCGCAGTCACCACATTGTTCAGCACGTCCCAATCCCAGGTGCCCACGATGTTGGAGCCACCCAGCGCCAGCGACAACCGCTCCTCGCTGCGGGCCAAAGCGCGCTCGGCGAGCACGCCGTCGGTGGAATCCTGCACCACGCAGAGGGTACCGATGGGCATGCCGTCGTCGCCCAGGATCGGGCTGTAATGCAGGTCGAGCCAGCTGCTTTCGGGTTGACCGTGGCGCGCCAGCACCATCTCCTCGTTCCGCAGCGTCATCGATTGGCCGCGCATGCCCATCTCGATCTTTTCCCGATTGAACTCCGCAATTTCAGGCCAGGCGGCCTCGGCAGGCATGCCGAAGACGCTGGGGTGCCTGGTGCCGGCGAATTCCGCATAGGCGTCATTGTAGATCAGGATGCCCTCGTAACCGGCGAGAATGACCATGGGGCTGGAGGCCACCATGATGACGCGGACGGCCCCCTTGAGGCTATCGGGCCATTCTGGAATGGGGCCGAGCGGGGTCGCGGTCCAGTCGAAGTCATTGACCAGCTTGAGCGTCTGGCTTTGCTCAAGCCGGGCGCGAGTATCGGGGGAGGCCTTGGGGAACAGCGATTTCGGCATTGATGGACTCGGGGCCTCACACGCAAGAAAGTGGGCAGGACATCACATCAATGAGAGCCACACCGTTGAGGCAACGCGCGGCCCGGCGGAGAGTTCGATGGCGTGCAGGCTTTATTCGCCCGCGGCCAGGCGCGGGCGAACCGGCTGCTGGTGCCCCACTTCCTCGGCGACGAGGAAGGCCAGTTCCAACGCCTGGCTGGCATTGAGGCGCGGGTCGCAATAGGTGTGGTAGCGGTCCGACAGCGAGGCCTCAGTGACCGCCGACATGCCGCCAACGCATTCGGTGACGTCATCGCCGGTCATTTCGATATGTACGCCGCCAGCATAGGTGCCGAGCTGGCGGTGGATCTCGAAGAACGAGCCAACCTCAGACAGCACCCGATCGAATGGGCGCGTCTTATAGCCGTTCGATGCCTTGATGGTGTTGCCGTGCATCGGATCGGAGCACCAAACCACGGTGCGGCCGGCCTTCTGCACGGTCTCGATCAGGCGCGGCAGATGCTCGTTGATCTTGTCGGAGCCGAAGCGAGCGATCAGGGTGATGCGACCGGCCTCGTCTTGTGGGTTGAGCCGGTCGAGCAGCCGCAGCAGGTCGTCGCTGCCCAAGGACGGACCGCACTTGATGCCGATAGGGTTCTTGATGCCGGCGAAATATTCGACGTGGGCAGCGTCGGGCTGGCGGGTGCGGTCGCCGATCCAGATCATGTGGCCGGAGGTGGCGTACCAGTCGTTGGTGATGCTGTCGCGGCGGGTCAGCGCCTCTTCATAGCCGAGCAAAAGGGCTTCGTGGCTGGTGAAGAAGCTGGTCTGGCGCAAAGCCGGGGTATTGTCGGGGTTGAGGCCGAGAGCCGCCATGAAGGTGATGGCGTCGTCGATCTTGCGCGCCACTTCCTCGTAGCGCGTGTTCCAGTTGGAATCCTTCATGAACCCGACGGTCCATTCGTGGATGCGGGTCAGTTCGGCATAGCCGCCATAGGCAAAGGCGCGCAGCAGGTTGAGCGTGGCAGCCGACTGGCGATAGGCCTGCAGCATGCGATCGGGATCGGGCACGCGGGCCTTCTCGTTGAACTCGATGGCATTGATGATGTCGCCGCGATAGCTCGGCAGCTCGACGCCGTCGATGATTTCGGTATCGGACGAGCGCGGCTTGGCGAATTGGCCGGCGACGCGACCGACCTTGACTACGGGCTTGGACGCCCCGTGGGTCAGCACCACCGCCATTTGCAGGAAGACGCGGAAGAAGTCGCGGATGTGATCGGCGCCGTGCTCAGCAAAGCTCTCGGCGCAGTCCCCGCCCTGCAGCAGGAACGCCTCGCCGCGCGACACCGCCGCCAGCCGGGTCTTGAGATCGCGGGCCTCGCCAGCAAACACCAGCGGCGGGAAGGTCGAGAGCTGGCGTTCGGCCTCCTGCAGCGCCGCGAGATCCGGATAGGCCGGGACCTGCGAAATGGGCTTGTCGCGCCAGCTTGCCGGGGTCCAGTTGCTCATCTTACGCCTCGCTTACGCCGTTCAAAGTGGCCCGCGGGCCAGTGCGGGCGGTCTATCAAGGCCGGACGCCCATGCCAAGGGCAATCCGGCCTAGACTTTGGCCCCATTGCGATAGGTGTAGGTCGGCGCCTTGAAGGTCACCAGCTCCTCGGCGGCGGTGGGATGCAGCGCCATGGCGCGATCGAAATCGGCCTTGGTGGCGCCCATGCCGATCGGGATAGCGACGAGTTGGATCATCTCGGCGGCCCCCGGCCCCAGGATGTGCACGCCCAGCACCTTGCCACCACTGGCGCCAACGATCAGCTTGAGAATGGTGCGCTCGGTCTTGGTGGAGAGGGTATTCATCATCGGGCGGAAGCGGGCGACATAGACGTCGATATCGCCATGGGTAGCGGCTTCGGGTTCGGTCAGGCCAATGACGCCGATTTCGGGATCGGAGAATACCGCGGTGGGAATCTGCGAATGATCCACCATCATGGGATTATTGTTGAACACCGTCTCGGCAAAGTACCAGCCCTCGCGGATCGCCACTGGGGTCAGCGCTGCCCGGCCAGTCACATCGCCTACCGCGTAAATCGAGGGGCACGAGCTTTGCGAATAGCCATCGACGGCGATGGCGCCCATCGGCGTCAATTTAACGCCCGCAGTTTCTAGCCCCAGATGCTTGACGTTCGGCACGCGGCCCGTGGCGAACATCACGGCGCCGTAGGGCGCGACGACGCCGTCACTGAAAGTCGCGGCGATATCGTCTCCAACCTTGGCCAGCGACTTGATGGTGGTCTGGTAGATCAGCTTGATGCCACGATCCTGCAATCCCGCTTCCAGCCCACGGCGCATGTCATCATCGAACCCCCGCAAGATGCAGTCGCCGCGGTAGATGACGGTGGTATCGACGCCGAGCCCGGCAAAGATGGTGGCGAATTCCACCGCGATGTAACCGCCGCCCTCGATCAGGATCGAATGAGGCAATGCGGGCAGATCGAACGCCTCATTGGAGCTGATGCCAAGCTCGGCCCCGGGGATCGCCGGAATGAACGGATGCGCGCCCGTGGCGATCAGGATGGTCTTGGCCTGCAGGTCGCGCTTGCCATTGACCAGGTGCACCGAATTGGGGCCCGTGACGACAGCGCGGTCGCGAATGATCTCGACGCCGGGCTTTTCCAGATTGGCCGTGTAGGCCTGCTCCAGCCGAGTGATCTCTTTTTCCTTGTTGGCCACCAGGGTTGGCCAATCGAACTTGGCATCGACCTGCCAGCCGAAGCTTTGCGCAACGTCGAACAGTTCGGCGAAACGCGCCGCATAGACATAGAGCTTCTTGGGCACGCAACCGCGGATAACGCAGGTGCCGCCAACGCGGAATTCCTCGACGATGGCAACGCGCGCCCCATAGGTTGCGGCCATGCGTGCTGCGCGAACGCCGCCGGAACCGGCGCCGATCACGACCAAATCATAGCCATCACTCATGGGGAGAACTCCTGCGGGGACGCCTTATATCGTGTGGCGCATCGCATAAAAAAAGACCCCGCACAAGGCGGGGTCCGGGGTCTCGTCGTTGGTAAGGCGCCTAGATGGCGACGCCCTTGGAGCGCAGTTCGGAGCGCACCTTGGCAAAGAATTCCTGCTTAACATTGCCGCTGAAGACCTGCATCACGCGCTGCAAATCGGTATTGATCTCGGAATTGCCCTGCGCCAGCTTCATGCCGGTGGGCGAAGAATAGAAATCCACGATCTGCTGCAGTTCTTCCATCGAGAAGCGGATGGCATAGACACGGGCGAACTGATCGAGCAGATCTCCCTTGTGGCCCTTGTACTCTTCCAGCACCTTGGAGATAGCATCGTTGGTCTGGTCCGAAATCTCCGGATTTTGCTGAACGATCTGCTTCATCGTCTGAACGGCAGTTTCGACCAGGGTCGTCTCATAGATCGCCGACTTGTCGGTAAGGTCTACGTATTTACGCGCCAGCGCCAACTGCTCGGGCGGCACTTCCTGCGCGATCGCCGGCATCGCCAGCGCAATAATCGTTGCGCTCAGCACCACTGCGAACAGCGCCTTGGCGCGCGTCAAAACACCCGTCATCCTGCAATACCCCATTTGTCCAGAGCCATGCTCTGGATCAGTGTTCACTCAGAATGGTTCTTACGCCATCCGCCTTTGCCACATAAGCCTTTTTGCACATGTTGAGGAACAGCCCGTGCTGCACCACCCCCGGAACGTCCAGCAATGCGCGAGACAGCGCTTCTGGCTGCGAAATGCGGCCAAAAAATGCATCCAGGATCAAGTGCCCGCCATCGGTAACGAAGCTGTCGCCCGCCGCCGTCTGCCGCAGTCGCAGGCCGCCCTCGGCGCCATGCTGGGCCAGAACGACCTCGAGCGAGCGCCTCGTGGCGCCGAGCGCGAAGCGGTTGACCTCGATCGGGAGTGGGAAACGGCCGAGCGTCTCGACCAGCTTGGAGGCATCGGCGATGACGATCATCATGTCTGAGGAGGCGGCAACGATCTTTTCGCGGAGCAATGCCCCGCCGGCGCCCTTGATCAGGTTCAGTCCGGGATCGATTTCGTCGGCGCCATCAACGGTAACGTCCAGACGGTCGATCGTATCGAGATCGGTCAGCGGAATATTGAGGGAACGCGCCTGGGCGGCGGTGACTTCGGAGGTCGGGACGCAGAGGCATTCAAACCCCGCGGCGACTTTTTCGCCCAGCAGGTCAACGAAGTGTCGGGCCGTGGATCCGGTCCCCAGCCCCAGACGCATGCCGGAGCGGATATCATTGAGGGCCATTGCCGCCGCTTGCCGCTTCAGTGCTTCGCTCACCGACTTATCCCCGCTGCCATTTCGGGCCGTCATGGCGTTGCGTCAAGGCCGTGTCAACCCTGGCATCACGCATTAGTGAACGGAGATTGTAACTTGGCGGCAACACAATTTGGGGAAGCTGATCAGACTGTGGCGGAAAAACGGCATTGCCCTTCCCGCTATTGATCGAACCGCGTATGCAACACAAATTCTTGAGCGGCCCGAATCGTTGCGGCTTGTTCAACTGTCAGAGGCAAAGTCGGCAATGTCCAAGTTGAAATCCACGATAGCGATCGCGCTGTCGATACTTCTATCCTTCGCTCTTGTTACGCCGTCGATGGCGGCGCGTGTCTACAACGCCGATACCAATACCTGGGAAGAACCTGCTGTGGTTGCCCAGCGCAGCCATGGCCGTAGCGCCATTCCGCGCGAAGAAGTCGCCTATGAGGGCAATTATGCTCCGGGTTCGATCATCGTCGAAACAGCAGAGCGGCGCCTGTATTTCGTGCTCGGCGATGGTCGCGCCCTGCGCTATGGCATCGGCGTCGGCCGTGACGGCTTTACCTGGTCCGGCACCCATCGCGTGAGCCGCAAGGCCGAGTGGCCGGGCTGGACCCCGCCGGCGCAGATGCGCAAGCGCGTTCCGGATTTGCCGGCATATATGCCTGGTGGTCCCGACAATCCGCTTGGCGCCCGCGCCATGTATATCGGCTCGACGCTCTATCGCCTGCACGGCACTTCGGAACCCTGGTCGATCGGCCAGGCCGTCTCCTCGGGCTGCATTCGCCTGACCAATGAGGACGTGATCGACCTCTATGATCGCGTCAAGGTTGGCGCCCTGGTGGTCGTGCACCACTAGACAGTGCCGAATAATTGAAAAGGCCAGCCTGCGGGCTGGCTTTTTTTATATTGCTTATAGCTTTGAAAATTGCGTGGCGAGGGCTAGATTTAGGCCATGAACCTCTCCGCCGCCAGTATTGCGCCGACCACCAGACCGCTTGTCGATCGCTATGGACGGCATATTTCCTACCTCCGCATTTCCGTGACGGACCGGTGCGATTTTCGCTGTGTCTATTGCATGGCGGAAAACATGACCTTCCTGCCCAAGAAGGACGTGCTGTCATTTGAGGAAATCGAGACTATCGCGACGGCGTTCGTGGCGCGGGGGGTCAACAAGATCCGGCTGACCGGCGGTGAGCCGCTGGTGCGAAAAGATATCCTCGATCTGGTGCGCTCGCTGGGGCGCCATATCGGGCATGGGCTGGATGAGCTGACCATCACCACCAATGGCAGCCAATTGAGCAAGCATGCTGGATTTCTTGCTGACGCCGGGGTGCGTCGGCTGAACGTTTCGCTGGACACACTGGACAGTGAGCGTTTTGCGGCCATTACCCGGCGCGGTCGAATGGAAGACGTGATGGCGGGGATCGACGCGGCGCAAGCGGCGGGCCTGGCGGTCAAGATCAACATGGTGGCGATGGCCGGCGTTAACGACGACGAGATCGAGCCGATGATGGCCTGGGCGCATGGGCGCGGCATGGGCCTGACGCTGATCGAGGGCATGCCGCTGGGCGAGGTCGGGATCGACCGGGTCGATAGCTATCTGCCGCTGAAGGAACTGCATGATCGGCTAGCGCAGCGCTACACTCTGGAAAAGCTCGATCAGCGCACCGGCGGGCCGGCACGCTATGTGCGGGTGGCCGAGACCGGTGGCGTGCTCGGCTTCATCACGCCGATGAGCCATAACTTCTGCGAAAGCTGCAATCGGGTGAGGCTGACGGCGACCGGGCAGTTGTTTATGTGCCTGGGCCAGGACGATCAGGTCAATTTGCGCGATGCCCTGCGTGACGAGGGCATGGACGGGCTCGACGCGGCGCTGGACCGCGCCATGTTGCTCAAGCCCAAGGGGCATGATTTCGTTATCGACCGGGCGCGGCCGCAGCCGGCGCTGGGGCGGCATATGTCGGTGACGGGGGGCTAGGCCAATTGACTGCGGAAATCGTGCACAAAGGATCGTGCCTGTGCGGCGGCGTGCGTTTCGAGGTCAAGGGCGAGTTGCCCGCACCAAATGCTTGCCACTGTTCGATGTGTCGCAAGCATACGGGACATTATGAAGCGGGGACGGACGTACCGCGCTCGGCTGTTACCGTTGCCGGGGAAGACAAGTTGACCTGGTTTCAATCGTCGGAGAACGTGCGGCGCGGATTTTGCTCGGTCTGCGGTTCGTCGCTGTTCTTCGATCCGCCGGCGCTGGATTGGATCGGCATCATGATGGGCGCGTTCGATACGCCAACCAATACCAAGCTCGCCTACCACATCTTCGTGGCCGACAAGGGCGACTATTACGACATTACGGATGGGCTGCCGCAGAATTTGCAGTAGGGGCAAGGTACGGTATCCTAGGTTGCGGTCATCGCCCAGCTTGTCCGGGCAATCCAGCGATCCTGCCGCGCCCCATGGACCACCGGGATAAGCCCGGTGGTGACGGTGCAGAGATACACAGTCCACTCCGAAGCTTGATGCTATGGCTCTAAGCCCTCACCTGCCGTCGGCGCGTTCCACGAGTTCGATGATGATGCCGTCGGGATCGCGGACGAAGGAGACGCGTTTGAACATCTCCTTGTTGTGGGCGATGCGCGGCTGTTCGATGATTTCGACGCCGGCAGCGGCCAGCTTCTCGATCATGACGCCGATATCGGTGAAGGCGAAGGTGAGGTGGCGAACGCCGGCCTCATGCGGCGGTACATCGCGCACAGCATCAACGGGACCGGGCGCGAAGACTTCGAGCATGCCGCCGCCGGCGTCGAGGAACGCGGCTTCGCCTTTGATCTGCGGCTTGCGCAAGACCAGTTTGAACCCCAGCAAGCCGCAATAGAAGGCAATGGTACGATCCAGATCGCCCGACGTCATGCCGATATGTTCGAAGCCAAGCAGTTCCGTCATTTGTCATCGTCGGTGATGAGGGCGTAATCGAGCGGCAGGGCCGTGGTGTACTTGATCTGCTCCATGGCGAAGGACGAGCTGACATCGGTCAGCGCGATCTTGGCGATCAGCTTTTTGTAAAAGCTGTCATAGGCGCCGATATCGGGCACGACGATGCGCAGCAGATAATCCACGTCCCCGCTCATGCGGTAGAATTCGACGACCTCTGGGAAATCCTCAACGACCGTCGCGAACTTGCGCAGCCAACCCTCACTGTGCTCGTTGGTTTTGACGGAGACGAACACGGTGACACCGGCATTGACCTTGGCCGGGTCGAGCACGGCGACGCGGCGCTTGATAACACCGTCTTCTTCCATCTTCTGGATGCGGCGCCAGCATGGCGTGGTGGACAGGCCGACTTTGCGGCCGATTTCGGCCACCGGCATGGTGGCATCCTTCTGCAGCAGTGTGAGAATCTTGCGATCTATCTTGTCCAGCGCCATCATGCCCCCGAAATCAGATTTCGGCATTAGCGCGAAATCTTCGTCAATTTTCTTAATGAGTGCCACATTTCCTGTTTGCGCGCAATAATCTTGCGTGAAATGCGCGAATGCAAAGTTCGCCGGTTTTCTTAAGTTTTTGTTAGAAGCGTCGTGGGCCGAGACACCTGCCCGCCCCGCCGTCATTGCAGGGCTTGTCACGGCAATCCAGCTTTCTGTGCGTGGGGAAGATGGATCACCGGGACAAGCCCGGTGATGACACGGGTGCGGGGATTGGGTGTGGGGGGCCGATACCTTTTCGCCGTTTACCTCAAGAAGCGCGGCAGCCAGTCCCAGCCGGCATTGGTTTCAGCTTCGCGCCCGTGCCGGTCGCGCCAGCTGCGCGGGGAATCGAATGTGCCAGCCCAGAGGCCGCGTTTGGCACTGCGTGCGGCGCTCTCCTCGTGGCCGTAATCATCTGATGAGATGGCGAGGCCCGCCTCGACCATTTGGGCACCCAGATCGTGCCCATTGACGCTGCAGGTGGCGAGGATGCGCCCGAAGCGATCATGCCCGTCCGGTTGGCAGAGCGGTGACTTTCCTGCGACGAGCGCGACCAGCTTTTCACGCGCCCTGCGGCCACAGGTCCAGTCGCGGCCCTGGGCATCGGCGCAGGTCTGGTCGAGTTCGGGCGCGTCGATGCCCAGGAGGCGAATGCGTTCGTCGCCCAGGTGAAAGCTGTCGCCGTCGCTGATCCGCGCGCGGCCGGAGACCGGCGGCTCGGCAGGCGTCAGCCGGTCAACCAGCAGCGCGCAGGCCGCCAAAATCAGAATCGCCAGCACGGCACCAAAACGGCCGCGAAAAGGTCGCCCGTGCATGAGGTTTGATAGCCGCACTTCACCGCCCGTTAACTACGCATCGCTAGTGTTTATTCACCAGCCCAAGGTCTGCCGATATTCCGGTGGTGCCCGGCTGCAAATGGCGGGGTTCGCGCTTCCGCCGTTTTGATTCGACCCGAGCTGATTTGATATCCCGTGCGAATGCGTACCCTGTTCGCGGCTTTTAGTAACGAGTAAGAGTTTGATGCCGTCCCAGCCGGCTGACATCGATGCGGACGTCCGTTCCCTGATGGGGCGGGACAGCAAGCGCACCGCCAACAAAACCGTGCTCGACGCGCGCCAGCGCCTGACATCCAGCTCAGGCACGCGCGCCTCCTATGATTTCGAACTGATGCACGACTATGCCAGCTCGCGCCTGGCATCGGCCCTGCCGATCGCCGCGATCGTGGGTATCCTGGCCTTCGTTTCCAGCTTCTGGGTGCCGGCGATCTTCACCGCGCTCTGGGCCGGGATGGTGCTGATCAGCCTGTTGACGCTGGTGCTGATGGCGCAGAGGTTCAAATCGAGCGATCCATCCAAGTTCAATGCCGGTCAGTGGACGACCAGCTTCGTGTTCGGCGAAACCGTTTATGGGCTGGCATGGTCGCTGCTGGCGCTGTTCACCTTGGTGGCGGATCCGGCCGAGCTGACGCCCGTTATGTTCGCCATGGTGCTGGTCGGCGTCGCCGCCAACGCGGTAGCCACCAATACGCTACCCCCCGCGACCCTGATGAGCACACTGCCGGTCACGCTGACGGTATCGATCAACCTGATCGCACTGGGCGGCACGCTGAACTATACGCTCGGCGCCGTCGCGATCTTTGGCGAGATCTTCTTCGTCTACCTCGCGCGGCAGTTGCACGCGTCGGAACTGGAAACCATCACCCACCAATCGGAAAAAGACTCCCTGATCAGCGAGCTGGAAGAAGCCCGGCACATGTCGGACGAGGCGCGGCGCCATGCCGAGCAGGCCAACATCGCCAAATCGCAGTTTCTTGCCACGATGAGCCATGAGCTGCGCACGCCGCTGAATGCCATTATTGGCTTTTCCGAAGTGCTGAAATCGGAATTGCTGGGGCCCCATCAGGTGCCGCAATATAAGGAATATGCGGGGGACATTCATTCCAGCGGGCAGCACCTGCTGAACCTGATCAACGAGCTGCTCGACCTGAGCCGCATCGAGGCGGGCAAGTATGAGCTGAACGAGGAAGTGGTGTCGCTGGTCGATATCGCCGAGGACTGCCGCCGCATGATGGAGCTGCGCGCCAAGTCCAAGGGGATTGAGCTGGTCTATACGTTCGGCAACAACCTGCCGAAACTGTGGGGCGACGAGCGCGCCATCCGCCAGGTGGTGCTGAACCTATTGTCCAACGCCATCAAGTTCACCCCGCAGCACGGCAAGGTGACGCTGATGGTGACCCGCAGCGTCGATGGCGGGCAGATGGTTTCGGTCAAGGACAACGGCCCGGGCATTCCCGAGGACGAAATTTCCACGGTGCTGTCCTCGTTCGGCCAGGGCTCGCTGGCACAAAAGACCGCCGAACAAGGCGCAGGCCTGGGCCTGCCGATCGTGCAGAAGATCATGGACCTGCATCAGGGCCGGTTCGACCTGTTCTCCAAACTGCGCTTCGGCACCGAAGTTATCGGCACGTTTCCGCGGGCGCGGGTGATGGATGCGCTGGCGCCGGTGGTGGAGAAGCGCAACCGGCTGGAGATTTTCTCGGAAGCTGGCTAGGGCCTAATCGAGGTCGGCGTCGATGGCGGCGATGAGCCCGTCGGTATTGGTGGTCACATCCAGGCGGCCGGTCTCGTGGCCGAAATCGCCGGTGAAATCGAGGCGAACCAGTGCCCGGTTATCGCCATGTGGATCGATCGAGAGCACCTTGCTGACGGTGTGGTAGCCGACAAAGAATTGTTCGAGATATCGACGGACACCGGCCAAGCCTGCAAACGTTTGGCCCACGGAAACGTCGTCGATCACCGCATCTCGCGCAAATAACTCCAGCGCGGCTTTGACGTCGAAGGCGTTGGTTGCCGCGATCAGGCGATGGATCAAATCGTGCATAGGCAGTCCCTTCTCGGCGATACGGTGATCGCGGAGAATGCCTAGCAGGGCATGCTGACAGGCAATGGCAGGACCGTCAGCCTTCCTTGCCGCTGACGGCGGCGCTTTCGAAGGTGGCCATGTTGTTGTGCAGGTGCAGGGCAGTTTTGGCCAGCACGGCGGCCAGTGCGGCGCCACTGCCCTCCCCCAGGCGCATGCCCAGATCGAGCAGTCCGGTTTGGCCCATGGCGGCGAGGGCGCGGGCGTGGCCGCCTTCGGCGGAGACGTGGGCGAAAATGCAGTGGTCGATGGCGGCTGGATTAACGGCGTGGGCGATGGCGGCGGCGGCGGTGGCGACGAAGCCGTCGATGATGACCGGGACTTTCTGGTGGCGGGCGGCGAGAAGCGCGCCGAGCATGGCGGCGATTTCGCGGCCGCCGACGCGGGCGAGGATGGCGAGGGGATGGTTGAGGGCGTCGCCATGGAAGGCTAGCGCGCGATCGACAGCGTTGGCTTTGCGGGCCAGGCCTGCGTCGTCGACGCCGGTGCCGCGGCCGACCCAATCGGCGCCAGTGCCGCCATAGAGCGCGGCATATATGGCGGCTGCGACGGTGGTGTTGCCGATGCCCATTTCGCCGATGCAGATCAGGTCGGGCTTGCCGGCGATGGCTTCCATGCCATAGGCGATGGTGGCGGCGCACATCTTGTCGTCGAGCGCAGCTTCCTTCGTGATGTCGCCGGTGGGGAGTTCGAGCGCCAGTTCGAACACACGCAAGTTGATCTCGTGCAGGGCGCAGATCTGCGAGATGGCGGCGCCGCCATTGGTGAAATTGGCGACCATCTGGGCGGTGACTTCGCGCGGAAAAGCGGAGACGCCCTGATCGGTGACCCCGTGATTGCCGGCGAAGATGGTGACCATGGGATTATCGAGGCGCGGCTTGGCGCGGCCCTGCCAGCGGGCGAGAAATTCGACCAGTTTTTCGAGCTGGCCGAGCGAGCCGGGGGGCTTGGTCAATTGCGCATCGCGGGCCTGCACGGCCGTCACGGCGGCCTCGTCGCCATCGGGGACGATGGTCAGCAATTCGAGGACATCGGCATAGGCGGCGTGCAGATTTGCTGACATGGCAGGTCCGGCGTGATGGTGTTAGGAAGGTGCGATCTTGTGGCGCAATCGGGCGGGAAAAGCAATTGAACGACGAGGGCGGTGAGACCATTGGCGAGGGGGCCGTGCGCGAGCCGCATGTGCCGCTTGGGGCGAAACCCGAGGGCGGGCTGGCGGCAGATTTCGTGATGGCGCTGCGGTTTTTTTCGCGGCTGCCGACGGGGGACAGCCCGCATGAGGTGCCGGATTTGAACCGCATTGCGATGGCGCTGCCGCTGGCGAGCGTGGCGATCGGGATTTTGCCGGCGCTGTTGCTGATCGGCGGGGCGTTGCTGGGGCTGCCGGCGTATTTCGCGGCGGCACTGGCAGTGGGCGCGGCGGTGATTGCGGGTGGTGGGATGGCGGAGGATGCGTTGGCGGATAGCGCGGATGGGCTATTCGGCGGCAGTGCGCGCGAGCGGCGTCTGGAGATCATGAAGGATAGCCGGCACGGCACTTATGGGGTGGCGGCGCTGTGCCTGTTTATCGTGTTGCGCGTGGTGGGGATTGGGAGCGTGGCGGCGGTCAATCCGCTGGCGGCGGGGGCGATCTGGCTGGCCAGTGGGATTGTTGGACGGTCGGGAGCTCTGTGGCTGGCGGTGGCGCTGCCGCCGGCGCGGGCGGATGGGGCGGCGGCGACGGTGGGGCAGTTGCGGGTGCGCAATTTCGCCGTGGGTGCGGTGTTGGCGCTGATGCTGCTGTTTGTGCTGGGTGGGCCGGCGACGAGTGTTCTGGCGCTGGTGGTGGCGGTGGTGCTGGCCGTTGGCGTCATGACGGGCTGGACGGCGTGGTGCAAGCGGCTGGTGGGCGGGCAGACCGGGGACCTGATCGGGGCATTGGGGGCGCTGGTGGAAATCGCGGTGCTGACGGCGCTGTTGTTGTTCGTTTGAGCTAACGCCTTGAAAATACCGCGGCGCGTGCCTTTATGTTGAGGACAGAGGCGCAATACGGGGCGATTACGGCATGATTTTCATTGGGATCGCCCTGCTGGTTGCGTGCGGGCTGGCGCTGATCGTCGGAACGGACGCCGGCAGCTTTGTCGGACTGACGCAGATGCAGACGGCGCAGGTCATCCCGCTGGTGCTGATTCTGATTATTTTTGCGGGGGGTGCTTTCGGGCGGTCCCATCGGGTGAAGGAACTGCTGGGGAGTCTGGTGTTGTGGATCGGCATTTTTGCGCTGGCGGGCGTGACCTATGCCTATCGGGACGAGTTGAACGGGCTGGTGGGTCGCGTTGCGGGGGAATTCCGTCCGAGCGTGGCGGTGGTCGATGACGAGCGCGGCACGGCAACGTTCCGGCGCGGTCCCGGCGGGCATTTCGAGCTGATGGCGGACGTCAACGGGCATTCCACGCCGATGATTTTCGACACCGGCGCCAGCGCTGTGGTGTTGACGCTGGCGGATGCCAAGGCGGCGGGGATCGATACCTCGACGCTGGAGTTCACCATTCCGGTTTCGACGGCCAATGGCACCGGCCAGGCGGCGCGGGTGTCACTGGACGGGATCGAGGTGGGCGGAATCAAGCGCAAGGGCGTGCGCGCGTTTGTCGCCGAGGAAGGGGCGCTGGATACGAGCCTGTTGGGGATGACGTTCCTCGAAACGCTGACGCGTTATGCGGTGACCAGCAATTCGCTTGAACTGACGGACTGACGCCGGACGGCGTCGAGGGCGCGCTCGATCACTTCGGGCCCAGCGCCCGGGCGGCAGGCTTCAACGCTGAGAATCTGGCGGAACTGACGGGCGCCGGGGAGGCCATTGGCGAGGCCCAGCATGTGGCGCGTGATCTGGTTGATGCGAGTGCCGCGGGCCATTTCGCGGGCGGCGTAATCGGCCATGATGTGCATGATGGCGTCGAGAGTTATCGGCGCGGCCGTGTCGCCGAAGATGCGGGCGTCGACATCGGCGAGGAGCATTGGATTGTGATAGGGCGCACGGCCGAGCATGACGCCGTCCATGTGGGTCAGTTCGGTTTCGGCCTGGTCCAGCGTTTCGATGCCGCCATTAATCATGGTGGGGATGGGCAGGCGCGCGTGGAGGCGATGCACGCGCTCATAATCCAGCGGCGGGATGGTGCGGTTTTCCTTGGGGGACAGGCCTTTGAGCCAGGCCTTGCGGGCGTGGACATAGAGCGCATCGACGCCCGCGGCGACCATGGCGTCGGCGAAGCGGTCGAGGCTTTCCTCGGTATCCTGATCGTCGATGCCGATGCGGCATTTGACCGTGACGGGGCGATCGGTGGCGCCCCGCATGGCGCGCACGCATTCGGCGACCAGATCGGGTTCGGCCATCAGGCAGGCGCCGAAGCGGCCGGACTGCACCCGGTCGGACGGGCAACCCACGTTGAGGTTGATTTCGGCATAGCCGAAGGCGCTGGCGATGGTGGTGGCGCGGGCAAGCTCGGCGGGGTCGGAGCCGCCCAGTTGCACGGCGACGGGCTGCTCGACGGGATCGAAACCCAGGAGGCGCTCGGTATCGCCATGCATGATGGCGGCGCTGGTGACCATTTCGGTGAACAGCAGGGCGTGGCGCGACAATTGGCGGTGGAGGAACCGGCAGTAGCGGTCACTCCAGTCCATCATGGGGGCAACGGAAAAGCGGCGGCCGAGGGTCAAAGCGTCGTTCATGGCGCCGAAATACAGGATTTGGCCGGCGGAGGCTAGACCACAGCGGCAAGGCTGGGTTGCAGGTACTAACATGTCAGCTATCGCGCGGCGGGCGAAAGTGCGGTATTGGCGCGCTGTTCCGAATCCAGCGTCGAGTATGACCATGACCGCACCCCGTTTGATCGCCGTGATCGATATCGGCAAGACCAATGCCAAGGTGGTGTTGATCGACGCGGAGAGCGGCGCGCAACTGGCGGCGCGGAGCACGCCGAACACGGTGCGGCGCGATGGGCTTTATCCGCATGCCGATGTGGAGCGGCTGGCGGCGTTCATTACCACGAGCCTGCGGGACATTCACGCCGAACGCGGAATCGAGGGGATTTCGATCACCACGCATGGGGCGACCGGAGCGCTGATGGCGGGCGAACGGCTGGCGATGCCGGTGCTGGATTACGAGCATGCCGGACCGGAGGAGACCAGCGACGCTTACGGGAAAGTGCGGCCGGATTTCAGCGAGAGCCTGTCACCGCGCCTGCCCAACGGGCTCAATCTGGGGGCGCAGATTTTCTGGCAATCGCAAGTGCATGGCGAGCGGTTTGCCGAAGTCACGGCCATTCTGGCCTATCCGCAATATTGGGCGTGGCGGCTGACCGGGGTGATGGCGAGCGAGGTCACGTCGCTGGGGTGCCATACGGATCTGTGGGCGCCGCAGACAGGCGCGTTTTCCAGCATGGTGGCGGAGCGGGGGTGGACGGGATTGTTTCCGGCGGCGAGGCCGGCCAATTCGGTGTTGGGGACAATTTTGCCTGAGATCGCGGCGGCGACGGGCTTGCCGGGTGACACGCCGGTGACCTGCGGTATCCACGATTCCAACGCGTCGCTGATCCCGCATCTGGGGGCGCATGAGGCGCCGTTCACGATCCTGTCGACGGGAACGTGGGTAATCGCCATGACAGTGGGCGGCGACACGACGCATCTGGATGCGGGCCGGGATAGCCTCGCCAATGTCGATGCGTTCGGGCGGGCGGTGCCGACGGCGCGGTTCATGGGCGGGCGGGAATTTGACATGCTGGCGCCGGGGGCGGTTGAGCCAACGGACGCCGATATCGCTAAGGTGATTGCGGAGGACGTGCAGGCATTGCCAAGCTTCATGGCGGGTGTGGGCCCCTTCCCCGGCTCGGTCGGCCGATGGACGAATGGCCCCGATCAACTCAGCGCGGGCGAGCGGACGGCGGCAGTGTCGCTGTATCTGGCGCTGGTGACGCAGGCATGCCTGGGACTGGCTGGGGTCGGCAGGCAGATTGTCATCGAGGGACCGTTGGCGCGCAATGCTTTGTTCGGGGAGGCACTGGCGCGACTGACGGGTGTACCGGTGAACGCGTCGGGAGACGCGACCGGGACGAGCCTGGGCGCGAGCATGCTGTTTGGCGGGACGCACGCTGCGGCGGCGCCTGGGCTTGAGCGTCGGCCGCTAGAGGCCGCGCGCTTCGACGCCTATTGCGTGCGCTGGCGCGAGCGGGTCTAAAACGCAGGTCTACAATGTCTCCGCAGTCGTTGTGGGCGCGGATCCCAACCACGATCTATGGTGGGAACATAGGAGGCTGTGATGGGCGTCAGCGGGCATCGTGTGGTGATCGTCGGCGGAGGTTTTGGCGGGCTCGCAGCGGCGCAGGCTTTGCGCGGGGCCGACGTGGACATCACCCTGATCGACCGGCGCAATCATCATCTGTTCCAACCCCTGCTCTATCAGGTGGCGACGGCCTCACTCAGCACGTCGGAAATCGCCTGGCCGATCCGGCATATCTTGAAGCACCGCACTGATGTGCGCACGCTGCTGGCGGGTGTGGTTGGCGTGGATAAAACGGCCAGAACGGTTCAGCTCGATGACGGCAGCAGTGTGCCCTATGACAGCCTGATCCTCGCGACCGGAGCGCGGCATGCCTATTTCGGGCATGACGAGTGGGAGCAGTTTGCGCCCGGCCTCAAGACGCTGGAGGACGCGACGACGATCCGGCGCAAGCTGCTGCTGGCATTCGAGCAGGCGGAGCGCACGAGTGATCCGGCATTGCGCAAGGCGCTGCTGACGTTCGTGATCATCGGCGGTGGGCCGACTGGGGTGGAACTGGCCGGGGCGATTATTGAACTGGCGCATACCAGCTTGCGCGGGGAATTTCGCAGCATCGCATCGGACGAAGCGCGCGTTGTGCTGATCGAAGGCGGCAAGGCTGTGTTGGCAAATTTCGCACCCGCGCTATCGGAGTACGCGCACAAGGCGCTAACCGATATTGGCGTTGAGGTCGATCTGGGCAATCCGGCGACGGTGATCGATGCCGAGGGCGTCGAATATGGCGGCAAGCGGATTGCCGCGAAGACGGTGCTGTGGGCGGCGGGCGTGCAGGCGTCTCCGGCGGCGAAATGGCTGGGGCTGGAGCCGGATCGTGCCGGGCGGGTGAAGGTCGAGCCGGATTTGACGGTGCCGGGGCATGGCGAGATTTTCGTGGTTGGGGACACGGCAAGCATCGTGATGCCGAATGGCAAGCCGGTGCCCGGCGTCGGCGATGCGGCCAAGCAGGGCGGCAAGCATGCGGCGGCGATCATCAAGGCGCGACTGGCGGGCGACAATGGGGTCAAGCCGTTCCGCTACAAGCATGCGGGGGACCTGGCGACCATCGGCAAGCGCGCGGCGGTGATCGATTTTGGCTGGATCAAGCTCAAGGGCTGGATCGCGTGGTGGGCCTGGGGGTTGGCTCATATCTACTTCCTGATCGACACCAAGAACCGCATCGCGGTGGCGCTGAGCTGGCTGTGGATTTATTTGAGCGGGCAAAGGAGCGCGCGATTGATCACGCAGGGGGATGACAAGCCCTAATCGACGATCGCCTCGTCCACCGATGTGGTGCGTTTGTTGAGGGAGCGTTCGCGGAGCCAGATGTAGAGGCCGCTGGCGATGATGATGCCGGCGCCGAGGAAGAACCAGGCGTCGGGGGGCTGACTGAAGACGATCCAACTGACGAAGGCGAGATAGAGCAGCGTCAGGTAGTTGAACGGGGCCAGCGTCGAGGGCGGCGCGAAGCGGTGAGCGACCGAAATCAAGATGTGGCCGACCATGCCGACAGTGCCGGCGCCGAAAAAGGCCAGCCAGGTGATGGTGTTGCTGGGCCAGGTCCAGCCGGTGAAGGCGAATGGGGTGACGAGTACGAGCGCCACCGCTCCCGCGTAGAACTGTTGGGTCATGGCGGTATCGACGCCGGCGAGCTTGCGGGTGACGATGGAGAACAGGGCGACGAAGAAGGCTGCGCCGAGGCCGAGGAGCGAAGCGGGTTGGAACGCCTCGGTGCCGGGGCGCACGATGATCAGGATGCCGATGAAGCCGACGCCAATGGCGAGCCAGCGGCGCCAGCCGATGGTTTCGCCAAGCAGTGGACCGGACATGGCGCAGACCATCAGCGGGCTGGTGAAGATCAGCGCGCCGGTGACGGTGAGTGGAAGAAAGCGCATGGCGAGGAAATTGCCGGCGGTGGTGCCGAGGAGGCAGACGCCGCGCAGGACTTCGAGCTTCCAATTAGCGGTGTGGAAGAGCGCGGTTCTGCGCAACGGCCAGACGAACACCAGGATGAGCGCCACATGGACGGCGTAGCGGATGAAGACGATCTCGCCGGTCGGAATGCCCTGAGTGGACATCCATTTGGCCGAGGTGTCGAGGAAGATCAGGATCAGTTGGGATGCCAGCAGGATGCCGATGCCGGTATTGTGGCGTTCTTCGACGGGGGCGATGGCCATGGTCTAGCGTTCCTCCGCGATCGGGGTCACGGGGCGGGACAGAGCCCGTTCGCGCAGCCAGATATAGAGGCCGCTGGCAATGACGATGGGCGCGCCGAGATAGAGCGAGAATTCGGGCGCCTGTCCGAAAATCAGCCAGCCCGACAGGGCCATGAAAATGATCTGCAGGTAGGCAAACGGGGCCAGTGTCGAGGCGGGCGCGAAACGATGCGCGATGGTGGAGAACTGATGGCCGACATAGCCCACGACGCCGATGAAGGCGAATACGGCCCAATCGACGGGACGGGTCGGCCAGACCCAGTGGACGATGGCGAAGGGGGCCAGCACCACAGCGGCGATGACATTGCCGTAGAACTGCTGGGTGGCGGTGGAGTCGACGCCGGCAAGGCGGCGGGTGAGCAGGAAATAGAGCGCCGAAAAGAAGGCTCCGCCGATGCAGAGCAGCGCCGCCGGGTGAAAGGCGCTGGTGCCGGGCTGGACGATGATGAGGATGCCGACGAAGCCGATTGCAATGGCGGTCCAGCGGCGCCAGCCGACATGCTCGCCAAGGAGCGGCACCGAGAGGGCGCACAGGATCAGCGGCATGGTGAAGGCGATGGAGCCGGTGACGGTCAGCGGCAGATATTGCACGGCGGTGAGATTGCACAGCGATGAGCCGAGCAGAGCCAGTGCGCGCAGGATCTCGATACCGACATTGGCGGAGCGGAGGAAGCCGGTGCCCTGATGCGACAGCGAGGTTGCGGAAACGATGACCAGGCTGCCAGCATAGCGCATAAACACGATCTGCATCACCGGCAGGCCGGCAAGGCCCAGCCATTTGGCGGAACTGTCGATGCAGGTGAAAAAGAAAAAGGCGCCCAGCACGAGGCCGATGCCCAACAGGCGGCGCTCCTCGAGGGGCGCAATATTGCTCGACATGACGATTCCGACGGGCGGCAGGAGGATGCGCCCGGCTCACCGTTGCGAGATCGGGTTAGGGTTGTCAATGGGAGGGGGATAATTCTTGTATGGTAGAGCCTCCTTCTGCGGAATGAGCGGGGAAAGAGGCGATTTGCTTCGCTGAAACAAGCGCCTCAAAGGGGCACTTGTCATGCCACCTGCCGGCCTTCCCGCAGACTTGATCCGTGGGAAGGCGGTCGCTTGTGCTGTGTGGATGGAGGCCCGCGGGTCAAGCCCGCGGGAAGAGAGGGTTTTGGTGCCGAGGCCCTAAAAGGTCTGGGACAGGTCGCGGACCTTGAGGCTGGCGGCGAGGCTATCGACCGAGGGCGTGGCGCCGTGGCGGGCGTTGAACGTCAGCACGGTCGGGCGCCCCGGCAGCAAGGTGACGGCGTTGTCGGAGAAATAGCCGGGAGCGTCGACGGTGGCGGTGGTGAACAGGGCCGGCTTGTCGGCGGTCAGGGTCAGCACGGGCTTGCCGTCGATGGTCGACCACTCGGTGGTGATGGCGGGAACGACGATTTCATAGGCCTTGTAGGGCTTGGGAAAGAAGTCGTTTTCGCCCAGCAGATTGCCGTGCGCATCGCGCCAGTAGAACAGCAGGAATTCGTCGCTCTCCAGCGCTTTGGCGTCGATCGTGGTCAACGCTATTGCCGCGTCAGCACCAATGGCAGCGTTGCTCTCGTAGAGCACGCGATCACCGCCGCCAACACGCACAGCCAAGACCTGCAGGCGGATCGAAGCCGGCCGGCCGATGTCGTTGATGCCCTTGAGGGTGATCTGGGTGTTTTCCATATTGGGCACGGCGACGACGTTGATAGGCAGGTAGAAGCGCTTGGCCATGTAGTGCAGCAGCTTCCACTGCCCGCCGTAATCCAGGCTCGACCACGAGGCGACCGGCCAGATGTCGTTGATCTGCCAATAGAGCGTGCCCATGCAGCGCGGCTTGGTGGAGCGCCAGTATTCGATGGCGGTCTTGATGGCGAGACCCTGCTGGACTTGGCTGAGGAACACCATCTGGTCGAAATCGCGCGGGAAGCGGAAGTAACGCGTCATGGTTTCGAGAATGCGCGCATTACCGCCATTGTTGCGCTGGTGCATTTCCATGACCGGCGAGGACGGGTTGCGATCCTTGGGCTCGGAGAAGGTCTCGATGACGTTCATCGAGGTGAAGGACTGGAAGCCGAATTCGGACGCGAAGCGCGGATTGACGGTGCGATAGGCCTCGAAGGATTTGGCGGAGTGCCAGACGTCCCAATAATGGGTGTCGCCGCGGGTATCCGACTGCCAGCCGTCGGAGAAGTCCATGTAGCCCTGCGAGGGCGAGGACGGCCAGAAGCGGCGGATCGGGTCTTCGTCCTCCACGATGTTGCCGAGCATATTGTTCAGGCGGTCGTAGTTGGCGACGTAGCGCTCGGGCGCGGCCTTGGTTTCGGGGTACCAGTGCAACGAGCCGATGACTTCGTTGTCGCCGCACCACAGGGCGATGCAGGCGTGGTGGCTGAGGCGGCGCACCTGCTGGGTGATTTCGGTGCGGACGTCGGCGAGGAAGTCGCGATCGGATGGGTAGCTCATGCAGGCGAACATGAAATCGTGCCAGATCAGCAGGCCGAGTTCGTCGCAGAGGTCATAGAAGTAATCGGGCTCGTACTGGCCGCCGCCCCAGATGCGCAGCATGTTCATGTTGCCGGCCTTGGCGCTTTCGAGCAGGTCGCGGATAACGGCCGGGGTGATGCGCGAGGGGATGGCGTCGGCGGGGATCCAGTTGGCGCCCATCATGGTGATGTCGCGGCCGTTGACGCGGCACTTGAACGAGTGGTCGATCTCGTCTTTTTCGATGATCCATTCGAGCTTGCGCAGGCCGATCTTGCGACTGGTCTTTTCGCCCTCGAGATTGGTGGTCAGCTCGTAGAGGGGCTGCTCCCCCTGCCCGGCTGGCCACCAAAGCTTGGGATTGTGGATGGTGATGTTGTGGGTGACGACGTTGTCGCCCTGCCGCACGGCGACCTTGTCGGTGATGGTCTGCCCATCGATGGAATGTTCAAGTTCCACTTCACCGTGAGCGAAGGCAAAAATGTGAGTCTTGATCGATAGTTCGACCGAAGTCTTGCCGTGGGCCTGGTCGACCTGCACGCTGTCCTGGCGGGCAAGACGGGTCTTGCGCAGGCTCATGGTGCCGTAGACGCCGATGGGCATCAGGCATACGCCCCAATCCCAGCCGGCATGGCAGGCGGCCTTGCGCACGAAATTCATGTGCACGCCTTCAAGGCCATTGGTCAGGTAATTGTAGGTGAAGGGAATGGGGAACGGGTGAGCGTCGGAGCGGGCCTTGGCGACGTCGCGGGTCACCTCGAATTCGAGGCGGAGCGTGTTGTCGCCGGCATGGACCTTGCCGGTGACGTCGAGGTCGTAACGAATGAAGGAGTTCTGGGTCTTGGCGATGACTTCGCCGTTGAGCAGGATGGTGGCGATGCAATCCACCTCGGCCAGGGTCAGCGTCAGGTAGCCGTCGACATCAGCCTGGGTGGCGGTGAAGCCTCGCTCGACATGCCACTGGGTGCGGTTGACCCAATCGACGACCTTCTCGTTTTCGCCAAAATAAGGGTCTGGAATCTTGTTGGCGGCCAGCAGGGCGCCATGCACATCGCCCGGCAAGGCGATGGGGACGCGCGTGTCATTGGCTGGCGAGGTCAACACAAAAGCGCCGGCCAGATCGAGCGATGTGGCCGCACTGCGTGACATGAGTTCCGACACTTCTGTTCTCCCCTGCGCCGAATGACCGGCAGCGTCTTATATTAACGATATTCCGACACGAATGTGGCAAGTGCAATCGTTTGCATATCCCATCGCTTCTAGTCGGACTCGGCGCGAGTGCCAATGGGGACCTTGGCGTATTTTTGGCGTGGCTCAGCGGTGCTTTGCTACGGCCAACGACACGAAATTCATCAATGAAACCGTTTACACGCGGCAAAACTGGCTGTTTTCGAGAATTTTTCATCTAATGCGGCATTTCCAGCAGTGACAGGCAATTGCAGGGCCCGCATTTACGTTTGTGTTAGGATTTCTACGAGTAGGCTAGGCGCATGAGGGGACAGCCATGACGCTATTAAAGAACCTTGAGAGGTTCTTTTTCGTGCCGCCGGATAATCCAGAACTGATCCAGTCGCAGGCACATGGCTTTACGCGGCAGGTGCCGCTGATGTACGCGGTGTTACTTGCCAACGCGATTATCCTGTCCCTCACCCATTTGAGCGCGCCGCCGATCCTGACAATTGTCGTGCCGGCAATTCTGGGAGCGATCAGCCTGTGGCGTGTCGCCCGGCTCTGGTTTGTACGCGACGCGGAAATCAGCGATTGGCAGGCGCGTCGACTGTTGAACCGCGCGGTGCCGGTATCCGCCGTCCTTGGCCTCGGCTTTTCCGCGTGGGCCTTGAGCCTCTACCCCTATGGGAATGCGTTCCAGCAGGCCCATGTGGCCTTTTATATCGGCATCACCTCTCTGGGCTGCGTCTATTGCCTGATGCATCTGCGCGCTGCGGCGCTGTCTGCCGCTGTCTGTTCGCTGGTTCCGTTCGCGCTGTTCTTCTTCATGCAGGGCAATCCGGTTTTGGTAGCGATGGCCTGCAACCTCATCATCGTGGTGTGTGCGCTGCTGTTCGTGACATTTCTGAACTTCAGGACCTTTGCCGAGCTGGTGGCGTCACGCGGCGAGATGGTGCGCCGGCAAGATGAAACGCAGCACCTGAGCGATGAGAACAAGCGGTTGGCCAATATCGATGCGCTGACCGGGCTGCCCAACCGCCGACAGTTTGATCATGCCCTGGGATTAATGCTGGAACAGGCCAAGGCCGACGGCACCGATATCGCGGTGGCGCGGCTGGATATCGATGGCTTCAAGGCGGTGAACAATATTTTCGGGCATGCCACCGGTGATCGCGTGTTGATCGAGATGGCGCGGCGGGTGATGGGGCTACGCAGCCCAAGCACCTTCGTGGCGCGGCTCGAGGCGGATGTATTCGGGCTGATCCTGCAGGGGCCGGTCAGCGAAAAGCGGCTGACCGATTGTGGTGAGCTGCTGTGTTCCACCGTGCGGGAGCCCTTTGTGCTGCCGGGCGCCAATCCGCATGTTTCGGCGTCCGCCGGTTTCGCCGCATCCCGCCCGAACGACACCGCCGAGGCGCTATGCGACCGGGCGGATTACGCGATCTTCGTGGCCAAGCAGGAAGCCCGCGGCAATGCCGTGGTGTTTTCCGATCGGCATGCCAGCGACATCAGCCGGGTTCGGGCGCTGGAGCACGCGCTGCATACGGCGGACCTGGATGCTGAAATCTACATCCTGTTCCAGCCGCAATTCGACATGTCGCAGAACCGGACCACGGGCTACGAAGTGCTGGCTCGCTGGCGCCATCCGGTGCTGGGCGAGATTTCGCCGGTCGACTTCATCCCGATGGCAGAGCGGATCGGCGTGATTTCCAAGATCACCCAGACGGTGCTGCGCAAGGCGCTGGCCATGGTGGCGCAATTGCCGCGGCCGCTGCGGTTGTCGGTCAATCTGTCCGCGCATGACCTAGTCTCGCACACCGCAATCGAGGCGATCGTGGCGCAGGTGGAGAGTTTCGGCACGCCATGCCGCATCGATTTCGAAATCACCGAGACCTCGGTGATGCATGACATGGCCCAGGCCAATGCGGCGTTGGTGTCGCTGCTGTCGCTGGGTTCGCGCATCGCACTGGACGATTTCGGCACCGGTCATTCCAGCTTGACCTATGTGCAAAAACTGCCGCTGGACCGTATCAAGGTGGACCGCAGTTTCGTGGCCGAAGTCACCAGCGATCCGACCAGTCGGGCGATCATCAAGACCACTGTCGATTTGTGCCGCAACCTTGGGATTTCCTGCGTGTTCGAGGGCATCGAGACCGAAGAACAGCTGGATGTGCTTGTGGGGCTCGGCGGCAAGGTTATGCAGGGGTATCTGTTCGGCCGGCCGATGAGCGAGGACATGGTGTTGCAGCATCATGCGCGGGAATTGCGCGGGGATGGGATTTATGTGCCGACTTTGCTGGATGTGGCGAGTTAGAGGCACCTCTGTTTCCCCACCCACCGCCCTTCCTGCGGGCTTGACCCGCGGGCCTCTAACCACACCACCGCGCTTGCTGAGAGCGGCCCGCGGGTCGAGCCCGCGGGAAGATCGAGTGTGTTGGGCGCTTGAATAGTACTCGTTGCTCCGCCTGTGGCAGTTCCCGCTTATGGCGTGGGAATAGGCTGTCGCCTACTGCGCGGCGGTGAGATCGAGAAAACCACCGGACTGGCGTAGCCAGAGGCTGGCGTAATGGCCGCCCTGTTTCAGAAGTTGGGCGTGGGTGCCCATCTCAACGATGCGGCCCTGATCCAGCACCACCAGCCGGTCCATCGAGGCGATGGTGGAGAGGCGATGGGCGATGGCGATCACGGTTTTGCCGGTCATCAGGTTTTCGAGCTGGCCCTGAATGGCGGCTTCGACCTCGCTATCGAGCGCGGAGGTGGCTTCGTCGAGCACGAGGATGGGCGCGTTCTTGAGGAGGACGCGGGCGATGGCGACGCGCTGGCGTTGGCCGCCGGACAGCTTGACGCCGCGCTCGCCGACCTGGGCGTCGTAGCCGGTGCGGCCGCGCAGGTCGGATAGGTTGGCGATGAATTCGTCGGCCTCGGCCATTTCGGCGGCGCTGACCATTTCCTCTTCGCTGGCTGTGGGGCGACCGAAGACGATGTTAGCCCGGACGGAACGGTGCAGCAGCGAGGTATCCTGGGTAACGACGCCGATATTGGCGCGCAGCGAGGCTTGGGTGACCTGCGAGATATCCTGCCCGTCGATGGTGATGCGGCCACCCTGCAGGTCGTAAAAGCGCAGCAGCAGGCTGACCAGGGTGGACTTGCCCGCGCCGGAGCGGCCGATCAGGCCGACGCGTTCGCCAGCGCGGATATCGAGTTCGAGGTTGTCGATGACGCCGGTGTCTTTGCCATAGTGGAAGGAAATGTTTTCGAAGTGGATATTGCCGGCGGTGACGGCGAGCGGCTTGGCGTTTGGGATATCGATCAGGCCCAGCGGACGACCGATGAGCTCCGCGGAGTTCTGGGCGGTGCCGTAATTGCGCATCAGGCCATTGAGCTGGTTCATCATGCGGCCGAGCAGGTTGTAGAGGCGGAGCACGAGGCCGAGGGTGAAGGCGACGCCGCCGACGGTGATGAGGCCCTGCGTCCAGAGTTGCACGGAGAGCGCGGCGATGCCGGCAATGGCAATGCCGGACAGCATGCCCATGGCGGTACGGACACCGACCAGGGTGCGGGCCAGAGTGGTCATGGCGGCGATGAAGCTGACGAAGCCGCGCTTGACGAAGCGGTCGTCTTCATCGGCGGAACCGAACAGTTTGAGGGTCTGGATATTGCTGTAGCTATCGACGATGCGGCCGGTGAGCGCGGAGGCGGCTTCGGCAGCGGCGGCCGAGCGCTTGCGCATGCGTGGCACGTAGTAGCGGGCGAGGATGGAGAACGCGATGATCCACAGGATGACGGCTGCGGCGAGGCGCCAATCGAGTTGACCGACCAGCACGACGGTGGTCAGTGCATAGATGGCGATGAACCACACCACCTGCAGCAGGGCGACCATGAAATCGCCGACGGCGCCGCCGCTTTGCCAGACCTTTGAGGCGATGGAGCCAGAAAAATCGTTCTGGAAGAAGGACAGGCTTTGGCGGATGACGTGGGCATAGGCCTGCCAGCGCACGAGATTGTAGAAGCCCAGGTTGACGGTCTGCTCTTCGACCGTCGCCGACAGCCAGGTGACGATGAAGCGGATGCCAAGCGTCACCACGAGCATCATCACCAGTTCGGGGCCGTAGCCGGCGATGAGGCCGGCCCAGCCATCGGCCTGGTTGGCGGCGTCGAGAATATCGACCAGGCGGCCGACGTAGTAGAACAGCGCGGCTTCGACCAGCGCGACGGCACCGCCGAGGATGAGCAGGGCAAGAAACGGCAGCTTGGCCTGGCTAATGAAGTGCCAGAAGAAGCGCGGTGTCGCGAGCGGCGGTTCCAGATTGGCCGGTGTCTTGAAGGGGTCCAGCCAGGACTCGAAGATGCGATGGAGGGGATCGAACAGACTCATTGGACATCCGGAACTGTGCGGGAGCGATTGTGGTTCCGACACAGGTGCGGGTCCAGTTGGTTTTGGGCGGCCCAGGTTAATTCGCAGAAAGGTCGGTGCGGGGGCGGCTGATGTGGGCCGCCCCCGCGCTGGGCAATTATTGCGCCGCTACGGTATCCAGATCGAGGAAGCCGCCGGACTGGCGTTCCCACAGGTGGGCGTAGTGCCCGCCTGAGGCGAGGAGCTGGGCGTGGGTGCCCTCCTCCACGATGCGGCCCTGTTCCAGCACCACCAGGCGATCCATGGCGGCGATGGTGGACAGGCGGTGGGCGATGGCGATCACCGTCTTGCCTTGCATCAGGGTTGTCAGTTGCTCCTGGATCGCCGCTTCCACTTCGCTGTCGAGGGCGGAGGTGGCTTCGTCGAGCACTAGGATCGGGGCGTTCTTGAGCAGCACACGGGCGATGGCGACGCGCTGGCGCTGGCCGCCCGAGAGTTTCACGCCACGCTCGCCCACATGGGCGTCGTAGCCGGTGAAGCCTTTCGGATCGGTCAGGGCCAGGATGACGTCATGCACCTTGGCTTGCTCGGCGGCCCGGATCATCTCCTCGTCGGTCGCCGATTGGCGACCGTATTTGAGATTTTCGCGGATCGAGCGATGCAGCAGGGAGGTGTCCTGGCTGACGAGGCCAATGGCCGCGCGGACGCTTTCCTGAGTGACGTTGCGCACGTCCTGCCCGTCGATGCGGATGCCGCCGTCCTGCACGTCGAACATGCGCAGGGCCAGGTTCACAAGCGTCGACTTGCCGGAGCCGGAACGGCCGACGAGGCCGATCTTTTCGCCCGCCGCCACCGTCAGATCGAAGTTGTCGATGACGCTGCCCTGTTTGCCCCGCCAGTAGTTGAAGCTGACATTGTCATAGACCAGCTCGCCCTTGGTCACGACCATGGGCTTGGCATCGGGGATATCGAGCATGGTCAGCGGCTGAGCGATGGTATCCATCGAGTCGCGGATGGTGCCGATCTGGCGGAAGATGTTGGAGCCGATTTCCAGAATCCAGCCGCTCATGTTCATGATCTGCAGCGCGAACGGGATTGCGGTGGCAACAGCCGCGGCGGTCAGGACGCCATTGTTCCAGCCGCTCAAGGCAAGCCAGGTGATCGAGACCACTAGGCCGGCGTTCAGCATGAACAGGATCGACCACATGTAGGTGAAGACCCGCATCAGCTTGCGGAACGACACGGTGTGATCGGTGATCGAGTCCGAGACATAGACGTCTTCGTGCTCGCCGGTGGAGAAGGTCTTGAGCGTCTGGATATTGGTGTAGCTGTCCACGATCCGGCCGGTCATCACCGATTTGCTCTCCGACATTTCCTCGGAATAGCGGGCAATCAGCGGCATGGTGATGGAAAACAGGATTGCATAGAACAGCAGCCACACCGCGATCGGCACCAGCAGCACCAGATCGAGCTGGGCCAGCACGACGACCGCGACGACCACGAAGATCAGCGCGTACCAGGCCGCATCGATGGCCAGGTTCACCCCGGTTTCGATGGCGTCGCCGGCCTGCATGATCTTGTTGGCGATGCGTCCGGCAAAGTCGTTCTGGAAGAAGGTCCAGCTCTGGCGGATGACGTGATAGTGGCTCTGCCAGCGCACCAGATTGACCAGGTTCGGCACGATGGCGTGGTTGCGAACCAGCGTATCCAGCATGAATGTCGACGGGCGAACCAGCACCACGACGACGATCATCCAGAGCAGGGTCTGGCCATGGACGTTGAAGATTTCGCCTGGTGCGGTGGTGGCCAGCATGCCGACCACGAGGCCGACAAAGACCGGCATCAGGGCATCGGCGATGGAGCCGATGGCAACCAGGCCCATGCGGATCAGGAAGACTGTCCGGAACTGGCCGATGAAGTATTTGACGAAGGGCGTGAGGCCCATTGGCGGCTGCCGGTTTTTGGCAAGCGCGACGGGCGAATAGAGATTGTCGAAGAACGTGATGACGCGGTTGAACATTTTTAGCTCGTTATTGTGAGCCGCGCCTGTCTGAGGTTTCTGGGCTCAGATCAGGGTCGGTATCGGTCCATGGGTTTGCGCTTGGTGCTTCGGGTCGCTGCCTTGATTGCGGGACCTGAGCTCGCGAGAATGGCCGTTTCGATATTGTCACCCATCTGGGTTCTCCTTGGTTGGGTTGAAGACGTTGGTGGTTCAGTCGTCACCCTCCCCCTTGAGGGGAGGGGTCCGGGGTGGGGGTTCCTGGGACAGAGTGGAGCTTCGTCTTGACTGGCTCCACTCCGGTTGAGGCTTCCCCCCACCCTAGCCCTCCCCTCAAGGGGGAGGGAATAGACCGCGTTTGCGGAAACCTCGGTTCATTGCGCGGCGTCCTCGACTTGGTCGGCGTCGATGAAGCCGCCGGATTGGCGGTTCCACAGGCTGGCATAGACGCCACCGAGATCGAGCAGTTGGGCGTGGGTGCCCTGCTCGATGATGGTGCCGCCGTCGATCACCACCAGACGGTCCATCATGGCGATGGTGGACAGGCGGTGAGCGATGGCGATGACGGTCTTGTTGGCCATCAGCAGTTGCAGCTGGCTCTGGATCGCGGCTTCCACCTCACTATCGAGCGCGGAGGTCGCTTCGTCCAGCACCAGAATTGGCGCGTTCTTGAGGAGAACGCGGGCGATGGCGATGCGCTGGCGCTGGCCGCCAGAGAGCTTGACGCCGCGCTCGCCGACATGGGCATCCAGACCCATGCGACCCTTGAAGTCGCTGAGGGTTTCGATGAAGAGCGAGGCTTCGGCCTGCTCGGCGGCATGGCGGATATCGGCTTCGGTCGCGTCGGGGCGGCCATAGGCGATGTTGTCGCGGACCGAACGATGCAGAAGGGAAGTATCCTGCGTCACCACGCCGATGTTGGCGCGCAACGAGTCCTGCGTGACCGTGGCGATGTCCTTGCCATCGATCAGGATGCGGCCTGACTCGCGGTCGTAGAAGCGCAGCAGCAGGTTGACGATGGTGGACTTGCCGGCGCCGGAACGGCCGACGAGACCGATCTTTTCGCCCGGCTTAATGTGCAGGTTCAGGCCCTCGATGACGCCGCTGGCCTTGCCGTAATGGAAGGCGACGTCCTGGAAGGTGATATCGCCTTTGACCGCCCCGATGGGTTGCGCGCCCTTTTGGTCGGAGACGACGCGCGGCAGCGAGAAGGAAGAGATGCCGTCCTTGACCGTGCCGATATTCTCGAACAGCGCCGACATTTCCCACATCACCCACTGGCTCATGCCCTGGAAGCGCATGACGAGGCCCAGCGACACGGCGAGCGCGCCGGGCGACATAGCATTGTTGAGCCACAGCCAGATGCCAACGCCGCCGACCGAGGCCAGCAGCAAGGCATTGGACCAGATCACCAGCATGTTGAGCACGGTGAACATGCGCATCTGCCGGTAGACGGTCTGCAGGAACTCGTCCATCGCCTCGCGGGCGTAGCTCTCCTCCCGATTGGAATGGGAGAACAGCTTGACCGTGGCAATATTGGTGTAGCTGTCGACAATGCGGCCGGTCATCGAGGACCGCGCATCGGCCTGGGCCTGGGAAATCTTGCCCATGCGCGGAATGAAGTAGCGCATCATCGACACATAGGCCACGAGCCAGACGAGGAACGGCACGGCCAGGCGCCAGTCGGTCGCGGCGGCCAGCACCACCGCGCCGGTGAAATAGACGACGACATAGACCAGCATGTCGAGCATCTTCATGACCACCTCGCGCACGGCGAGCGAGGTCTGCATCAGCTTGGCGCCGATGCGGCCAGCGAATTCGTCCTGGAAATAGCTCATCGACTGGCGAATGAGGTAGCGATGGCTCATCCAGCGGATGCGCTGGGGGAAATTGCCCAGCAGAGTCTGGTTCATGGTCATGGTGCTGATCAGCGCGAGGCCGGGCAGCACGATGGCGATGAAGGCGCCCATCAGAGCGAGCTTCCAGCCATCGGTGGCGAGGAAGGTCGTCTTGTCGGCGGCGGCGAGCCAGTTGACCACGTCGCCGATGAAACCGAACAGCGTGATTTCGCCAGCCGCGATCAGGCCGGCGGTGACGGCCATCAGGGCGAGCCATTTCTTGGCGCCGTGGCTGTAATAGAGGCAAAAGGCCAGCAGACCCTTGGGGGGCTCGCTGGGCTCGTTGGCCGGATACGGATCGAGTCGTCGTTCAAACCAACGCAGCATCGAGATCACCATAGTTCTGGTCCCGCAGGATCATCATTTGACATGGCCACAGCTCGTACAACCTCAAGCGTGGCTGAGGTCAAGGACGAATGGGCCGATGGCAAATCGACGCCGACGGGAAAAATTTGGGTACCGTTCGATACGCACAATTGCGCAGAGGAGCGGTGTAGCGCCACCCGCGATACCCCCTCCCCAATGCCGTCCTAATTGGCGTAGAAGAATGCTCACGCGGTCGCTAGCCGCCCAGAGTACACGATTGCGGCGAGTCTGCTGTTGCGGGCTGGCCACAATCGATTTCAAGAGTATCGATTTTAACGGACCCGCTCATGCGCACCGACAGCGAACATACGATCTACCTCAAGGACTACACGCCAAGCCCCTATGCGATCGTCGCAGTCGATCTCGATTTCCGCATCACCGCGGAAAGCACGCGGGTGCGGGCGCTGTTGACGGTGGAGCCGCGTGAGGGCACCGAACCGGGCACGCCACTGGTGCTGGACGGGAATGAATTGACGCTGACCTCGGTGGCGATCGACGGGGCGCCGCTGATGGTGTCATCCTATGCGGCAGACGCGGATAGCCTGACCATCGTGGAGCCGCCGCTGCGCCGGTTTGTGCTGGAGACCGAGGTTAGCCTGAAGCCCGAGACCAATACGCGGCTGATGGGGTTGTATCGTTCGAGCGGCACGTGGTGCACGCAGTGCGAGCCGGAGGGGTTCCGGCGGATCACCTATTATCTCGACCGGCCGGACAATCTGGCGGTGTTCAAAGTGACGATGACGGCGCCGCGCGATATCGCTCCGGTGCTGCTGGCCAATGGCAACAAGATCGGTGCCGGCGACGCGGGCGACGGGATGCATTACGCCGTGTGGGAAGACCCGCATCCGAAGCCGGCCTATCTGTTTGCGCTGGTGGCGGGGGATCTGGGTTCGATCACCGACAACTTCACCACCGCGTCGCGCCGCAAAGTGGACCTGGCGATCTATTGCGAGCACGGCAAGGAAGATCAGTGCCATTGGGCGATGGACAGCCTCAAGCGGTCGATGAGCTGGGACGAACGGCGGTTCGGGCGTGAGTATGACCTGGATATCTTCAACATCGTCGCCGTGTCCGATTTCAACTTCGGCGCGATGGAGAACAAGGGCCTCAATATCTTCAACGACAAGCTGGTGTTCGCCAAGCCGGATACGGCGACCGACGGGGACTATGAGAATATCGAGCGCGTCATCGCGCATGAATATTTCCACAACTGGACGGGTAATCGCATCACCTGCCGCGACTGGTTTCAGCTCTGCCTCAAGGAAGGGCTGACGGTCTATCGCGACCAGGAATTCACCAGCGACGAGCGCTCGCGGGCGGTCAAGCGCATCTCGGACGTGCAGACGTTGCGCTCGGCCCAGTTCCCCGAGGATGGCGGGCCGCTGGCCCACCCTGCCCGGCCGGACCAGTATCGCGAGATCAACAATTTCTACACGGCGACAGTCTACGAAAAGGGCGCCGAAATCGTGCGCATGCTGGCGACGCTGCTGGGCGAGGCTGGCTTCCGCAAGGGGATGGACCTTTATTTCGAGCGCCATGACGGGCGGGCGACGACGATCGAAGCGTTCCTCGCGGTGTTCGCCGAGGCCAACCAGATTGACCTCAGCCAGTTCCAGACCTGGTATCTGCAGGCGGGTACGCCCAAGCTGACGGTCAGCGACAGCTATGACGCGGCGGCGCAGACCTATCGGCTGAAGCTGGAGCAGAAGACCGAGCCGACGCCGGGCCAGCCGACCAAGCAGGCGCTGGTGATGCCGATCAAGTTCGGGCTGATCGGGCCGAATGGCAGCGCGATGGGCTGGAGCGGCGTGAGCGGCGGCGACGTGCGCGACGACATGATCGTGCTTAGCAACGACAGCGCCGAAATCGTCTTTACCGGAGTGGCCAACAGGCCGGTGCCGTCGCTGCTGCGGGGTTTTTCGGCGCCGGTCACCATGACCACGACGCTGACGCAGGAGGACCGCCTGTTCCTGGCGCGTCATGACAGCGACCCGTTTGGACGCTGGCAGGCGCTGCAGGATGTCAGCATGGCGCTGGCAGTTGGCGCCGTGAATGGCACGCCATGGGCGGAGGACGCGGTCACTGCCTTGCGTCAGGCGATGGCAGATACGCTGGCCAACGACAATCTGGATGATGCGTTCAAGGCGCTGGCGCTGGTGCTGCCTGGGGAAGCGCTGATCGCGCGGACAATCGGCAAGGATATCGATCCGGCAAAGGTCCATGATGTGCGCGACCAGCTCAACCGCGCTGTATTCGGACCGCTGACCAGCCAATTGACGGCGGCCTATATCAAGCTGACGAGCGACCTGCCCTACGTGCCCGACGCGGCAAGTTCGGGCCGTCGGGCGCTGCGCAACAGGCTGCTTGGGCTGCTGGTTGCCAGTGGCGCGTCCGAGGGGCCGAAACTGGCGGCGCAGCAATATGCGGACGCATCCAACATGACGGATCGGTTCGCGGCTTTGGCCGTGTCCGGCGCTGCGTGGACGGCGGAAGCACCGGTGTTGCTGGCCGATTTCCGCACCAAGTTTGGCGGCGATCCGCTGGTGCTGGACAAGTGGCTGAGCATATCGGCCAGCGCGCAGGACGATGGCGTGCTGGAGCGGGTCAGGGCGATCCTGGCCGATCCGAACTTCCCCAAGAACAATCCAAACCGGCTACGGGCGCTGGTGGGGGCGTTTGCGATGAACAACCCAAAGCAGTTCGCGCGTCCGGACGGCGCCGGCTTCCGGTTCGTGGCGGATTTCGTGGCCGATGTGGACACGCGCAATCCGCAGGTCGCCGCACGGGTGCTGACCGGCTTCCGCATCTGGCCGATGCTCGAACCGGTGCGTCGCGCAGCGGCAAAAGCGGCACTCACGGCACTGCAATCCAAGGGTGATTTGAGCCGCAACACGGCAGACATCCTGACCCGGACGCTGGCGGGTTAAGTTCTCCTGCGGTAGCAAAATTTTTCTTTTGGGCTAAGTGATTCAGGCGACTCGCGAATTTCTCGGGTCGCCTGAACTGTACAGAAAGCGACTCTGGACAGGGCGGGGTGGCTTGATTCATTGTTTGTTAAGGGCAAATCGGGTGGGCTGATTTCCCTGACACTCATGGAGTTTTGCATGCGGTCGGCGGACTTGTCCGGCGTCGGCGCTGAACGATTCAGCGTTGATGAAGGAGCGGCAAACATGCGCGGAAAGCGGGGCAATATTGCCCCGAAATCCAAGCGAGCAATCCGGCAAGGCCTTTCGCCCGTGACGTCCGCGGTCGCCCTCACGGCAATCCTGGCCGCTACCCTGTTCGTGATCTACGACGGCGTTCGCACCCTGCACGAGGCGCGTGGGGAATTATCCAGTATTGGGCGCTCGATCCTCAGGGATATTGCCGACGTCTCACCCGATACGGCCAAAGCTGGACTATCGGGCGCCGTCAGCCGCTATTCGCCCGCCATGCGCGCCAGCTTTCGGGCTGCGGATGCCCCGGCCGATGCGGGTCTCGTCAGCCAGGATATCCCGGCGGGCGATCTAGGCGTGCTGTCGCTGGCGCGCGAGCAGACCGAGGCGCTGGCTGGCGTCTGGCAACGCGGGCTGGGCGCTTATCTCGTCGCTTTCCTGATTATCGGGCTGGCCTATTTCCGCGCCAAGACGGCTACCATGCCCAACGCCATGCAGAGGCAGAACTACCAGACCATGGCATCGGTAATACCGATGGGCGTCGCGTGCTGGACGGCGGCTGGACGGCTGATCGTCTGCAATGAGCAATACCGCGATGGGCTCATGCTCGGCGGCAAGGATTTGGCCTATGCCGAGGTGGTCAAGCAATTGATCGCGGGGGGCCATATGAAGCTGGTCAACGGCGAGGACAATAACCGCCTGCTGGAACTGCATCGCGAAGACGGCACGTGCCTGTTGATCGACGAGCGCCCGATCGGCGACGGCAGCTTCATGACGCTGGTCAGCGACGTTACGGAACGCAAACGGACCGACAGCATGCTGCGGTCCATTCGCGAGGAACAGCGCCTACTGGCCCGGCGCTATCACGAGGAAAAGCTTAAGGCCGAAGCTGCGAGCGTCGCCAAGACCAACTTCCTGGCCCATCTCAGCCACGATATCCGCACCCCGCTCAACCATATCATCGGCTTTGCCGAGCTGATGCGGCACCAGACCTATGGGCCGCTGGGCGACGCGCGCTATGCCGATTACGTGCAGTCGATCAAGACAAGCGGCGAGCGCCTGCTGGCCTCGTTCGCGACCATTCTTGACTTCACCGAACTCGAAAGCGGCCAGAAGGAATTGCGGGTCGATCCGATCGCGGTGGATGGGCTGATCGAGAGCGTGGCCCAACGCTTCCGTGGCCAGGCAGTGCGGGCCGGCGTGAATGTCATCATGGGCGCAGCGACTGGCGCGGTACTCCATGGCGATGGAATGGGCCTGCAACGCATGCTGGGCAACATCGTGGACAACGCGATCCGGTTTACCCCCAGCGGCGGCAGCGTGACCATGGCGGCCTATGCGGCGCGGGATGGCCTCGTGATCGAGATTTCCGATACTGGTCTGGGCATGAGCGAAGAACGGCTGGCGACGCTGTCCCACCCGTTCGCCTTGGGCGACGCAACCTTTACCCGTGAGGGCATGGGCCCGGGACTGGGCATTTCCATCGCCCGCGCCATAGCCGAACTCAGCGGTGGCCGCATCGCCATCGATTCCAGCTTGTCGCTGGGGACGACGGTAGCGATTTCCCTGCCGCTGCAGAGTATGCAGGCCATGGTGGCGGCGGAGTAGTCAGGCCAGCGTTCGGGCCTTGGCGTACCAGGCGTCGGCCGCGGCGCGGACTTCGGCTTGCATCGACTTGAGGTCGAGTTCCAGCCGGCCGAAATCGGGGTAGTGGGTCAGGCCGGCGAGTAATTCCTTGAAGGCGTCGGTCCAGGCTTCGTCCTTGAACGGATGCACCAAAGCGCTGCTCATGACTTGCAGCACGGTGGAATAGACGTCGTGGATTTCGGCCAGGCGGGCGCCTTCGGGGACGAGGCCGGTTTCGCCGAGCCGCGTCAGCACGCGCGCGGTCAGGGCTTGCGGCAGGCCGATGCTGTCGCCGGCCACGAGCTGCGCCGATTGGGCGATGAATTCGAGGTCGACCAGGCCGCCTTCGGCCAGTTTAAGATCGAAGGGATGGCGGGCCGGGCGTTCGCGAGCCATCAGGGCGCGCATCGAGACCACTTCGGTGATGGTTTTTTCGACATCGCGGTGGCGTTGCATGACCTCGGCGATAGCGGCATCGACCTCATAACCAAGCTCGCCATCGGCCATGACGACGCGGGCCCGGCTGAGCGCCAGATGTTCCCAGGTCCAAGCATTGTCGCGGTGGTAATTGCGGAAGCCCGGCAGGCCGGTGGCCAGCGGGCCGGCATTGCCGGAGGGCCGCAGGCGCATATCGGCCTCGTAGAGCACGCCTTCGGCGGTCGGCGCGGTGATGGCGGCGACGAGGCGCTGGGTCAGGCGGGTGAAATAGTGATTGGTGCTGAGGGGCTTGGCGCCGTCGGATTCAGTATCGGGGGCATCGTAGAGCATGATGAAATCGAGGTCGGAAGTGACCGTCATTTCACGGCTCGCCATCTTACCGAAAGCCAGCAGGGCCACCCTGCCCCCGGGAATGGTGCCATGGCGGCGCTCGAACTCGGCGCGCACATTGCCGAACAGGCGCTGCAGCAGCGTTTCGGCGAGGGCGGTGAACTGTTCGCCTGCCATAGTGGCGGTCACGGTGCCCGAGAGCAGGCCGGCGGCGATGAGGAATTTCTGCTCCTGGCCGATGATGCGGGCGCGGTCGATGATTTCCTCATAGGAGCGAGCTTCGGCGAGGAAGCTGTCGACCTTGCCGACGAGGACTTCGCGGCGGGTGATGTCGTCGGCGAAGGCGGGATCGATCAGGCCATCCATGACATGGGCGCGGTGAATGACCGACTCGGCCATGCGGGGGGCGGAGGCGAGCAATTGCACCAATAGCGTGCGCAATTGCGGGTGGGTGCGCAGCAGGGCGAAGAGCTGCACGCCGGACGGAAGGCGCGAGAGGAAGTTATCGAAGCGCGCCAGTGCCTCGTCGGCATTGCCCGCGGTTCCGAGCGTGGCCAGCAGGGCGGGCAGCAGTTCGGTGAGTTGTGCGCGGGCGGCGGCGGCGCGGGTGGCGGGGTAACCGCCATAGTGCCATTTGCGCACGGTTTCGCTGGCGAGATGGCCGTTGGCAAAACCCATGCGGGCTAGGGTTTCCAGCGTTTCCGGGTCGTCGTCGCTGCCGGTGAAGACGAGGTTGCCCTCGCCGCTGCCCAGGGATTCGCCTTCGGTGAAGAGTTCGGCGTAGTAGCTCGCCACCAATTCGAGGGCGGCGCGGTAGGCGGTTTCGAATTTTTGCAGATCGGGTTCGCCCATGAGGCGGGCGATGACCGCGACCTCGTCGGGCGTCGAGGGCATGATGTGGGTTTGCTCGTCGCGCAGCATCTGCAGCCGGTTTTCGACGGCGCGGAGATACCAATAGGTTTGGGTGAGTTCGGTGGCGGCCTTGGCGGTGATCCAGTTGGCCTTCGCCAGCGCCGCCAGCGCGACCGCGGTGGGCTTGACGCGCAGGTCGGGATCGCGGCCGCCAGCGATCAATTGCTGGGTCTGGGTGAAAAACTCGATCTCGCGGATGCCGCCGCGACCGAGCTTGACGTTGTGGCCCTCGACCCGGATATCGCCGACTTTCTTGGCGATGTTGATCTGGCGCTTCATGGCCTGGATATCGGCGATCATGGCGTAGTCGAGATGCTTGCGCCACACATAGGGGGTGAGCTCCTTGAGGAAGGCCTCGCCCACGGATTTGTCGCCGGCGCAGGCGCGGGCCTTGATCCAGGCGGCTCGCTCCCAGTTCTGGCCCCGGCTTTCGTAATAGGCGAGCGCGGCGTCGAAGGAGAGCGCTAGCGGGGTCGAGCCGGGATCGGGGCGGAGGCGCAGATCGGTGCGGAAGACGTAGCCACCGGCGCGGCGTTCCTCCATCAGACCGACGAGCTTTTGCACCATGCGGGAATAGGTTTTGCCGGCCTCGGACGGGTCCGCTAGTACGGGCTTTTCGGGATCGTAGAAAGCGACGATGTCGATATCGGAGGAGTAGTTGAGCTCGCGGCCGCCATGCTTGCCGAGGGCGAAGAGGGCGAGACCGGAATTGGCGGCGGTGGCTTGTTCGAGAGGGATGGCGAGCAAGCCCTTGGCGTGGGCTTGGCGCATTAGGAAATTGAGGGCCGCATCGAGCGCTGCGTCGCCGAGATCGGACAGGGCGGCGGTGGATTGCGCGGTGGTCCAGGCGCCGCCGGTTTCGGCGATGGCGGCGAGCAGCGCGGTGCGGCTTTTGGCGGTGCGAAGGATGGGCGAGAGTGTGGCGTCGTCGGGGGCGGTTTGGCCGGCGGTGGTGACGGTGTCGATGATGATGGCGAAGGCGGCGTCGGGATTGATCGACAGGGTCGCGGCGAGCCAGGGGGTATTGGCCTCGGCGAGGTCGAACAGATAGGGCGCGGATTCGAGGAGGGGGCCGAGCGTGGCGGTGGCCGGCGCGATGGTGTCGCGGTCTTCGGCGGGAAGGCCGGTGAGCCAGGCGTCTACGCGGGGATGGGGGGTGGTGGGCAGCGGGGATAGGGTGATGGCCATGAGGGAGGGATAGCTTGGAGTGGACGGGTGGGCAAGGTGGGTTGGTCAGAGCACTAAACGCCTCACACTCACGATGTCACCCCGGCCTGCGCCGGGGTGACATCGAGTGTTGTGGAGGCAATCGGACCTTAAGCAGCTCCCGGCAAATCCATCACTGCGCGCACGCCAGGGGCATTATCCTCGATGCTGAAGGTGCCGCCGTGGAGGCGCGTCACCGCATCGACCAAAGACAGGCCAAGGCCGGAGCCAGTCTCTGTGCGGCTGGCGTCAAGGCGTACGAAGCGTTCGATGACGCGCTTGCGGTCCTCGAGCGGAATGCCCGGGCCATTGTCGGCGACTTCGATGATGACGCGGCCGTCGGCCTGACGCAGGCCGACGGCAATGCGGCCGGCGGGGCCGGCAAGGGGCTTGGCGTATTTGACGGCGTTTTCCAGCAGGTTGACCATGGCCTGGCCGATCAGCTCGCGATTGCCGTGCAGGTGCACGTCAGGGGTGATCGCGGTTTCGATGGTGATCCCTTCGTCCTCCGCTACCGGGCCGTAGAGTTCGGCAACATCGGCGACGACGGCGCTGACATCGACATCGGCCAGTGCGCCAGAGGGGGCGCCGGCTTCGGCACGCGCGATCATTAGCAGCGCGTTGAAAGTCTGGATCAGGCGGTCGCTCTCGGCGATGGTGGTTTCGAGCGCCTTTTGCCGCGACTGGTCGCTGGCCCCATCGCGCAAAGCGGCCTCGGCCTGGTTGCGCAAGCGGGTCAGCGGCGTCTTGAGATCGTGAGCGACGTTGTCGGTGACCTCCTTGAGGCCCTGCAACAGTTGCTCGATGCGGTCGAGCATGGCGTTGAGATTGGTGGCGAGGCCATCGAATTCGTCGTTGCGGCGGGTAATCGGCACGCGTTCGGAGAGATTGCCCGACATGATCTTGGTGGAGGTATCGCGGATGGTGTCGATGCGGCGCAATACGCGGCGCGCGGTGATACCACCGGCGACGACGGAGAACAGGATGATGCCTATGACGCCGACGAGGAAGCTCTGCACGATGATCGCCGAATAACCGCGGCGCTCGACCACGTCGCGGCCGACGACCAGGACCATGCCGTTATCGAGTTGCACCGAGCGGACGACAGCGAAACCTGGGCGCGGCGGGCGCTCGTCATCCCCGCCGTCGTCTTGGACGGGATTGGCCGGCTGGTAATCGAAGCTGTAGACGCCCGGGTCGCGCAGGGCCTCGACGGGGATTTGGGTGACATTGCCAAGTAGATATTGGCCGGCGGCATCGCCCAAATAGTAGACCCCCGGCCCCGGGCGGCTGGAAAACCGGTCGACGGCGAAGGCGAGTGCGCGAATGCCCTGATTGCTCTCGATGCGCTGCAGCTGGCGAATTTCGCGGTCGATGTCGTCGGTCTGCTGGCGCTGGATCTGCACGCTGGATTGCCAGGTGATGAAGGCCAGCAGCAGAATTGCGAACAGCACGAAAATCAGGATGAACGTCGCCGTCAGCCGGACCGTCGAGGTGCGCCAGATTTGGGAAAGGCGATACAAGGCCTACTCGCGGATCATATAGCCGGCGCCGCGCACGGTGTGCAGCAACGGGGTGGCATAGCCCTTGTCGATCTTGGAGCGCAGGCGCGACATGTGCACGTCGATGACATTAGTCTGCGGATCGAAATGATAATCCCAGACATTTTCCAGCAGCATGGTGCGGGTCACCACCTTACCGGCATTCTTCATCAGATATTCGAGCAGGCGGAATTCGCGCGGTTGCAGCAACACGGCTTCGCCAGAGCGCTCGACCTTGCGGCTGAGCCGGTCGAGCGACAGGTCGCCCACGTCGTAGCTGGTCGCGGCCTCCGATGGGCTAGAGCGGCGGGCGAGAACTTCTACGCGCGCCAGCAGTTCGGTGAAGGCATAGGGCTTGGTGAGATAGTCGTCGCCGCCGGCACGCAGGCCCGTGACACGATCGTCGACTTCGCCGAGTGCGGAGAGGATCAGGACGGGCGTCTTGTCGCCCTCGGCGCGAAGGCTTTCGACGATGGAGAGGCCGTCGCGGCGGGGCAGCATGCGGTCGACGATCAAGACGTCATAATCCATGCCGGAGGCCATGGCATACCCGGTTTCGCCGTCGGCGGCGTGGTGGGTGACGTGGCCGGCCTCGTCGAGCGCCTGGATAAGGTAGCTCGCGGCCTCCCGATCATCTTCGATCAGTAATATTTTCACCGCGGGCTCCTGAGTGTGAAAGATCGGCTCCGGTGCGAACACCGGAGCCTGCCGAGCTTGTAAGGTTGGCTCCGGTGTTCGCACCGGAGCCATCGTCGTTATTTGCCGTCGCTGAGCGGCAGGCCGATGAAGCGGGCTTCGCCACCGCGGCTGGCCTTGATCAGGGCTGTATTGAGACCCTTGGCCTTGACGGCCGCAAGAGCGGTTTCGAACTCATCGACAGTTGCCACCGGCTTGTTGTCGACTTCCAGGATCGCGTCGCCGACAGCAAAGCCCTTTTCAGCGGCCGGGCTGTTCTCGTCGATGTCCTGGATCAACAGCCCCCCCGAACCATCGGAGTTCGGCACCAGGGTCAGGCCGACGCTGGACGGCGCTGGCTTGACTTCGGCGGGAGGCGTCGGCTTGGACGGCTCGCTCTGGGCGGCGTCTTCCGTCAGAGTGCCCAGCTTGACCGAGATCTTGGTTTCGGCTCCGTCGCGCCAGATTGTCAGCTCGACAGTGGAGTCGGGGGCCTTGCCGGCGATGGTACGGCTGAGGCCGAGCGCATCGTCGATGGGCGTGCCGTCAACGGCAGTGACGATATCACCTGACTTGACGCCAGCCTTGCCGGCCGGCGAGTCGGCGGTGGGTTCACGCACGATGGCGCCCTTGGCGTGCTGCAGACCAACGCCATCGGCGATGTCCTTGGTCACGTCCTGGATCGACACGCCGAGATAGCCACGGGTAATGCCGTTGCCGGTCTTGAGCTGGTCGACAATGGTCTTGACGGTCGAGGCCGGGATGGCGAAAGCGATACCGACATTGCCGCCGTTTGGCGAATAGATGGCGGTATTGACGCCAACGACTTCACCCTTGGTGTTGAAGGTCGGGCCACCCGAATTGCCGGTGTTCACCGCAGCGTCGATCTGCAGGAAATCGCCATAGTTGGAGCCGCCGATATTGCGGCCCTTGGCCGAAATCACGCCGGCCGTCACCGTGCCGCCGAGGCCGAACGGATTGCCGACGGCAACCACCCAATCGCCAACGCGGCTTGGCGTGGTTTCGAAGCTGACGAAGGGCAGGTCCTTGCCCTCGATCTTGACGACGGCAAGGTCGGTGCGCGGATCGGTGCCGATGATCTTGGCGGTCTCTTCGTCGCCATTGTCGAACACGACGGTGACCTTGGTCGCGTTTTCGACGACGTGATTATTGGTGACGATATAGCCGTCGCTCGAAATCACGAAGCCGGAGCCGGCCGCCATGAACTTGCGGGGAGCCTGCTGTTCCTGCTGATCGCCGCCCTGGCCACCGAACTGGTCACCAAACTGCTGGAAGAAATCGTGGAACGGATGATCCTTCGGCAAGTCGGGCATGTTGAAATTGCCGCCGCCGCGCTGCACGTCCTGGGGGCCCTCGGTGGCCTCGACCAGGATCGACACCACGGCCGGCTTGACGGCCTCGACCAGGTCAGCAAATCCGGACTGCGGTTGAACAGCCTCCGGTACGACGATCTGGGCGGCCTTCTGCACTTGGGCAGTTGCGGGCAGGCCCGTCAGCACGTAGGCGGTGGACACCCCACCAATGCCCACGATCAGCGCCAGAGTGGACGCTCCGAGCCAGCGGCGGGTACGTGAAAGAAGAGTCGGGCGCATGAGAATCGGTCTCCTTGGATAAGCTCTCAACAGCTTGTGGCTGTAGTTATGAAAGCCCTCGCCTTGCTGCGAGGTTGCGCCGACATTAAAGTTTAGTAAGTCGGAAAGAAGGTGGGGATTAAGCCTGCGGACCGTCCAGGGAGTCCAATGCCCGCTGTTCTTCGGCGCTCAACTCATCCACGGCGACAGGCTTGCGGCGGCGGCGGGCCATGATGACGAGAACGATCAGGCCGATGACCAGCAGGCCCGGGGCGGCGAACCACAGCAGCAGCGTGTGGCCTTCGACGCGGGGACGCAGCAGCACGAATTCGCCGTAACGGTCCACGAGAAATTGGCGCACTTGGTCGTCGCTATCGCCGGCGGTCAGGCGCTCCCGCACGAGGACGCGGATGTCCTTGGCGAGGTCGGCGTCGCTATCGTCGATCGATTCGTTCTGGCAGACGAGGCATCGAAGTTCGGTGGAGATATCGCGGGCGCGTTGTTCCAGCGCTGGATCGGCCAGCATTTCGTCTGGATTGACGGCCCAGGCCGCCGGCACGACGGCCAGCAACAGGCAGAGCAGGAGCGGGCGAAGCCAGCTCATTCGGCGGGCTCCGGCATGGCCTTGATGGCGCGACGGGGTGCGCCGATACGCTGGCGGCGATCGGTGAGCGACAGCGCCCCTGCCCCGGCCATCAGCAAGGCACCGAGCCAGATCAGCGTGATATAGGGCTTGTGCCAGATGCGGACGACATGGGTGTCCTTCAGCGGCTCGCCCAGTTGCAGGTAGAGCTGGGAGAAACCGTAGGTGCCGATGGCCGCTTCGGTGGTGGGGATGCCGCTGGCGACATAGGTGCGGCGTTGCGCCACCATGGTCCGCGTGCCGCCGCCCGGCGCGGTGATGGTGAAATCACCCTGGTCGGCGATGTAGTTGGGGCCCTGCACCTGCGAGGATTTGTCGAAGGCGATGGTATAGCCGGACAATTGCGCGGTTTCGCCGGGATTGAGCGTGGTCACCAGTTCGGTTTCCCAGGCCGTCGTCGCGACGATGCCCAGCACCGCAATGCCGATGCCGAAATGGGCGATAGCCGTCGAGTAAGCCGAGCGCGGCAGGCCGACCAGCCGACGCCAGCTTTCAGCCGGGGGAATGCGGCCCAGCTTGCTACGATCGATCAGTTCGGCAACGGCGCCGAACGCGACCCAGAAGCCCAGCAGCAGGCCGAGCGGTGCGAGCGAAATCGAAATGCCGCCCAGAGCCGAAATCAGGATGGTGAGGAAAATTGCCAGCGCGGCCGCCCCGATCAGGCGTTGTGCTGCGCCAAGTACATCAGCGCGTTTCCAGGCCAGCATCGGCCCGAAGGGGAGCACGATCAGCAGCGGCACCATCAGGGCGGCAAAGGTCAGGTTGAAGAACGGCGCGCCCACCGAAATGGTGGTGCCCGCGATAGCGTCGAGCAGGAGCGGGTAGAGCGTGCCGACCAACACCGCGCCCATCGCGGTGGCGAGGAACAGGTTGTTGAGGATCAAAGCGCCTTCACGGCTGACCGGCGCGAACAGGCCGCCGGTGCGCAGCGCCGAAGCGCGCATGGCGAACAGCACGAAGGCGCCGCCGATGATCAACGCCAGCAAAGCCAGAATGACCAGCCCACGGGTCGGATCGCTGGCGAAGGTATGGATCGACGTCAGGATGCCCGAGCGCACGAGGAAGGTGCCCAGCAGCGACAGCGAAAAGGTGATGATAGAAAGGAACACCGTCCAGATTTTCAGCGCGTTGCGCTTTTCCATCACCAGCGCCGAATGCAGCAGCGCCGTGCCGGCCAACCAGGGCATGAAACTAGCGTTTTCTACCGGGTCCCAGAACCACCAGCCGCCCCAGCCAAGTTCGTAAGAGGCCCAGTAGGAGCCCATGGAGATGCCCAGGGTGAGGAACATCCAGCTCAGCACGGCCCAAGGCCGTACCCAGCGCGCCCAGGCCTGGTCGATGCGGCCGGAAATCAGCGCGCCGATGGCGAAGGAGAAGCAGATCGAGAAGCCCACATAGCCGGCGTAAAGCAGCGGCGGGTGAATGGCGAGGCCGATATCCTGCAGCACCGGATTGAGATCGGCGCCCTCCAGCGGCGGCGGGATCATGCGCGCGAAAGGGTTGGAGGTGAACAGGGTGAATCCGGCGAAGGCCGCAACCAACATGCTCTGCGTCGCCAGCACCAGTGACAGCAGGTCCGACGGCAATCGGCGCCCGAAGGCCGCCACCATGGCGCCAAAGGCGACCAGGATCATCACCCAAAGGACCATCGAGCCCTCGTGATTGCCCCAGACGCCGGAAATCTTGAAGATCAACGGCTTGAGCGAATGGGAGTTGTCCGCCGCGAGTTTCAGCGAAAAATCGGAGGTAACAAAGGCTTGGATCAGCGCCGCGAAAGAAGCCGCGACCAGCACGAATTGCAGCACTGCGCCTTGGCTGAGGAACAGCGAAATACGCTCGCCACTGCGCCAGAACATATAGCCGCCAACGGTGGAGACGGTGGCGATGGCAAAGGCCAGAATCAGCGCGAAATGTCCGAGTTCGATCGACATTATTTAGCCGCCTCCGCTGTTTCGGGATGCCATTCGCCGCTGGCCTTCAGCGCCTCGACCACTTCCTTGGGGATGTAGTTTTCGTCGTGCTTGGCCAGAACGTTGGTGGCGGCAAACTTACCGTCCGGCGTCATGCTGCCCTCGGCCACCACGCCCTGGCCCTCGCGGAACAGATCGGGGAGAATGCCAGTATAGGAGGCGGTGAGGTCCGACTTGCCATCGGTGACGACGAACACGTTATTGTCGCCATTGCGAACCCAGGAGCCGTCCTTGACCAGTCCGCCGAGCCGGATCGCCTGGCCGGGAACAACCTCACGCGTGGCCACGTCGGAGGGCGAATAGAAGAACACGATCTGGTCACGCAACGCCACCAGCACCAGCGTGGTCGCGAGCGCCACGACGATCGCGAGGCCCGCGATCAGCCCCAGGCGCTTCTGCTTGCGGGTCCAGCCCTTGCGGCGGACTGCCGATGGCATGGTCATGGTGTCGCTCCCTTGAGCCCGGCTTCCAGCGCCACGGCATCGAGATCGCCGCGATCGAAGGTCTTCGGATAGGCCTTGAGCGCATCGTCATAAGCCGCCTGCGCTTTGGTCAAGTCTTTCAGTACCACATAGGCGCGCACCAGTTGCGTCCATTCCTCGATAGAACCGCCTTGGGTATCGAGCCTCGCCGCGAGGCCGGCGACCATGCTGGCGATAGCATCGGAGGTAGGGGTAGGCGTTCCGGCGGGCACGACACCATTGTTGAGCGCCACGGCGCGGCCCTCATTGGCCGCCGTAACCCAGGGCTCGTCGCCTTTGGACAGCGCCAAGGCCGCGTCCCAGGCTTTCACCGCGTCGTCATATTGGGCGCTGCGAGTCAATTCGGCGGCAATATAGAGCCGCGACAGCACGTGAGTTGGATCGCTCGCGGCCGCGCTTTGCAGCAGGGTCAGTGCCTCGCCGGCGGCGCTGCCATTGGACTGCAGCATCAGGGTTTCAGCCAAAGCCGTCTGGATATCGGCATTGCCGCCACCCAGTTCGATGATGCGCCGATAGGCATGCTCGGCCTCGGGATACTTCCCGGTTTGCAGATAGACCGGGGCAATCACCGACCAGCCGCGCAGGTCGTCCGGCGTGACCGTGAGTTGCTTCTCGATGCGCGCGATGGCGGCGGGGAGGTCGATGTCTTGGGCCGAGGCCTGCGTGCGTCCGGCCAGTGGCTGGCTTGGCAGTTCAGGGCTACCCAGCATCCAATAGGTCACCAGACTCAACACCGCGACAGCGCCGAGAAACGCGGCAATCGTGCCGCGTCCAATCTCGGCTTTGGGCTTGGCTTTGGCGTCCACCTCGGCCTGTTGGCGCAGCATTTCGCGCGCCAGTTCGCCCTTGGCGGCGACAGCCTCAGGTTCGCCGAGCTTGCCATTGGCCAAATCGGCGTCAATCCCTGCCAGCACAAGGCGAAAATGGTTGTTGGCGGGCTGTGAATCGGGTCCAGTCGCGTTGACCATGCGACCAGCCGCCGCATAATAGAGTGCAGCGCAAGCAATGGCGGTTACGGCGATGGCAATAAACCAGAAAAGCATGGGCCCTGAGATGCTTGACGCCGTCATGCGGCAAGAGAAGCGAGCTATAAGCCAAATGCGGCGAAAAACCACCAAAACACGCAAGGGTGAGGCGGACGCATTGCCACAGGCCCGGCCGACGCCATGAGCGAGGCTCCAGCCGACTTTGCCGTGGTGGGCTCAACCCCTTTGGCGCGGCTGGTTGCAGGCCTTTTGGCAAGCGCGCATGGCAAACGGGTCATCTGGATCGGCGACAGCCACGCCGCATTTCGCCTGCCGCGCGGGATCGATCTGTCGGTCGGTCCGATGACGCGGCCCGAGTCGTGGGCGCTGCTGAGCCAGGCCGTGCCGGAGACTCTCAAGCTGCTGGCCAAGGCGGGTGGCAAGGCGAGCATGATGCGGCTCGATCCGATCTTTTTCGCCGATACGCCAATCGGCCAGCAGGCGATGGCTTTTGTGTGCAGCAGCGCGGCCGGGTTCAGTGCGGCCATCGAGCCCCTGCCCAGCGGGCATCTCGGCAAAGGCCGCAAGGGCATTGTGCTGCGCGACGCGCTTTATCTGCAGCGCGACCGGCTGGAGCCAGTGCTGGATCGCTGGCTGGAGGGCCTTGGCGTGACCCGCGTGCCGCTGGCACAGGTTCATCTCACCATCGCCCCCAATGGCAGCGTCGGCATGGAGTTGGATGGCACGGTCACCGAGGCCACCCGCGCCATTTTGGCCGATGACGAGGCCATCCTCGCCCATCTGTCAGCGGAGGCGATAGGGCGCCTGTTTGTCCGCCAGCCCATGACCACGATCCTGACCGAGCCGACCTTCCAGCTATCGGCACGGGTCATGCTGCAGATCGATGCGGATTTGAGCTTCATGCAGGGCAGTCATGGCGGCGTCGTTGCCATCGGCGCGGGGGGCCACGATGCCTGTGTCTCCCATATCGGCGTGCTGCTCGGCGCCAACCGCCAATTGCGCCAGGCTGGTGGCAACAGCCATGACAGCCTACGTAGCCACGATGGCGCGCCGGTTGTCGGCAGCATCGACGGAACCGGCCCCGAACTGTTGGCGGGGCTTGGCGCCACAGGGGCATTCCTCGCGCCGGCGCTGGCCCGCTGGTTCATCGGCGCCGCGACGCCGGACGAGCTGGCCTATTTCGCCGCCAGGATACCGGGTCGGCCGATGGCGCCCTCCACCGTCGCGGACTATGCGCCTCATGCAGCCTTGGCCGCCGCATGAAAGGCCAGCCCAATCGCCTCGACATCGACAAGCAGCACGCCTTCCACGGCACTGAAATCGATCGCAGCAAGCCACTGAAATTCCGGCTCGATGGCCGCACCATTACTGGTTTTGCCGGCGACACGGTGCTCAGTGCCATCTTGGCATCAGGCGTCGATATGGTTGGAGAGTTTGGTGGCCAGCCGATTGCGCTCAGCGGGCGGTTCTCCCCGGCTATCACGCTGGGGCAAGGGAAGGCCGCCCAGACCTTGCCGATGGAGCGCACCCCTGCCCTCCACGGCGCTGAATTCCACACCTTCGGCGGCGGCCTCCGGCGCTTGCGCCTGCCGGCTTTCGGAAATGGCCGCCGCTCGCTGCAGCAGAATCTCGACCACGCCGCGATCGCTTCCCCATGGCACGACCAGCCGCCGCACGCGCTGATCACCACGGATGTGATCGTGGTCGGCGGCGGCGTGGCCGGCATGACCGCAGCCCTGGCGGCTGCGCGCGCCGGCGCCAGCGTGACACTGCTCGAAGCTTCGCCGCTGCTGGGCGGCAGCGCCCGCTATTTTGGCGCGCAGGAGGGTGACGAGACGCCCGATCAGACGATCAGCCAGCTCAGCGCTGCGATCGTCGCAACCGAGGCGATCACCGTCATGTTGCGCAGCCAGGTCCTCGCAGTACATTCCGGCCGTGTCCGGGCGCACCAGGTGCTCGTGGACGGCGCTACAGTCACCGGCGAAGTCGTGGACCTTGCCGCGCCGCGCATCGTCCTCGCTACCGGCGCCATCGAGCGACTGCCGGTGTTCCCAGGCAATCGCATGCCCCGCGTGATGACGACGTTGGAGGCCTATCTGCTGGCCGAGCGCTATGGCGTATGGCTGGGTCGATCGGCAACCTCGCCACAGTCCACAGTGCGGCTTATCGGTTGCCGATGCTGTTGACAGATGCTGGCGTCGCGACCCAGAAGATTGCCGACGCTCGCACCGATCCGCAATCGCGGTTCATCGAATTTTCCCGCGCCTATGGCATCATGCAGGCCGGCGGCACCATTCCTGCATTGGCCGGGCCTGCCGCCAAGGGCTTTGGTCTCGCGGTCACACTGCAGCTATCCTTCGACGGTTACGCGGCCCATGCCGAGGCGCCGGTTCCCACCGATCTGCTGCTGGTTTGTGGCGGCTGGCAACCGGACTTGACGCTGTGGCACATGGCGGGCGGCCGCAGCCGCTGGAATGCCGAACGCCACCGCATCGAGCCCATCGGCGTCCTGCCCCAGATCGCCCTCGCCGGAAGCGGCGCCGGCCATTTCAGCAAGCACGCCTGCCTGTTGAGCGGCCAGGATGCGGTGGATAGGTTGTTCGGCGCGCCGCGCACCCCGGTGGTCGAACTCACCATCGACCCGGCTTACGAGACCCTAGACGCGCCAACACCCAAAGTGCCACGCTCCGAAACCACCGAGCAAACAAGCTATCTCGATGCCGGCCTGAACCTGATCCAGCCGCCCGATCCGCGCCCGTCAACCAAGCGTTCCTGGTGGCCGTTCCGCCGGCTTGAGCCGACGTGGTCGCTCGCCGATCAGCCGCGATCGCTCGGGATTGTGGACGTCGCCGCTGGCGTGCAACTGGGCGGCATCCCGGTCGAGAGCGCTGGCATCGTGGCGCAGGAGCGCACCGTGGCCAGTGGAGACCTCATCGATGCCGCGCGCCTGGCTCTTTTGCCCGATCTGCGTCCCGCGCCGCCGGCTCAGCGCGTTCCGGCCTACCTGGTTGGCCGCTTCGGTTCCGACCCGCGGGTGTGGCTGGTGGCGCCGGCCGAGCCGCGCATCCTGCCCGTCGGTGCGCTGATTTTCGTCAATTCTGACCAGACCGATTCCCGCCACGCGATCGGCGCCGTGGTCGGTCACGAGGGCGACGGCACCATCGCGTTGATCGGCAAGGCTTCGCCGCAACCCGGCGAAGGCCTGACCCTGCGTGACCAAGGCCGTTCCGTAGCGATCAGGCTGATAGAACCGGTCGCCGCACCACTATCAGGCCCGGCGCTCAGCAGTGTGCCGAGCCCGGCGTAGCGTCTCGGCATAATCGGGGTTGAAGCGGATTTCCGCCATCTTGATCGCAGCGTCGAGCCGCGTGCCGATGAGCACGTCATCCGGATTGAGCTTGAACAGCTCCAGATTGCGCGCGAGGTGCAGTTCCAACGCCTCGCCCGACTGGCTCCAGGCCAGGTCGAACAGCGCGTTGACGGCCAACGAGTCGCGGCTGTCGCGCACCGCCGCCAGCAGGTACATGCCGTTTAGCGCCGACAGCAGCCGGTCATGATCCAGCCGGTCAGTGCCCGGCATCTTGCGCAGTGCCTGGTTCAGATCGGGCACCACGTCCTTAAGGCGTTGCTCGATGCGGTCCGACGTATGCTTGGTCAGCGCCGCCAGCACCATGGTCCAGCGGCTATTGCGAGCGAATTCGACATAGCCCGTCAGCGAACGGACCAGCCTGTGGAAGCGGTCAAGCGCCCGACACGTCATATCGACGTCGGCGAAGGGGCCGGTCTGCTGCAAGGCATGAAGCTGGTTCTGCGCATGGGCCAGGATGGCATCTACCAGCGGGCCAAAACCACCGCGCTGGATGGCCGCTTCGCTGCCGCCACCCGACAGGCGCAGCGCTGTCGTCACCAGTCTTGTGGGGTTACTGATCTGGCCGATGGCCACATGCATAAGCAGCGCCGTCGCCGACACATCCTGCAGCGGCATGGCCTGCAGCGCAGCGCCCAGTGTATGATCGTTGTCGATGCCATTAACGGCCTTGCCGAACGCTTCGGCTTTGACCAGCAAGGCGCGGCTATGTAGCGCGTTGATCACGAACGGCAGACGCTCCAGCGCCTCGGGACCACCCAACTGGGCCCGCAACCGGCGTCCGGTTTCGTAATCTTCAGCCTGTTTCAGGCCATCGCGCATGCGGCTCACCACCTGCGGCATCAGCGTTTCGAGATCGGCTTTGGACAGGGTCTCGACGTCGCCGAGCAAGTCGGGGCACAGGTCGCGCGCCGCCCAAACCCAGGCGTTCTGCGCATGCTTGCGCAAAATCGAGCCATCGAACGGAAACAGGACCGGGTCCTCGACCGTGACGGCCTCGATCAGCCCCAGAAAGGGGCGGGGCGCCGCGGTTGGCTGGCGTTGTTCCAGAGGGGCGCTGGCGAGGTCACGGTCGGCAAGTGAGGACATGGAAATAGACGGGGTTAGGAACTAGAGGTCTCTGACCCTACCCCGCCGAAGTAAACAATGTTTGAGCTTTGGGCCCTCGATTGTTACCGATCAGGCAGCGCTCTGCACCACCGTCCAGTTGTTGCCGTTCTCGCGGCAGGCGGTGCCCTTTTTGATATAGTCCGTGCCGCCGATCTTGACCGTGTGGGTGAAGTCGCGGCAGTCGAGATTGTTGACGCGCACATAGGGACCAACGCCCACAGTGCCGGTCGAACCCTTGTCGCCCGACCACTGACGCGGCGCGCCGGGGCGGCCGAACTGCAGCGCATAGAACTGCGCGCTATTGGCTTCCGCCGAATCCTTGGCCGTCATCAGCGCCAGCGCCGCGGGATCGACGAAGCCATTGGCGATGCTGGTCGCCGCCAGCGCCACCTGGGTGGTCTGCGCCGGGCTTGGGCCCACGGGGGCAATGAATGTCGGCGCAGCAACCGCCACCGGCGCCTGCGCTACCTGGGTCGGACCGGTGCTGGCACAAGCAGCCAGGGTCAAGGCGAGCAATGGGGTAGCGAAGCGGAGGGCAAGGGTCATATCTGGGTCTCTGAAGCGTCTAGGCTTGATGTTTTCGCAATAAGGCGAAAGTGCGTCGTTGGTTCCAGTGTATCAGCTCTTGGTCATCCCGGTGAGCCTGGAAGTGGGCAGACGCAGTTCCACCAGCAGGCCACCAAGCGCCGAGCGCGTGAGTTGCAGGCTGCCGCCATACACATCTACCAGTTCCTTGACGATATCGAGCCCCAGTCCGCTCCCCGGCGTTTTCTCGTCCAGCCTGACACCGCGGCGCAACACTTTCTGCGCGTCTTCCTCGGAAAGCCCCGGCCCGTTGTCATCGATTCGGATCAGCAACATCACCCCGGTATCGCCGCGTTCAGCCGACAGGCGCACCCCCACCTGCCCCTTGGACCATTTGCAGGCATTGTCGAGCAGATTGCCTGCCATTTCCTCCAGATCGGCCTCGTCCCCCCGGAACCAGGGCAGCGACGCGTCGGGGCGTTGGAATGCCACCGTCACATCGGGATGAATCTTGCGCATCACCCGCGTCAGCCGCAACATGATCATAGTGCTGTCGGCCTTCTTGCCGACCACCGAGGTGCGCGCCGCCAGCCGGGCCCGCTCCAGATAGGTCGAGACCATGGTGCTCATCTTCTCGGTTTCGGCGGAAACCACGTCTGCCAGCGCACCCTTTTTGGCGGCAGCTTCGTTGCGCAGCACCGCGATCGGCGTTTTGAGCCCATGCGCCAGATTTCCGACCTGGCTTTTGGCCCGCTCGATGATCTGCGCGTTGGACCGCAGCAATTCGTTGACCTCTTCGGCCAGCGGGGCAATTTCGTTGGGATAGTTGCCGTCCACCGCCACCGCGTCGCCCTCGCGCACCCGCTCGATGGCCTTGCTCAGCCGCGAAATCGGCCGCATGGCGATGCGCGCTACGATCACGCTCATGATCGCCAGCATCGCCCCCACGGCGCCCAGCACGATAAAGGTCTGCCCGCGGAAATCGTCGACCAGCTTGAGCACTTCGCTCAGGCTGCCCGTCACCACGATTTCGTAGGTTTTGGCGCCGATCGTCACCGCCCGCTCGACCACGCGGATGCGGGTGCCAAAGGCATCATCCACCACGCCGGTGCGCATGCCGGAGGCATCAGCAAGCCCCTCGATTGCCGGCAGCACAATACCGACCACGGAGGTGGACAGATTGTAGAGCTGTCCATCCGCATCGCGAATGGTCCAGTACCAGCCCGACCGCGGCCGGTCGAAGCGCGGATCGGTCAGCGCAATCGCCTGGCTCAGCGGATCGCCGCTTTCCAGCAGGTCGCCAGCCAGGCTCTCGACGTGAAATTCCAGCGTCTCGGACAGGCTGGTATCGAGCGCACGGGAATAGAGATCGGTGAGCAGAAAGCCCGTCGCCACCAGCGCCACGATCAGCCAGCCCGCCGAGAGCCAGAACAGCGACGCCGCGATCGAACCCTTACGCATCAGTCAGCCCGCCCGGCCTCACGATTAATCCTCGGCGATCTGATATCCGAGCCCGCGCACCGTCTGGATGCAATCCTCCGGCAGCTTCTTGCGGAGACGCCCGACGAACACTTCGATCGTGTTGCTGTCGCGGTCGAAATCCTGATCGTAGAGATGCTCGGTCAGTTCGGTGCGCGAGATGACCTTGCCCTTGTGGTGCATCAGATAGCTGAGCAGCCGCAATTCATGGCTGGTCAGCTTCACCGATTGGCCATCCACCGTAACTTTGCCCGAGCGGGCATCAAGCCGCACCGCGCCCGCTACGATCTCGTTGGAGGCAAGCCCGGCGGCACGCCGCACCAGAGCGCGAATACGCGCCAGGATTTCTTCCATGTGGAATGGCTTTGCCACATAATCGTCGGCGCCGGCGTCGATGCCCTGCACCTTGTCGCTCCAGCGGTCGCGTGCCGTCAGCAGCAGCACCGGCGTGGTCTTGCCCGCCCTGCGCCATTCCTCGAGCACCGAAAGCCCGTCCATCTGCGGTAGCCCGATATCGAGCACGATCGCATCATAGGGTTCGGTATCGCCCAGGAAATGGCCTTCCTCGCCATCGAAGGCAACATCGACCGCATAACCGGCCTCGGTCAGCGCTTCCTTGAGCTGTCGGTTCAGATTAGCGTCGTCTTCAACTACCAGAATGCGCATCGTTAGCCCCCGTAACCCATTCCAGCTTTATTGAGCGTCCAGAACCAGGTTCTGTGCTTGCCCGTCCTTGAAGATGCCCACAATATAGACGAGGCGACCGCCTTCGTCACAGACTTGACGACTGAGGATTTCGACGCTGCCGTCAATACCCGCCTGTGCCAATACTTGGTCGAACGACTTGATTTCGCCCGACTCGGCAGCCTTCTGGGCCTCGAGCGGAGACAGGCACGCAGCCTGCACGGTGCCGATCGTCGTCGTTGCCAGGACGAGAGACAGCACCAGCGACGCAAGAATTTTCTGGGTCAGGGTTTTCATGCTCGCAACTTAGGATGAAGTTGCTGAATGGGACATGAATACGACAAAATCTTCATGAGCTTCAAAATTTCGCCTCTTTCGGAAAACGGCCACGCCGGTTCCCGACGCCGCTGTGGGCGACCCGTTGCCATCATAAGCAATCGGGTCACCCACATCTACGCCGCTCGCGGCAGCGGTCAAGCGTTGCCGATATCGCCCTTGAGCCCCTTGCGCAAAAAGATCACCGCCAGCGCCTCCATGATCATGTGCCCCGCCGAGGCGCCATCAAGTGTTGGCAGGTCGATGCCCAGCATTTGGGCGAGGCCGGCGATCAGCATGAATGCGGCGACGATATAGGTCTTGTAGCCGGACAAAATAGCCATGGTGTCACTCCAGGTTGGTGATTGAACAGTGGTCGAAGACTGGGTACCCGCGGCGGTGAGCGCAGCCTTGCGAATGGCGACAACCCGCGCCGTCCAGCCCTTGCCGAAGACGGCGAAGGTGGCCAGCCGCGTGAGGAAATCGAGGCGTTTGTTGCACAGCGCGTCGATCGGGCCTGCCGCCCCGCGCAAGGCGATTTTGGTCTTGATCGCCCCCAGCGTCAGCGGCCCGATCTGCCCGTCGGCCACCACCTTGAGCTGCCCCTGCAATGTCTTGATGGCCCGGTCCGGCCCCGAATTGACCGCGAAGTCGAACAGCGCCAGGTCGAGCCCAGGCGGCAGCTTGCCCGCATTGATGCGATCCCAGTAGCTGCCCTTGTAAATCTTGGCCGCTTCAGCTCGGCCCAGGCTCTGCACCTCGCTCTTGGCCAAGCCCCACCACGGCGTGACCGCCCGCCAACGCGCCAGCGTCTTGCGGGTGATCCCCATATTGGTGGCGCCGCCAGGGTCCGAGGGATTGTCGGCATAGCCGCCCTCATGCCGCAGCACCTCATCAAGGCAGATATCGAACCGCGTCCTAGCCATTATAGTGTCCCCTGCCGCTGTGACCGGCCCCAAAGACTGGGCTGATCTGCTGAACCGTGAATTGAAAAGCCGAGACCGGCCCGCCGAAATCGCTGACCTGATCGGCAGCCGCATAGGTGCCTGCCGGGTCCGTGCGTTCAAAGCTGCGCAACAGCGTCGCCCCATTGAAAATGCTGACCGCATAGCGCTCCGGCATATGCTCGAGTGGCGCGTCGCCCGCCCCCCAACCATCGCCATCGGCCCGGCTGCAACGGGTCCAGCTCAGCGTAATATCGCTGCCGGCCCGCATGGCCCGCAGATGCACCGGTGCCAGTGGCAAAACCGGCGCCAGCCCGAAGTCCGCAGCGAACCCCGTCCCCACCAGGTCATCGCTCCCCCCGTAGGCCACGAGGCTCGCTTCCGTGCCCAGCCATTGCGCAGTGACCGGCAACACGCCAACCCGCGAGTCCAGCATGAACACGGCAGCGCCGTTCGCCACTGTGCCAATAATTGGCACCGTCCCGGCCTGTCCGCGCAAAAGCTGGCTCAATCGATAGGTCGCCGGCGCGATTAGCTCGGCTAGTGCAAAGCCGATCATTTCCCAATCGCCGCCAGTGGTTTGCACCGCAATCCGGTTGCCGCCTGCAAGTACCGCCAACTCATCCAGCGCTGCCAGATGCCCCGCATAGAGTTTGACTGTCAGGGTGCCGGCCCGGTCCCAAACGCCCGCCGGCCCGGCCACCATTCCACCCACGGTTTCACCCATGACCGCGCGTCGACCCAGTCGCGCCAGGGTCGCCCCATTGCCGTCGGCAACCGAGACCACACCCGGCCAGGGTTGCCCATGCGCCGCCAGTGCCAGCCGCGTCCGCCCCGCATCTTCCGGCACCGGCGGCAGATGTGCCGCCACCACGACCGGACGCGACGGTGTGAAGCTACTCGCCCCACCCGTCCGCGCCCCATCGATTGCCACCGCGATCGGCACCGGCGCAACCAGCGTTCGCGCCGTCACCCGCCGCACTGCTCCGTCGCGAATTTCCGTCACCTCGAACGGCCCTTCGGCAATCCCCAGGTCGATGACATCACCCGGCTCCGCCGCCAAAGCGCTCGGCGGCAAGCTGAATTCCACGCTCTCGCGCTGCCCGCTTTCCGCTAACAGTCCCTGCTCCGCGGCGATCCGAGCCCCGCCCAGATCGAGCACCAGCGGCAGCGCCTTGCTCGCCACCGGCCCCGCACCGCGCAGCGCCGTCACCGTGCCAACCTGATAATCGCGTTCGCGATCGACAAAGGTCAGCGCCAGCCGTCCCACCGCCTCCGCCGGGTCCGCCCGCCGTCGCGACAGCACCGCGCCATCCTCACGCACCAGATTGTCAGCATCCACCACGCCCGCCGCCGCCCGCCACGGCTGTCCCAACGTCAACCCGCCAGCGGACGCCCGCAGGCTCAACGCGCTCGCCGCGATCAACGGTTCCAGCGCATCGCGCCCGGTCGTGGTCTGATCCAGCACAAAGCCATGCACCAGCGGCAGTGCCGGCTCACCCACTAGCGAAACGCCATGGTCGGCCGCCACGGCCGCCGCCATTTCGCCGCTGCTCATCGCGCCAAGTCGCCCAGTCAGCCAGTGGCCGGTACGATGGTTGGGGCCGTCCGCCCACACATCGGTCTGTGCCGGAAACGCCGGAAATGGCCGCGCGTCCCAGGTCCAGTGATAGATCCGGCTGACATCGATCATGCCCGCCGGATTGTTCGCCGGATTGCGCCAATGCTGCTGATGCGCCCGCAAAAACTGCCGCTGGATCAGCGGATCGCTCATGCCGCTGGAGAAATACGGCCGCCCGCTTTCGGCGCTCTTGTTGTCGCCAAAAATATTGGGTTGGTTGGCCCCCTTGTCGACCGCGCCACAGCCCAACTCGGTTAGCCAGATCGGCTTCCCACCCGGCACCCAGGCGGTCGGCACGGCTGCGCGCACTCCTGCCGGCCGGTTATAATGATAGTGGCTCCACCAGCCCCGAATATCCTTCACGCGATAGACAAACGGCTCGCCATAAGCCCCATCGCTGATGGTGCTGCGCGTCCCTGCCTGCCGGTCGGCATCGCTGGCATAATACCAGTCGAACCCCTCGCCCCCGGCGATATTTCCCGCCAGGTAATCCAGCTCATAGCCCGTCGCTGCCAGCGCTGCATCGGCATGGCCGGACCCGTCCCGCCAATCCGCCAGCGGCATGTAATTGTCGATGCCCACCGCATCGATATTGGCCGACGCCCACAGCGGATCGAGATGAAAAAACTTCTCCCCGCTGGGCTGATAACCCGAATATTCGCTCCAGTCGGCCGCATAGCTGATCTTGGTGCCGCCACCCACAACGGCCCGCACATCCGCTGCCAGCGTCACCAGCGCATCGACGAACGGAAAGCTGTTCGCTGCGCCGCGCACTGTACTCAGCCCGACCATTTCCGAGCCGATCAGGATCGCGTCGACCCCGCCAGTGCTCTGCGCCAATTGCGCATAATGCAGCATCATCGTGCGATAGCCGGCCGCCACGAAGCTTGCCACCTGCACCGTTGCAGCGCCGCTTTTGTCCGGGGACCCCGCCCGCCCCGGCGCCGGATCACAAGTAATCCGCCCGCGCCACGGATAGGCGGCTTGCCCGCTGGTACCCGAATAGGGGTTCGGCAAGCTATTGCCGGTGGGCACATCCATCAGCACCATCGGATAGAGCGTCACCGCGATGCCGCGCGCGCGCAAATCCACAATCGCTGCCTTCACCGCCGCATCTGACGGCGTGCCACCATAAGCCGGCCCACCGCCATGGACGCTGACCACCGGCACCGCGCCACGCCCCACCCCGGCGACGCTCCAGCTCACGCCCTCGATTGTCCGGCTGGCGCTCTCCACCCTTGGCCCGATCGTGCAATGTTCACACCGCAAATCATTGCCGAACCACGCCACCACCAGCGCCACGCGCTCCAGGTTCGGGCACAGCGCCACCAGCTCGTCGATCGACCAGCTCCAGTCGCTGACGCCCTTGGCCACATGTGTATTCTCGCCGGCTGTCTCGCCCCGCCCCATCAGCCGCACGCGCGGCTTTGGGTCGTAGCCGAACTCGGTCGCACCCGGGATCACCGTCACCGCGCGAATAGCCGGCTCCAAGTCCCCCACCACCCGGCACAATTCCACACTCAGTTGCGGAATGCGGTTGCCGAACTTGCTCAGCGGCAATTGCTCGACCACGAGGTAACACAGCCCCCGATAAGCCGGCGCCACGCCCTGCGTCGCTTCGATCAGCCCATCGGGCAATTGGTCTTCGGTGCCGCGATAAAACCGCAGCGTCAGCCCGTTGGTCTCCAGCAATTGACCATCGGCCCAGATCCGCCCCAGCCGATGCACCTCGCCCTCGCAAAAGGCCACGGCGAAACTGGCGCCGACTTCGTCCTCGCTCTCCTCCTGGCCCATGCCCTTGGCGCCGGCATTCTCGACACTCAGCATTTCCAGCTCGCGGGCCCAGATGATATTGCCGCTCAGCCGGCTCCAGCCATAAAGCCGCGGCACCGCCCCGCCCTCCGACGAGCCCTGCAGCCGCACATCGCTGCCCGTCGTCGCCGGCTTGTCCTCGCCAAACAGCATGCCATCGATGGCACTCCCCGCCAGCGCCCCCAGCGCCCGCCCAATGGTCGCGCCAATCGGCCCGCCCACCAGCCCACCAACGAAATTGCCAGCCAGCGAAAGCGCAAGCGTTGCCATGGATTGTCCTTGTTCTGAAAAGAAAGGGCGCTATCTGGCGGCGGGAAACCCAAACCGCCCGCTCACCCGCCGCGCCCAGGCCTCGGTCAAACTCGCCTCGACCACGCCGAGCCGCTCTTGCGCATGAATGAACCGGTCCGACCCGACCAAAATCCCGCAATGCTTGGCCTCAGCCATGCCATTGAGCCGGAACAGCAGCACCTGCCCCACCGCCAGCTCACCGCTCACCGGCACCAGAAACCGCTCCGCCTCCGCCCTCAGCGCGCCCGCATGCGCCGGATCGCGGATATCGGCCCGATAGGGCGGCACCACCATCGGCTCATCGCCATAAAGCGTGCGCCACACCCCGCGCAGCAGCCCGAGGCAATCGCACCCGGCACCCAGCGTCGCCGCCTGATGCCGATAAGGCGTGCCCAACCACAGCCGCGCCGCCGCGACCACCAGATCGGCGTTCATTTCACCACCGCCCGCCCATCGAGCGCATCGCCGGCTCGCGGATGGCGCAACACGAAATCGCTACCCGGAATATGCGGAAAGCCGCGAAAATTGACCGCATTGCCGAACCTGGTCTTGCAGGTGCTAAACCGGCGATCGCACCCTGCCGTCACCGCAAGCGTATCGCCCACCTCGACCCACTCACCCGCGACGCCAAACGCCAGCACATCGGCCGCGCCATTGCGGGCATGCCCGATGACCCCGTCGCGCAACCCCTCGCGCCGGCCCGCGCCCCACAGCGCCGACCCGAACGCGAACCACCCCGCCTCAAACCCTGCCAACCCGCTCACCCGCAACCGGTACGCGTCCTCGACCGCCTCCACCGTCGCCGCCCCGCGAAACGCAGCACTCGCAGCATTGACGCCACAGCGCGCATCCCCAAGCTCGGCGTCGCACAGCCCCTGATAAATCCGGCCATGCCGGGCATTGAGCCCCTGCTGGCTCGAACGCAGTTCCGCGCGAAACACGCCATCCTCGCGCACGATCTCGCCGATGCTATCGCGCCGCAGCAGCAGGCGCTGGCTCACATCGGCCCAATTCACCCGCCAGCTTTCGACCTCCGCCCCGTCATAGCGCCCGAGCAAAATATCGTCCTCGCTGATGGCGTCGGTATGCAGCACGCCCAGCACCTGGCTGGTATCCACCTGCCCGCCCAGCTTGGCCGGCGCCTCGGCCCCGTCCAAGCCGTGCGCCGGCCCGAAATCGGTGCCGTCAAAGGTCAGCGTCCCGTCATGGTCGGTAAATCCCAGCACCACGCCATCGCTCCGCGTAATCCGCCAGCAATTGGCCAGCGTCGTCTCCCCGCCGACGATATGCGCCGCGAAGCCAACATCCAGCGTCCTCATGGTAAAATCTCCACCAGCGGAATGCTGGGCGCCTCCGCCGCGTCAAAACTGGTCAGCTCAATATCCAGCCGATCCGTATCGAACCGCACCGGCACATCGAACAAAAACCCCGCCGTCACCGCCGCCCCATTGGCCGGCGCCACCGAAAACCCGACGACCCCGGTCGCCACATCCACCGTCCAGCCGCTCAGCAGTTCGCTGCCCGCCACCGCCATCCGCACCGAGCCCGCCACCGGCCGCGTGATCGGCCGCAAATACGGATCGAAACTCGCCCCATACGTCTTGCTCAACTGAAAACTGGTCTGGCTACCGTCCCCGGTCCCAATCCGCTGATTGCTCGGCCCCGGCACGGCACCGCCGGACGAATAATCCAGCCCGTCGCGCCACAAAAACCCATGCAGGCGCCCGCGCCGTTCCTCGAAAAACGCCAGCACCGCCTGCATATCTGCCCGCGATTTGACGCCATAGCCCGCATTGTAGCGCCGCCGCGAATGCCGCCAGCGCCCATTGCGCTCCTCAGCCCCGCTCGCCAGCGTCACCACATCCGTCCTGCGCTCCGGCCCACCCCGCGCGCCCAGCGCAACGTCCAGCGGAAAGCGCACAGCGTGAAAAGCCATGAGAAAAATCCTGTTCCAGCCGCCTCCCAACCACGGCGTCATTCCCGCGCAAGCGGGAACCCACTCTTGGGGAGGTGGCAAATAAGAGAAGAATAGGCTCCCGCTTGCGCGGGAATGACGCCTCGTTTTGGACGGGTTCGCCCGAAACGCTAACTCGCGCGCGTCCCTCGCTTCACGGCCCTGAGCAGCATCGCGCTCACGTCAGCCTCACTGGTCATGAAGCTACGCGCATCGCTGGCCGTCACATTGAATGTCACATTGACCCCGCCGCCGCCCCCGCTGACGCCCAACCGCCCATCGCTCCCGCGCTGCAACGGCATGATCGCTTCCGGCCCAGCCTCGCCCGCCAGCCCCAGCCCGCCGCCCATCGGGAAGTATCCCGGCGAAGCAATCACCCCTCCCTTGGCAAACGGCTTCACCGATGGATTGGTCGCCGTGAACAGGTTCTCAACGAGCCCACCCACGAGGGTCCCAACCGGCTTGAGTGCCGCCTTGAGCGCGATATCGGTGAAAGATTTAGCGATATCGCCCAGCAGGTTCTTGAGCGACTTACCGTCGCCCATCGCGCCCTGAAGCGCCGAACTGAGCGTGCGCGCCACGCCGGTCCCGAGGTCGCGAAGGCGGTCCAGTTCACGCTCGCTGTCACTCATTTCCGCACGGAAACTATCGAGAAGCGTCTCATCGGCCATCGGGAAATCTCTCCATCAAGTCATCCAGCGCGGCGCGCGCCGGCGCCTGCACCTGTTCGCCGGCAATTGCGGTCCAGGCCGCAGCCAGTTCGCGCGGCGTCAGCCGCCAGAACGCCTCGGACGACAGCCGCAGCACCCCAAACCCGAACCGCATCGCCGCCTCCCAGGGAAACGGCGTCACGCCGCCTCTCCAAACGTTGCCTTGAGCAGCCTTGCGGCGATCTCCGCCGCGCCCTTGAGCCCGCCCTCGATGCTCAGCCGCGCGAGGTCGTCATCCGTGATGGCATTGCCACCACCCCGCAGTCCCGCTCCCAGGATGGCGGTCAAATCCCGCGCCGAAACCCGCCCGTCGGAGAAGCGCTCGGCGAGCCCCACGAGATCCCCCGCCTGCAATCGGGCCTCCAGTTCGGCGAGCGCGCCGAGGGTCAGGCACAGTGTCTTGCGCTCGCCGCCGATAACCGCATCGACTTCGCCACGTTGCGTATTCGCCATGGTGTTTCCTTTGATTGTTCTGGAGAGGCAGACACCCTCATCCGGCCCCCGGGCCACCTTCTCCCCGTCGGGGAGAGGGTGGCTCGCGAAGCGAGACGGGTGAGGGTGTTTGCCTCCTCAAGGCCCCGCCTAAATCACCGTAAACGTCACTTCCCCCGCGCTTTCCAGCGCCAGGTCGAACGTTACTTCCCCCGCATGATCCGCCGAAAATTCCAGCGCCGTGATCTGAAACGGCCCCTGGACAACCCCAAAATCCGGGATGATCAACTGCCAGTTCCGAATGGTACCGCCAAAGAACAGCGTGCGAATTTGCGCATCCGACGCGCCATCCTTGAAAATCCCCGAGCCGCTCACCGAGGCTTTCTTCACCCCGCCGCCGGCCAGCAACTCGCGCCAGCGCCCGGCGCTTTCCTGGTCGGTCGTATCGACCGTCGAGGCATTGAACGCCAACGCCCGCGTCCGCAGTCCCGCCACCGTCAGAAAACTGCCCGACCCGGTCTGGTCGAGCTTCAAAAGCATGTCCTTGCCGCTCTGGGCTGCCATGAGATGTGTCCTGTGTTGAAGGTATCAGTCGACACCCTCCCCCTTGCGGGGAGGGATCAAGGGTGGGGGGATGTTTGGCCCCAATCCGGCATTGTGGCTCCCATCACCCCCTCCCAGCCTCCCCCATCAAGGGGGAGGTGTCTGCCGGTGGGTTGAACTGGATCGAGTCAAACGAGTGGAGAGAAACCTCCCCCTTTGATGGGGGAGGTAGGTGGGGGTGTTCTCGACGAACCCCATTCGGCGAATGACCACCGCCCCTACCCCGCCTCACTCAAAAACCGCAGCGTCACCGCCGCCCGCGCCTGCCCGTTCTGGATTACCGTATCGGTGCGCACATGCTGGCGATGCGTCACCACCAGCCCCGTCGCGCCGAGCTCACCCAGCGCCACAGCCACCACCCGCTCGGCCACCGCCAGCACCGCCTTGCGGCTGGCCTCGCCATGCCACACATGCAGCAAAACCCGATGGTCGTACCCCGGCGCGCCGTCGCCATCCCGGGCCAGCGCATCATGCCGCGCCACCACAATATAGGCCCCACTCCGCCCCTTCGGCGGCGCATCGAACACCGCGCCGGAGCCGATCAGCGCTACCAGGTCGGCGTCCGCATTCAGCGCGCCCACCAGCGCGCCCTGCAGCTCAACAATGGCGTGCATGGTCTACCCCGCAAAACTGGTTTCATTGCAGGCGCAGCTCAAATACGCCCGTCGCCCATTGAGGTCCGCCGCCGTCACCACATCGAGATTGCGTCCGCGATAGACGATGCGATCTCCCGGTCCCAGATCGGGCCGAAACCGCATCACCACGCTGTGCGAAATGCCAACCGCACGCCCGTCCGCCTGCTCCATTCTCCGCCCCGTCAAGCTGCGCACGCGCGCCCACACCGTGGCCATCGGCACATAAAGCGTGGTGTGCCCACCCTCGTCCTCGCCGGTCATTTCCTTGCGCCGGATTTGCACCCGGTCCGTCATCGTGCCGATCGGCGGAATGCGCTCGCTCATAGCCGCGCCTGCCGATGCCTGGACACGAGAAGGTCAAACCCTGTGGGCACCACCGATCCGGACCCGGCCACAATCACCGCATCGCGATGCTCGAACCAGTATGCCACCAGCACCAGCAGCGCCTGGCGGATATCGACCGGCACCTCCCCGGGCTCCGTTCCGAAACCGGCCACATAGTCGATCTCCAGCCCCTGCCGCTCGCGCAGGCTAGGCATCCCCGCCACATTGAGCGGCAGCAGCAACCGATCCGGTTCGGCGAAAAACTGCGCCATCCCGATCGCATGCGCGCCGCCGCCATCGTCATAGGCATTGATCTCGGTCAGGCTGATAAACGGCCCCACCGGCAGCTTGACCATGCGATTGGCCGGCCACCGATCCAGCACCACCCGCCAGTTCTGCGCCAGCAGCGCTCGCCCGGTGACACCCTCGATATGCAATCGCGCCGCGCTGATCAGCGTGCTGATCAACCCATCCTCGGCGTCGTCCTCGACCTTGAGAAAGCCTTTCGCCTCGACAAGCGAAACCGGCTCCTCCGCGGGCCCCGCGAGAAGGTATGACGTCATGATGATTTTCCTGATCGTTGGATTTGCGCCGAGCTGTCCGCTCCAGCGTCCCCTCCCCCTTGAGGGGAGGGCCAGGGTGGGGGGAACTATCCGCAGGCGTGGAGCCCCAGGCCCGCCACTCCCGTTGCATACTCCCCCCACCCCCCCCTCAAGGGGAGGGGCTTAGCTCAGTGCTTGCTTTTAGCTCGCCGCGAACTTCAGCAGCTTGATCGCGTCAAAATCCGCCACCCCGCCACCGACCCGCTTGGTCGTATAAAACAGCACATATGGCTTGCTCGAGAACGGATCGCGCAGCACGCTCACGCCCTGGCGATCCACGATCAGATACCCACGCTTGAAATCACCGAACGCCACCGACAGCGAACTTGCCCCAATATTCGGCATGTCCTCCGCCTCCACCAGCTCAAAGCCCATGAACCGGGCCTTGCCATCCGCACTCGCCGCCGGCTGCCACAGATAGTTGCCGTCGGCGTCCTTGAGCTTGCGCAGCGAGCCCTGCGTCTTGCGGTTCATCACCCAGTTGGCGTTCTGGCGATAGCCGGCCTTGAGCGCATAGACCAGGTCGATCAGCACGTCGCTGGCGCTCGTGGTCGGCAGAGCGCCGGCTGCTCCGGTGGCGACATAGCCCAGATTACCCCAGCTCCAGCTCGCCTCGGCCACCGTGGTCGAAGCCAGAAAGCCCTTGGGCTTATTGACGCCGTCACCGGACACAAATGCCGTAGTTTCCTGCGCAGCGAAGGCCGCATTGACCTCGTCGGCGATCCACTGCCCGACATCCACTGCCGCATCGTCGAGGAAGGCCGAGGTCGCCGCCGGCATGGCGTAGAGTTCCATGGTCGGATAGTTCAGCTCGCCCAGCGTCTGCGAATTGGTGGTCGGGCGCGCCGCTGTCTCACCCACCCAGCCCGTTGCCGGCCCGGTCAGCGAAATGGCCCGCTTGTAGACCGAACCGGACACCTGCCGCACACCCGCAATAGCGCGGATGGGCGACACCGAGGTCAGCATGCGGGTGATTTCAGTCTCGGTTTCGGCCGGCACCACAAAGCCGCCATCGGCATTGACGCCCACCGACAGCGCCTTCTCTTCGCCGCGCTTCACATAAGCCGAGAAGGCGTCCTTGTATTCGCCGCCATGTCCGCCCGATTTGCCATCGAGCAGCGGCCGCGACTTGTCGGCCAGCGCGCGATCCATCGCCGATTTCTGCCCGTCGAGCACGGCATTGAGCCGGTCGAGCTTGCCTTCCAGCAGGCCATCGGCGCTGCCGCGCTTTTCGATTTCGCCCAGGCGCTGGTTATTGGTGCGCTTGAACTCCTCGAAAGCGGTGGAGAATTCGGCGAACATGCCGGCGACATCGCCGCCGGTGCCTGCCTTGATTTCAAAACTGTCGTCGGTCCGGTCCATGGAAAATCCTTTAAGGGTTGCGGAGAACGGAAATCGCCGCCGCGATTGCGGCGCCGGTCGAATGGTCAGCGGAGGCCGCGATGCGCGCGTCCTCCAGCATGGGAAAAGTCACGATCGAGATTTCGAACAGGTCGATCGTCCAGAGCTTGCGATGCCCGCCTTGCCTGGTCGCCTTGACGGTGCGGAAGCCGATCGACAGCCCATCGATCGCACGGCTCTCGATCAGCAGCCGGATCGCATCCGCCCTCGGCACGCCGGGCACCAGCCGCCCGCTGACGAATAGCCCGTGGGCATCCTCGCCCAGGCTCTCCCAGATGCCGACGGGCTCCTTGGGGTCGTGCTGGAACAGCAGCCGAATACGCCCGCGCCGCTTTGCCAAGCTCGCCGAGAACGCGCCCGGCATCACCATATCGCCGCCTGCATCGAGCGTATTGAACAGGCTGGCATAGCCCGAAAACCGCCCATCCGCGTCGATGGGTATCCTGCCTGCCGCCGCCATCAGCGTTTGCCCGGCTTGGTGGCCGATGGCTTCACCCCGGCCTTGACGCTGGCCAGCGTGCCCGCCAAATTCCAGGCAAATTGCCGGAACGTCTGCTGCGCATTGTCCCGGTTCTGCTTGTCCGCCACAGGTCAATCTCCCTTTTTGAACAGCCGGTTGAGGCTGGCAATTTCGTGCACGAAATCGTTGAACCGCTTGTTCGCCGCCGCCAGCTCCTTGAGCGTCCACACCAGCAGCGCACTCGCCCCCGACGCCCACAAAAACAGCGCCAGATGTGCGAGGTCGCCGCGCTCGATGACGGTTTTGGTCAGGTCGTCCATGATGGTGTCTCCGCAAACAGAAACGGCCCCCGAAGGGGCCGTGTGTGTTGGTTCAAAAGCTCGCGTGCGTGGACAGCGCTATTCCGCCGTCAGGTCCAACTCTGTCGCCATCGCACCAGGCTGACGGCCGCGGCTTTGCCACGGTCGGCCACCGCCAACGTCCTCATCCGCCGCGACGCTAGGTCGGCAAGGAAAACCGCCACCTCATCAACCGAAGCCGGCCCATCCAGCAGGTCAACCAAGGCCGGCAGGTCACCTAGGTACTCGTCCCACATCGGAGGGTCATTCCGCGCGTTGATAGGGTCCCATTCCAGCTGCAGGATGGCCCTGACACCGTTAAGTCTATCTGCAGCTTTGACAATGGACTCCCTGCCCGGCAGGAGCCGTGCTTTGAAGAACTTCGGATATGTAAGCAACAGCTCAATCTCTGCATTACTCAAGATGCTATCTGGGTATTCCGGCCGTGCTGCAGACTTGAGATCGAGTCCAAGTGCGACGTCATACATTTCCGCGGGGAGCGGAGCGATAGAGACGATTGTGACGTATCCGCCATCAGCATAGACACGGGTCTTGCCATCAGGGTTGAACCTGAGCTTGACTTGGGTGGTCACGTGCCGCGCGGAGAAGCCGCCCAGGTCCGTTTTGTAGACAAGCAGGAGTTTCTCTTGCCCACTCGCGCCTAGTCCAAAAATGACGTCACCCACGCGGACTGCATCAAGAACTTCGAGTATGGCCGGCATTAACGCCTCACTTTTGCGTCTTGTCGTATCCCTGCAGCGTTAGTCGCTGCTCCTCATAGGGCAGACCTTGAATTCCCAGAAATTTCACGGCGCAGTCCCGGCAAAGGTTTTTGCCAAAGATATTGAACATTCCCGTTGTACCAAAAGTACCACCAAATTGGCAGCCACCGGAGAACCCATCACAGCGCGGGCCCGCTACATGCACCCGGTCCGTGACCTGTTGTCCGCCCGCTGGATTCAACAGGTCGGCAATCCACTGCCCGCCGTCCGACGTACCTGCCGGTGCTCGCGGTTGGCTCTCGCGATAACGCCGCTCGAATGCCCTTACGAAGAGATCGAACTTCAGTTCGAGCGTGGCGAACTGGACGTCAGCGATCAGGGCGCGGAGGCTGGTCGAAACGGACCGCGCTATCGCTACGCGCCTACGCCCAGCATCGCCCTTTTCTCCGCGTCGCTCAGAAACTCCGCTGATCCCACCCGGCTCCACAGCGCCGCGCGGTCCTCGGCCAAAGCCTCGACCCCGTCAAAATCCGCCTTGATCACCGCCCCACCAAAGGCCGGCGACAGCCAGTTGTTCAAATCCTCGGCCACCCGCAGCACCAGAGGGATCAGCGTCTGCCGCCACAGCGCGCGATTGGCCTCGGCCAAATTGGCGTAGGTGTTATCGCCCGGTATCCCGAGCAGCATCGGCGGCACGCCGAAAGCTAGCGCGATGTCCCGCGCTGCCGCATTCTTGGCCTCAATGAAATCCATATCCCTGGGCGACAGTGCGATCGTCTTCCAATCGAGCCCACCCTCCAGCACCATCGGCCGCCCAGCGTTCGACGCCCCCGAAAACCCCTGCTCCAACTCGGTCTTGAGCCGCTCGAACTGCTCGGTAGTCAAATTCCCGCCCGACACCGAATAGACCAGCGCCCCGCTTGGCCGCGCCGCGTTGTCCAGCAACGCCTTGTTCCACTGCCCGGCGGCATTGTGGATATCGAGGCTGGTCTGCGCCGCCTCCAGCGGCCCCATGCCGTAGTGATCGTCGAGCGGATGAAACAGCGCCATATGCAGCACATCAGGCACCGGCAAACTGTCCTGCCGCAGCCGCGTGGTCTTGCCGCCGGCGGTATAGTCATAAGCCATCGGCCAGCCGTCGCCGCCCGCCACCACCCGCATCCGGTCTGGCCGCAGGCAGAACAGCGCCTTGACCTCGCCGTCGACCACGCCGGCCTGCAGATAGGCGTTGCCCGCCGTCTGCAGATAGGCAAACACCGCCTCCAGCATTTCCCCGCCAGACTGCCGCCCATTGGGCCGCCCGAGCAGGCTCGCCAGCGGATGCTCATCCACCCGCCGCCCATTCTCCTCGATCACCAGCGGCACCCGATTAGCCGCCTCGGCGATCAGCCGAACACAGCGATACACCACCGGATTTTTCGCAAATCCCTGGTTCACGAGGCTCGCAAACCCGCGATTGCTCCAGCTCGCCGCGCCCAATTGACTAAGGCTGAGCACCGAATGCCCAGCAAAATCCTTGCGTTCGACAGGCGTGTTGTCGCGCCCGCCCGTCAGGCGGTTGAACCAGTTCGGCATGTCAAATTCCTTGTTTTGCTAAACCCGGCGCATGCGCGGGCTCACATCATCCAGCAGCAATTCGGTGATCGCCCACACCAGCGCATCCACCCGGTCCGGCGAATGCCCATCGCTGCGCCCGTCATTGCCGAACGCGCACATTTCGTCCTCAAGCTCGCTCAGCCCCGCCACGTGCCGCACCAGGCCCCGCCCATACAGCGCCGCCACCGGCTCCGCCCGCAGCCACTTGCCCCGCGTCGCCCGCACGGCGCGCACCGGCACGTTTGGATCGACCTGCGAGATCACCGACTTGACCAGATCTCCGCCCTGGTTGACCTCGACCACAATGGCGTCGGCACCATGGGCATGAAACGCCGCCACCGCCCGCCTGGCCCAGGCCAGCGGCGCCGCCGGCTTCAGCGTGCGATCCTCCAGCACCACGGCGCCCTCGCCCACCCGGCCAGCCACGATGATCCCGCAGGCGTCGGAGCGCTCATTGCCCGTCACCGGCGGATCGACCGCCACCACAATCCGCTCGGGCACGACCGGCCCCACCGGCACGAACATCCCTCGCTGCCACAGGGCATCGGGCATGTCCTCGATCATTTCGCCATCAAGTTCCTGCCGCCCCAGCACCGAGCCGCGATAACGGCCCACTACCGTGTCGAGGAAACTCGGCGCCAGATGCGCTCGGTTATCCGAAGTCTTCGCCCGCGTCACCGTGGTCAAAGGATCGGCCAATAGCCGCTTCAACAATCGCGTCGGCTTTGGTGTCGTCGTCGCCAGTTGCCTCGGCTTGTCGCCCAGCCGCAATCCGAACTGCAACATGTCCCACGCCGCTTCCGCATCAGGCCATTTCGCCACCTCATCGCACCAGGCAGCCGCGAATTGCGGCCCTCGGAACCGGTCCGGATCGGACGCCGACATCACCACGGCCTCCACCCCGTTGGGCCAGATCAGGCTGGTGCCCTTCAGCACCGGCCGCTCCTCGTCAGGGTGAACATTCAGCAGCCCGCTCTCACCCCGGATCATCACGGCGATGGCTTCGGTCATGGTTTCTCCCACCAGCGCGATCGGCGTCACTTTCGCCGCCGCCAGGGAGCGCACCCATTCAGCACCGGCCCTGGTCTTGCCCGATCCGCGCCCGCCCAGCATGAGCCAGGTCGTCCAGTCGCCGTCCGGCGCAAGTTGATCGGCCCGCGCCCAGACTTCAGCCCAGCCGTAATACTTCGCCTCGGCCTGTTCGTCGGTCAGCGCTGCGACTTCGGCGACTGACTCAGCGCTGCTTGAGCTGGTCAAGGCGCCGGGCCAGCTTGTCGCGCAGATCGCGCATGTCCTTCTTCTGCTTGGGCACATTGCCCGGCTCACCGCGATTGAGCTCGTCCAGCTTCTCGAAGGTACGAACAGCCACGCTCAGCAGGCCGACCTCCTTGCCGTCTTGTTCGTCCATCGACAAATTCTCCAGTCTGGTTATGTGTTGATCCAACACCTTGAACATGCGCCCCAGCAGCAGCGAGCGGGCGCTCGGATCGCGTTCCGATCGCATCAGCCAGTCGTCGCGCCGGCGGCGATATTCCAACGCCCCCTTGGTCACTCCGAAACGCTCGCAGACGTCTTCGATAGTGCCCTCGCCGCTTTCATAAGCTTCGCGGACATGCGGCCAGCTGCGCGGGCCGATGTTCTCGTCGCCGTCCTGCATCATCGCCGCCTGACCCAATTTCTCGATCATGCCCAAAAGCTAACACGCCACCGTCACGCGGGGATTTGTTGCATAAGTTTGTGTGCGATCGCAGCGCACGTTTCCCCAGTAGTCCTCATGGTGAGGTGCGAGTTCTTCACGAGCCTCGAACCACCAGGGCATGGCTCCAGGCCAACAAAAAGCCCCGCCCTGCATACGCAGAACGGGGCCCAACCCTCGGCAAAAACCCAAGCCTACAACCGTACGAAGTCCACCTGCTTGCACGCCACCAATTGACACCCAGACAGCTTCATCTCGTTGGCATTGACCAGCGTCACCGAGCCCAAAACCTCATGGCCGTCATACTTCACCATGCCGCGCCACTTGTTCTCGTCGATCGATTTGGCGTTCTGCACCACCGGCTTGTTCAGCAGCGCCAGGTTTTCCGGCGTCCGCGCATCGGCGCGCAGCCAGGTCAGCTTGGCGCAGAGTTGGGTTCCGTCGCCGCAAAGGCTCACCTTATAGCGCGACTCCCCGGTCGTGGTCTGCCAGGTCCCAACCGGGCTCAAAACCTGCGCCGCGACGGGCGCAACCAGGCCGAGGGCGAGCAGCAGCGCGGCGGCGGCCTTCAAAAATGTCATGTGTCTTCCTTGAGGCTCGGGGCCATGCCCGCCAGATCGCGTTGCCGCGCTCGGTGACGCCGAATTCAGGCTGATGTGTGATTGGGTCCGGCAAATACGATCGTTTTGGTGAACGAGGTGCTAACCATGGCCCCGGGCGCCGCGCCGAAACTTGCCGTGCTGGCAGCAGGCGAAATACGTCTGCACGGAGCACCGGCTGTCAGTTGAAGCCCCGTCCCTTCCCACCGTCATCACCGGGCTTGTCCCGGTGATCCATTGTCCCACACCCGCAGAAAGCTGGATCGCCCGGACACCCGGGCAATGACGGCCCCCCGGATATCGATCTAGCCAAATCTTCTTGAGGCTTCCATCGCCAGCCCTAAGCCCACGCTCCCCAACACATCCGTGCGCACCAGCGCCGCATCCGGAAACATGGCCCGCAGCCGTGCCACGATCACCGGCACCAGCGTCGATCCCCCCGTCAGGATCAGGCTATCGATCGCCTTAGCGCCGACCCCTGCCCGCGCCAGTGTCTCGTCGATCGTCGCGGCGATCCGCTCCACCGAATTGTCCAGCGCCCGCGCCAGGTCGGCATTGCCCATCACCGTATCGATCTTGGCCCCACGGCTCTCGAAGTGAAACCGATGTTCCGTCGCATCCGACAGCGCGATCTTGGCCTCTTCCACCGCCCCCGCCAGCCGATGCCCCTGCCGATCCTCGACCAGCGCGATGAACTGGCTCACCAGGTCCGGCCGCCGCGCCTCGTTCCGTGTCCCGATCAGGTCGCGCAGGGGCTTGGCGTGATAGAGCCGGTTGATCCGATGCCAGGTGGCAAATTCATGATACGGCGCCACCGGCAGATAGCGCTTGCCGTCCCGTGTCTCGCTGCCCAGACCCAGTTCGGGCATCACCTTGGCCACCGACAGCAACCGGTCGAAATCGGTGCCGCCGACATGCACGCCGGCCGTCGCCAGGATATCGTCGGCGCGCTGCGGCTTTTTGGAGCGCTCCGGCGAAACGCGGATCACCGTAAAATCCGAGGTACCGCCGCCCAGATCGACGATCAGCGCCAATTGCTCGTCGCTCACCTGCCGCTCATAGTCGAGCGCCGCCGCAATCGGCTCGAACTGAAATTCGATATGCTTGAAACCCTGCGCCCGCACTGCGCCTTCCAGCTGCTTCTGCGCTTCGGCATCGGCCACGGCATCGTCATCCACGAAATGCACCGGCCGCCCTAGCACCACGCTGTCCACCGGCCCGCCCAGTTCAGCTTCGGCGCGCTGCTTCAGCTCGGCGATGAAAATCCCCAGAATTTCGACGAAGCCGTAACTGCGCGCCTTTACCCGCGTGCTGTCGCCGATCAGCGACGTGCCCAGCACGCTCTTGAGCGAGCGCATCAGCCGTCCCTCGGCACCGGTCACATATTCGGCGACGCCGGCGCGGCCGAAATGGATGGTGTCATCCTCGAAACCGAAAAACAGCACGCTCGGAATGGTCGGCTTGCCGTCCTCAAGCGCCAGCAGGCGCGGTCCGCCATTGCGGGTCGCAATGCCCATGGTCGAATTGGACGTGCCGAAGTCGAGCCCGCAAGCGGTGGCCATGATGAGGATTTCCGTCGATTGCGCCGCGCGCCGGGCGGCAGAAAAACGGGCTTCTTAGAGGCAGACGCGCGCGGAGGGAACCCCTCCGCTTAGGATACTGCTTTGCGCTTACGCTCTTGTGCGGGCCTAAGATCGACAGCTTCAATCCTGTTGAGCCCACGCTTCTGCGCCTTGATCAGCGCCTCGGCTGCCGTCTCGAAGAATTTGCGATCATAATTGCCGCGCGGATTGCCGACGGCCAGGCCAATGCCGGTCGTCACGATGCCGGCATGGCTTTCCTTGTGCGCCAGGCCCAGATCACGCACTGCGCTGGCAATCTTCTGCGCCGTGGCCCGCGCCATCAGCACCGGAAAATCGGGCAGCACCACGACGAACGAGGCCTGCCCCAACCGCAGCACGCTATCGCCCTCGCGCGGCAGCACCGCTCGGATCGCGTCGCGCACCGACATCAGGCAATCCTCGGTTTCGAGTTTGCCATAGGCGGTGCAATATTCCTTGAAGCGGTCCAGTTCGATGACCAGCAGGCTCAACGACACCTTGCGTTCGGCCGAGCGCATCCAGGCCATCACCAGCTCTTCCTCGAGCCGGGCGCCGAGTCGCGGCTTCATGCCGATCGAACGCGCCATCGCGGCCTTGCCGTAAGCGGGCAACCGCTCCTGTGGTGACGGGCGCGTGGCGCCCAATGCCATGCGGACCCGGGTCCAGAACGGATCGGCAGTTACCTTCATCGTCACGGTATCGGTCATGTTGATGCCTGTTCTGGGCTCGCCATACGCTGCGCGTGCCATGATCTGGCCACATCATGGTTAACAGTCAGTTTACAACGGGGGTTAACCGCCGGTTATCGCACCGGTAAGCACTGCCCCGAGGTTGCGTGGACAGTTAGTCAGGCCGGAGCGAAATGGTGGTTTTCGAGAACCGGAGCGCAGCGTACGTTCGGGTACGTGAGCACCGGAAGCGCAGAAAACTGCCATTTGCAGCCCGGCCTCACCAACTGGCCACACAACCTAGAGGCTCTCGGGCGGTTCCCATTCCGGCCAGTCGACCGCGTGCTCTTCCCAGGTGTCGGGATCGACATCGGTTTCGAGGAACGTGCGCCCCTTCACCGAGACGCCGACATCGATCACCGTCTGCGGATCGCCCGAGACCAGCGGATGCCACCACGCCAGCCCCTTGCCTTCGGCAATGCGGCGATAGGCGCAGGTGGTGGGGATCCACTTGATCGAGACGACGTTCTCGGGATCAAGCTTGATGCAGTCGGGCACCTTCTTCTGGCGGCCCGGATAGTCGGTGCAGGCGCAGGTATCGCCGTCCAGCAACTGGCAGCGCACGTCGGAGGTGATCAGCAGCCCGCTGTCCTCATCCTCCAGTTTGATCAGGCAGCAGCGACCGCAGCCGTCGCAGAGCGACTCCCATTCGGTCGGGGTCATCTCGGATAGCGATTTTTCTTCCCAGAAGGCCATTTTAACCTGAGCCAGTTTATGTTGTTGCCGGTTTGCTCTTGTGCGTCGCCAAGGGCAATCATATTCCAGCGATTGTGTTGCCTATGGGGACAAAGCGGACAAAGGTCCGTGACCCTTCCAGCCGAGGATCGACGTGCAGGATCCCTTCTATACCAAAGAAAAGCGCGTCAAGAAATCCAGCATGCTGGCTGCAGACGCGTGGCTGGATTCGTCGCTCTACGACATGGGCCAGTCGGCCGGTCGCGGCTGGACCAAGTTCCAGGACATCATGTCCGTCTTCCGCGTTCGCGGCATCACGCGGCTATTCGTCGAACTGCTGTCGGACGCGTTCACCTTCGGCGCCATCGGCGCGGTGCTGATGACCGCCCTGGCATTGCCGGCCTTTGACGCCACCGCCACCGGCGAATTCAACAAGGCCGAAGACTATTCCGTCGTCTTCCAAGATCGCTACGGCAACGAAATCGGCCGCCGCGGCATCCGCTCGGACGATAGCGTGGCGCTGGCCGACATGCCCGACTACCTGATCAAGGCCACTCTCGCGACCGAAGACCGGCGCTTTTACGAGCATTTCGGCATCGACGTCGTCGGCACGCTGCGCGCCATCGCCAGCAATGCCTCGGGCGATAGCGGCACGCAGGGCGGCTCCTCGATCACCCAGCAATTGGCCAAGAACCTGTTCCTGTCCTCCGAGCGGACCATCGAGCGCAAGGTGATCGAGGCCTTCCTCGCCGTCTGGCTCGAATGGCACTATTCCAAGGACCAGATTCTCAAGCTCTATTTCGATCACGCCTATATGGGCGGCGGCAATTTCGGCGTCGTCGCTGCCTCGGATTTTTATTTCGGCAAGAAGGTGCAGGACATCAGCCTCGCCGAAGCCGCCATGCTGTCTGGCCTGTTCAAGGCCCCCACCAAATATGCACCCCATGTCGACCTAGCCGCTGCCCGCGCCCGCGCCAATCTGGTGCTGACCAATATGGTGGCCGCCGGCTTCCTCACCGAGGGCCAGGTCACCGCCGCTCGCCGCCACCCAGCGTCACCGGTCGACCGTACCGCCGATGTCAATTCGCCGAATTATTTCCTCGATTGGGCCTTTGAAGAGGCCAAGACCATTATTGAGGCGTCGCACCACACCTCCAACAATTTCGTGGTCCGCACCACCATCGACACGACCCTTCAGAAGTACGCCGAGGACGCCGTCACCTCCACCGTCCGCGACAGCGGTGCGCAGTATGATGTCGAACAGGCCGCCATGGTCGTCACCGACACCAAGGGCGCGGTGCGCGCCATGGTGGGCGGGGTGGACTACGGCAAATCCCAGTTCAATCGCGCCATCGTCTCCAATCGCCAGCCCGGCTCGTCGTACAAGATTTTCGTTTATGCCGAGGCACTAGAACAATTGGGGCTGACACCCCAGGACCTGATCACCGATCGCCCAGTGTGCATCGGCGACTGGTGCCCGCAGAATTACGGCCGAAACTACAAGGGCTCGATAACACTGGCCAGCGCGCTGGCCCAATCGCTCAATACAGTCGCCGTCACCTTGTCGATCAAGACCGGCCGCGACTCGATTGCCGCCCTGAGCCACCGCATGGGCCTGCGCGCCGACTATCCCATAACCCGCTCGCTGGCGCTGGGCGTGGCCTCCGTTTCGGTCCTCGACATGGCATCGTCCTATGCCGTGCTCGCCGACGAAGGCTACAAGACGCCAGCCTATGGCATCAACCGCATCGCCTCCCTCACCGGCGACGTGATCTTTGAGGCGCATCCGGACGAGCCGCGCGAGCGCATCCTGAGCGAAACCACCGTCAAGGGCATGAACCAGATGCTGCGTGGCGTGGTTACCGGCGGTACCGGCACCAAGGCCCGGATCGAGGGCGTGCCAGCGGTCGGAAAGTCAGGCACCACCTCGTCCTATCGCGATGCCTGGTTCTGCGGTTTCACCGGCAATTATGTCGCCGCGGTCTGGTTCGGTAATGACGACTACCATCCGACCCGCACCCTGACCGGCGGCAACCTGCCGGCCGTCGCCTGGCAGAAGTTCATGGCCTATGCCCACACCAATATCGAGATCAAGCCGGTGTTCGGCGTCGATTTCGTGCCGGAAAAGGTGATCATCGCCGCAACCGATCCCAGCCAGGTCGAGGACGCGCCCGCCGAACGGCCGCCGACCCTGAAACCCGCCGCCGCCCGCAAGCTGGTCGATGTCGCCGACATGTTGCGCAGCACGCTCCGCGCCACCCAGCCGGTCACCGACCAGGCCAGCACGCCCATCCCGGTGGAGACGAACGGGCTTTAAGTGTTGGGTCGGGGCCAAACCAGCCCCAACCCTGACGCAATTCAAATCCCGCTTCCGCCCACGACCGCCCATTGCTATAGCCAATACCTAAAGTTGCAGCGACCAGGCCATCCATGTCCCTTTCTCCCGCTTCCGACGCCTGATCCTTGCGTTTCGTCATCCACCTCCTGTTGCTGGTTACGGTAGCGCTCGGCGTCGGCTTTGGGCTGAGCTATTACGCACTGACCGATGGCCGCCTGTTCGGCGCCGCCGTGGTCGGCCCCTGGATCGCATGGCCCGATGTCGGCACGGCGGCGCCCAATCCCTATACGCGCGGTCACCTGACCCGCACCGCCGGCCTGCAACTCGGCTTGAGCGAGGGCTTGCAATTCACCGCCACCACAGATAGCGCGGGGGACACCTTATCGCTCGCCTGCACCTATCGCATCGCAGGCAAGACCCCCTTGGCGACGTTCTGGACCTTGGTGGCCCTCGATGCCGCCGGCGTCAATCTCGCCCGTCCCGGCGAGGATGCGGCAATGCGCTCGAACGCCATCGCGCGTACCGATGACGGCGCCATCCTGATTTATGTCGGCAAGCAATTGGCGCCGCAGAACTGGCTCGAACTCACCGGCACCGGCAATTTCCGCCTGGTGCTCACACTCTACGACACCGCAGTCTTTTCCGGCTTCGGCACCGGCGGCGAGACCATGCCGTCGATCCAGCGCGAGGGTTGCGCATGATTCGCACCCTGCTCTGGCTGCTTGGCGGCGCCATGCTGGGCGGCATCATCCACCTCGTGGTGATCCTGACCCTGCCGGCGTTGGCAGAAGACACCATCTGGACGCGCATCGCCGGGCTCAATGCGCAAAACAAGATGGTGATCCTGCCCCAGGTCGTGCCCGGCGAACCCAATCCGCTTGGACTAGACCCCGATGTTGCCTACGGCGTCTGCCAGATCGACCTCAACGCCGGCCCGGCCTATCTTTCGGGCCTTATGCCCGATGCGTTCTGGTCGGTGGCGCTGTTCAACAAGCAGGGCATCATCACCTATTCGACCACCAATCGCGACGGCATCGGGCAGACACTCGAAATGGGCATTTTCAACGCCGACCAGACGCGGCTGCTGGCCCAGCAACAGCTCGATATTGCCGAGGGCCTGCTGGTGGTTGAGTCGGTAGACGACGATATTTTCGTGCTGGTCCGCCTCGCCCCTCCCCACCAGGCGATGCGCCAGCGGTTTGAGGACGATCTGGCCAAGGTCAAATGCGGCATCAAGACCCCGGCGCCAGCGCCGGCTTGAGCCTGTTGCCTTCGACCGCGCTCCGAGGGCAAACTCCTCCTAAGGAGATTGGCCATGAACGAGAAGAACCAATGGGGCCTTGGTCTGAGCAAGGGCATCGTGCTCCTGGTTGATCACAACCCCGACTGGCAGCAGGCTTTCGCCGAAGAAGACACACGCATCCGCGCCGCTCTCGGTTCCCTAGTCATGGACGTGCAGCATTTCGGCAGCACGGCCATTCCCGCCATCCGTGCTAAGCCCATCCTCGATGTCATGCTCGGCATCGAGGACTTTGATCAAGGCCCACAGCTGGCCCCAGCCCTTGCTGATATCGGCTACGAATACGTCGCCAATGCCGGAGTGCCGAACCATGTGTTCGGCAAGGGCCAGCCCCGCACCCATTTGCTGCATGTCGTCGCCCATGACGGTGCCAAATGGCACCGCAATATCCGCTTCCGGGACCGGCTGCTGGCCGATCCCGCGCTGGCGCGGGAATACGAGGCTCTCAAGGACCGTCTAGCGGTGGAGTTTGCCGACAACCGCGCCGCCTATACGGACGCGAAGCAGGATTTTATCGACGCGGCAGTGGCTTAAAGCCAGCCGAACAATACGCCGACGCCGCCGAGTGCAAAAGCGCCGCCAGCAATCCGGGCGATGATTTGCCCGTGCCTACCCACGAGCTTGCTCATGCCCAGCGCCGCACCAATGCCTGCACCGTGCAGTGCCGCCGTCGCCGCCACGAAACCCGAGGCATAGAGCAGCCCGCCCGCGCTTTCCGGCATTTCCGCCCCATGGGCGTGGCCATGGAACACCGCGAACGTCCCGACCAGCGCCATCGCTCCGGCAACGGGGATCGGCGCCTTCAATGCGGCCGCCCCGCCGATAACCACGCTGGAGAGCGCGATCCCCAGCTCAACGAAGGGAAGATTAACGCCATTAATCCCCAGCGCGAAGCCAACCACCATCATGGCAATAAAGCTGAGCGGCACCAGCCACAGCGCGCGCCCGCCCAGCACGAAGGCAAAGACGCCGACCGCGACCATGGCCAGAATATGATCCAGGCCGCCCATGGGATGCTCGAAACCATGCACGAAGCCTACCGCGTGTAGCGGATCGGGATGAGCAAAGGCCATGGTGGGGAAAAGAGCGAGAAAAATCAGGACGAGAAAAGCGCGCATAGCATTCCTTCAGCGGGCTATTACGCCCACTTCGATGTTACAGCCCAATCCACACTCGCAAGCCGAACTTGCCAGCAAATCCTGCCTCTGGCAACGCGCCGCCGCTGGAAATTACTTGGCCGTCACCTTGGGTGCCACTTTGGCCGCGACCTTGGTCACCAGCAACTGGTTGAGCCTGGTGCGGTCGGCATCGACCACCTCGAACACAAAACCCGACTCTTCGACCTTATCGCCCTTACGCGCCGCCCGGCGCAGCCGGTGCACGATGAAACCGCCGATGGTTTCATAGGGTCCTTCAAGCAGCGTCTTGAGGCCCAACGCGCGGGTAACATCCACCAGCGGCGCCACGCCATCGACCAGCCAGCTCAGATCGTCGCGGCGGAGGATCGCCTCCTCCTCGAATGGATTGGCTAGCCCCTGCATCAGCGCGCCCATCAGGTCCTTGAACGTCACCGCCCCCACGACCAGCGCGTATTCGCTGACCACCAGCGCAAAGCCGGTGCTTTGCGCCTGAAACTCGGCCAGCACTTCCCAGATATTGAGGCTGTCGGGCACGCTGAGCACATCGCGCCGCGCCTTGCCGAAATCGATCGGTCCCGGCTGCTCGATCGAGGTCGCCAGCACGTCCTCGGCCCGTACGCAGCCGATAACCGCATCAATGCCGCCATCGCAGATCGGATAATAGGAAAACGGCCGCCGCTGCACTTTTTCGCGCTGTACTTCCGGCGGATCGCGCATGTCGAGATAAACGATATCGTCGCGAATGGTCATCACCGAGGTGACGCTGCGCAGTTCCAGCGCCAGCACGTTCTCGATTAGCCGATGCTCGTTCTTCATCAGCGCGCCTGAGGCTTCGCCGCCCGCCAGGATCATGCGGAAATCCTCAGTCGTCACTTGGTCATGCGGCACTGCCGGATGCAGGTCGAGCCGGGCGATAATCCAGTCGGAAAGGCCACTGAACACCCAGACCAGCGGGCGCAGCACGATGACCGCATATTGCGGAAACCAGCCGACCGACAGCGCCACTTCCTCGGGGATCAGCATGGCGATGCGCTTGGGGACTAGGTCGGCGAACAATACGAAGAGGGCCGTGACCACGCAGAACGCGACGATGCCCCCGGCATTGGAGGCCATGTCGCCAGCGCCCAGCCGAACAAAGATTTCTGAGAAAATTGGCCCAAGGAAACCGTCGCCCACGACGCCGGCCAGGATAGAAATCGCGTTGGTGCAGATTTGCAGCGCGGTGATTACCCGCCCTGCATCAGCCCGCAACGCCACGAAGCGCTGGGCCTGTTTGTTCCCCGCCTCAGCCAGCGCGCGAATGCGCACTTCGCGCGCCGCCGCGAAGGCAATTTCCGACAGCGAAATGACGACGCTGACGCCGATCAGGCCGATGATAATGAGCAGCCCGACCAGCGGAGTCATGATGTCAGTTCCGTTCCAAGGCGCTCAAACGGCTGCGCCACTGTGGGGACGCCATCCTAACACGGCCGCCTTGGCGGCGTCATGGTGAACGAGCCAGAACCGGAACGAATGCCGTTCGCCACACATTCTTCCTGCCCCAGCATCGGAGAGCATCATGAGCGAGCCCTATTCCGTCGCCATCATTGTCGGCAGCCTGCGGGCTGCCTCGTTGAGCCGCATGACCGCTAAGGCGCTGATGGCGCAGGCGCCCACCGGCCTGCACTGCCGCATCGTCGAAATTGGTGACCTGCCGCTCTATAACGAGGATCTCGAGGCTCACACGCCAGCCACCTGGACGCGCTTTCGCGCCGACATTGCCAGTTCCGACGCGATCCTGTTCGTCACTCCGGAATATAACCGCTCGATCCCCGGCGGCCTCAAGAACGCGCTCGACGTCGGCTCGCGCCCAGCCGGCAAGAGCGTTTTCGATGGCTTGCCTGCTGGCGTCGTCAGCATCACGCCCTACAAGCTGGGCGCCTTCGGCGCCAATCACCACCTGCGCCAGACGTTCGTCTTCCTCAACCTGCTGCCGATGCAACAGCCAGAAGCCTATATCGGCGGGGCTGGCGAATTGTTCGATGAGACCGGCGCGCTTAACAACAAGGACACCGAGGCGTTCCTGGCCAAGTTCATGACCGCGTTCGAGCGCTGGATCGGCATCATCCGAGCCAATCCAGCCTGACGCCTATTTCAGGTCCACGTGCTCGACGCCATAGTTGCGCGAACCGTAGCGCGACGGAATCTCCGCCTGCTGACTACCGATGATAAGCCCCTGCCCGCTGCAGAAATCGCCGCGAGTGGCGCGATCGAGATAGACCTTCATTTGCCCGAGCGCATCGTCCACCGCCAAAGACTGCTCATGGGGCGTTTCAACCAGCAGATGGTTCAGTGCATAGTCGTAGGATTGATAGCGATAATCCAGGGCCCGCACGAACCAGTTGATGTGCATGTCGTTCTCGGCACGCCGCGCAGCGACGTCGCGCCGGACATCGGGTTCCAGGCCGCTCAATCCGTCCTCAGCAACGCCGCGTTGGCGATCGACCTCCTGCACCTGACAGATCGAGATGAAGGTCGTCGGTATCGTATCGATATCGGCCTGGATATGGCGACCAACGGTCGAATAGCGCGTTCGTGACGATCCGTAGTCCGCTCGCTTCAGCCAGGTGTAATAACGGTCGATTGCAAACCGTAGGTCGGTCTCGCCGGTGATTCTGGTGCGCTGCAGCTCCACGGCTACATCGTAGAACCAGTCCTTGGCATGCGGCGCGACCAGGAAACGCCAGACGCGGTTGTGCATCTCCTTTTCCTGATCGGTCTGATTGAAATTGGAAACCGGCTCATGATGCCCCTTGGCCAGCGAGTTGCCTATGGTGGGCATCATCACGTCGTGGGAGAAGCTGGGATCGGCCCGGCCGAAATCTCCCACCGGGCGCGAAACGCAGCCCGCAGCCAACGCCGCGACACCAATGATGACCGCGGCGCCGAAAAACTGGCGGAGACGTTCAGACACGCTTGCGCTTTGGTCTTGGCGGATCGATGCGATTGTTCGGCGCCACAGGCGTACCGCGCTCATACCGTACTCCGGTAAAAATAAGAATCTGGGCGTTCCCTGCTGGCTGCAAAGCTCCGCTGGCGGGCCGGCGGCGACTATCGAATTTGACGAGCTTTCCCAAGCTTGCCTCCAAAAAATGCAGTTCTTCCGTCCCTACCGGAAGCAACATGTATCAAAATGACCACGCGCGACGCCCCACGCGCTGTGTGCATTAAGAGATCGTCAAGGTTAACAGTCTGCTAACGAATTGCCGGCAAGAGTATAAATGCGCCTAATAGAGGTGCTCTCTGAGTCGACGGTCCCAAAACATGCTTGGTTTTCAACCTTACGAAACCTTCCAACTCCTGATCGAAACCGGCGGTGTGGACCGCACCAACACTTTGCTGATCGCAGCTTGCGACGCTTATGCGCGCCGCGGCCGGCCCACGGCACCCGAGGCTGAGCAGTTCGAAGCCCTCGCCACCCGTCTGTTTCCCATTGCCGGCCCGCAGGCCCGCGCCAAGGGCGCAGCCATCCTGGGCCGTGCCGAAGCCCTCTCCCCCGTGCTCGAAGCACTGGTGGTCGAGCACATCGGCGAAGATCTCAACGGATTTCTGGATGCCGCTCCCGCTCTGTCTGAAGCGACCATGCTGGACGTCATCGCGCGCCACGATATCGCAGCGGCGGCCACCATGGCCCGTCGCGCCGACCTCACCAATGTGGTGCTGGCCAAGCTGTTCCAGATGAATTCGCGCAAGGTATACCGCGCCCTGGCCGCCAACACCGCCATCGTGCCGCGGGGCGCCTATCTCAGCGCCCTGGCGCGCTCGGCCCAGATGGACTACATGGTCGCCGAATCACTGGCTGGCCGCGACGATTTCGACGCTGCGCTCCTTGCACCCGCCTTCTTCGACCTGTCCGACGATCATCGCATCAAGGTCATCAAGGCCTTTGCCAATCGCCAGACCCCCGTCGCGCCGATCAAGAAGACCATCGAGCAGATTACCGTGGCGACCCAGGGCCTGACCAAGGCGCTGATGAAGCTGTTCTCCGAAAATCGTCGCCCGGAAGTCACCAAGCTGTTGAGCCAGATCACCGGCCTCGACGAAGTTCGGTGCGGCCAGATTGCCCACGACGTCACCGGCGCTTCGCTGTTCGTCATCCTGCGCGCCTTCGGGTGCAGCGCCTATGATGGGCTCAAGGTGCTGATCCACGCCACCGCGCATGACAGTGAGCGTTCTCGCGCCCTTGCGGATTTCGCCACCATGTTCGGCAGCGTCGAACCTGACGCCATGGCCTATCTGATGAGCGCGTGGCGCGGAGAAGTGAACCTGCTCGAGCTGGCCAAGCCCGAATACAAGCCGTTCACCGAAAGCAGCCGCCGTACGCCATTGTCGGCATCGCAAAACCCGGTAATCAATCAGACCATCGAGGCCCTGGCCCGCATCGGCGTCAAGCGCGCAAGCTAAGAGACCGTTTTGAAATTCATCCTGACGAGTTAGATGCCGAAGTTTTCGAGAACCGGAGCGCAGCGTACGTTTTGTACGTGAGCACCGGAAGCGCAGAGAGCTTCGGCAGATGACCAACAAGTAGAACGGTTTCTAGGCGATCACATCGATCCCGACATCGTCACTGCGCAGATCGATGCTCAGCACCCAGAAGTCAGGGTCGAACTTGGCTTCCTGGGCGATGCGCTCGCGGACTTTTCCGGGTTCGACACGGGCAAAGCGGCGCTGGAACACCAGGCCGGCGGTGTCGTCACCGCGGCTTGCCATCGGCGCGGGCGTGAACAGCGTTACGGTGCCGTCGAGATGATCGACCTCAATCCAGACCTGGCCGGCAATCGGATCGCCGCGGCGTGAGACCACACACATATGGCCCAGATCATTGTGCCGCCGCACAAAGGCTGCGCACCACAGGTCGCTGCGCAGCGCGCTCATCAGATCGAGGCGCCGGCGTCTCGTAGCAGACCCACCAATTGGGGGTTCACTTCGCCGGTGGGGGCGTAGTTGTGGAAAATCTCGAACGCGCGGATGGCCTTGGCGGTAGCCTCGCCGGGCTTGCCATCGATGGCACCCTGCAGGAAGCCCAAGCTCGCCAGCCCTCGCTGAACCTGTTCAATCAGTTGCGCATTGCTGGTTGGGCTCGCCACCGCGGCAGGGGCAATTGCTGCCTGCTGAGTGACTTCTGGCTGCGGTATGATAACGGCCGGGGGAGCAACCGGCTCCAACGAAGCGACATGCTGCACAGGCGCCGGCATCGGCTGAGCCGTAGCGGCCATCAAGGGGAGCGCCGCCGTTGGTCGCAATGCGGACGTCGCGGGCGTGACGCGGCTGCCATCGACCGCTGCGACGATCGAATCAATCGTCTGCGCCGCCGAACTGGTCACCGTGTCGAACGCATCTTCCACCGGCGTCGGGGCCTGCACGGCGTTGACTGGCGCCAACGGCATCGGCGGCAATTGCACCTTGGCAGCGCGGATGGTGCGTACCGGCGCGGGCTGCGGCGCGACGTCGGCCACCTGCACGCGTTGCGGCGCCATGCCCATGGTATCGGCGCGCAGAATCGCGTCGACCAGGCCGGGCGAGATCGCGCCGCTCGGCGTCATGCCGTTACGTTCCTCGAACGCCCGGATCGCCCGGGCCGTCATCGGTCCGTAAAAGCCATCGACGGTGCCGTCGAACAGTTTGAGTTCGGTCAGCTTCTTTTGCAGCTCGAAAACCTGGGTGTTGCCGACCGGGGCATCGGGCACCACCGGCGAAGGCGGCGCCACGCTGCTGGTAGTTTCCTGGGAAATCGGCTGTGGCACTTCGGCCTGACGCAGTTGTGGCAAAGCCGGCGCTTCGGGCACCTGCTCGATAGCAGCCGTCTCCGGCACGTCGGGGGCCGGGGCAAACAACGGCGCGGGATGACGCGCGGTCTGGAAGTACAACGCATTGCTGCCGGCCAGCGCCGTCAGCGTCACCATGGCCAACAGTGCGGTCGAGGCCAGCGGGGCTCGCATATAGCGGGAGAATGTCCAGAGGCCGGCGCGGCTCAGAGAGGCCGCGACAGCGCCACCAGCCAACAGCGGCAGGCGCGTGAGGGTGAAATCCATCATTGCGCTTTTCTTTTTTCGTTTTGCCATGGGGTCGCTTGCAATGGGGCCGGCTCACGATGCAGCGGCGTTACCACTGCACTGTCCTCCGTCTTTATTGCCGGACCGTTTATAGGAAGTAAAACTGTCATGGTTGTCCCTGCCCCAATTTCGGACATTGCCCGCAGGGTGCCCTCGTGCAGATCGACCAGGCCCTTGACGATGGACAAGCCCAACCCCGTGCCTTCATAGCGGCGCGACAGCCCCTCATTGGCCTGGAAGAACGGCTCGCCGACGCGCTGCAGCGATTCGGGCGCCATGCCGATGCCGTTATCGGCCACCGAGATATTCAGGCTCTGCCCCTGGCGCTTCATGGTCACGGTCACGGTGCCGCCGTCATGGCTGAACTTGATGGCGTTCGACAGCAGGTTCAGCAGCACCTGGCGGCAGGCCCGTTCATCAGCCACCAGCGCCGGCAGGTTGTTGGCGATATCGGCGACCAGCTTGATATTGCGCTCGCGCGCCAGTCCCTCGACCATCTTGAAGCAGGTCTCGACCATGGTATCGGGGGCAAATGGCTCAGTCTGCACTTCGAACTTGCCGGCCTCGATCTTGGACATATCGAGTAGCATGCGCACGACTTCGAGCAGATGCTTGCCGCTCTGGTGGATGAGGCCGGCATATTCCTTATGCGTCGGCGACAAGTCGCCACCAATGCCCGTGGTCATCATTTCGGAAAAGCCCACCACCGCGTTCAGCGGCGTGCGCAGCTCATGCCCGATAGTGGCCAGGAAATGCGACTTGGCGTTGGAAGCGTCTTCGGCAACGCGCCGCGCTTCCGTCATGGCGGCTTCGGTATCCTTGCGCTCGGTCACGTCGCGAAACAGCGCCACAACTTCGTGCCGCTGGTCGTTCGAATCGGGATCGATCACCGGCGACAGGTTGATCTCGACCCAGATGAAATGGGGCACGCGCGCGCTGGCCCGCGGATCATCCTGGCGCATCCGCACTTCGATCATGCGCGTCTTGCCGCCCTGGTTGGCGTCGGCGAATGCCGTTAGGTAGCTCGGGCGGTCAAGCACATGCAGCCGCTCGCCCAGTCCGGAGCCTGTCAGTTCATAGCGCGGGCAGCCGAACAGGGCCTCCGACGTCTTGGAAGCGAGCAGCACTTCGCCGCTACTGGAAAACCGCAAAACCGCGTCCTGCACATGCTCGATGAGGTGCCGGTAGGCGGTCACTTGCGAGCGGTCGTAAACTTCATAAGCGGCGCCAATCCGGTTGGCCGAATGAGCCACGATGCCGGCGCAAACGGTGAAAGCCAGCACGCAGGTGGCCATCAGCGGGGCCACGCCGACAGTGATTGCCGGCAGCCCGAAGCGCGAGGTGATGAAAGCCAGCAGGCAGATGACGGCGAGCGCCACCCAGCTCTGGCGGCGCATGACGTTGCGCGCCAGCAGCGAGGCATGCACGGGTCCAAGAACGGCGACGGCGAGGCCCGCATCGGCCAATTGCCCGTCGGCCAGGGTCAGGATCAACCCGATCGCCATGATGGCGTAGACTTGCGCCGCGACGGCCTGTTCAAACTGGGCGCGCTGGTGCATGGCAAGGCTGATCATGCCGGCGGCCAACCCAATCGCCGCGATGACGAATGGCAATGCCGTGCCCATGACCAGGCAGATGATAGCTGGCAGCATGAGGATCGCGCTGGCGATAATGCCGAGGCGCGCATTGGTGGCTAGAGTCTTGCGCCGCAGCATTTCCGGTCGGTGACCGGAGCCGGCGACGGCTAGGCTCATCTCTTTGCTCGCGCCGAAAGAGAACAGGCTACGCATACACAATACTCACTTCCACGACGCCTTGTACTGCTGTGCCAATCAACGCCGCACAGGCAGGCATTCGCCTGCAATTGCCTGAATTGGATTCAGGTCTTGTTGGTGATCACACTGCGTCCGACACACTAAGACGGCCTTAAATGCGACACTCCCCAAGCTCGATCGAGGGCCCACAACGCGCCCTTTCCCCGATTAGCGTAAACAAGGTCTTGCCCTCACCTCGCGGGACATCGTGGGTATTTGTCTCAAATTTTATCGAATTGGCGCAGCAGCGCTTAAACCGGGCCGCCTAGCTTGGTGAGGCAGGACGAGTTTGCCTGCCTCTGATTCGGATGAGACGATGTTTTTGGTGCGTTCAGTGTTTTGGCTTCTGGTGGCCTACATGGTGATCCGGCCCGGGATGGACTTTGATCCCCATGCCGCCGCCAATCAGGCCGTGGCCGCTGGCCAGCAGCTCGTGTCCGAACAGGTCGATTCCATTCAGTGCGATAGTTTGCAGTGCTTCGGGGGCAAAGCGGTGCTCGCCTCGGTGCTGCCCAGTCTTCCAGATACAACGCCCGTCGGCCCCACCATGCAGGAGCAGCCGACAGCCAAGGATGTGCCATATCCCATGCCACGTCTGCGCCGGGCGGGATAGCGAGCGACCAAAACGCTCGCCAATAACCCAGGGCTCGCGTCTTCCCCAGACGCCCAAGCGACCCTGGCCCCTGCCGCAAGCACGCGCCCCGTGCTTGCGGCTTTTCTTTTGGTGCAAAGACCATCGCGTCGGACGGCCCAAGGCTTCCTATGTCTAGCCAAGGACGTACTTCCAAGCGGCGGGCCGAGCAAAGCCGCGTACATTGTTCATACGCGTGCCGATTAACGGCGCACCGCTTTGGTGTACCTCCACCCGGCAGATTTGCGCCCCAAACAATATAAAATTTGAATCAAACTGTCTCGGTTAAGCATCTCTCGCGCAGGTAAGGTTAATAATTGTTTTACCCGCAGTACTACATAGTTAAGACTTCCTTTATTTTTGAACATCTGCGCATCTCTAATTACCCAAGGCGAGGCCGCGGGTTGGGGAAAACCCTGCGTTCATTGTTAAATTGAGGGAATAGTTATGCGTACCATTTTGATCGCCGCAACCGTTTTGGCTCTGGGCGTATCGGGTGCAAATGCAGCCAATATCGCGCTGCTTGGCAAGGTCATCGTCGTTGCCGGTCACAACGATTTGGGCGTCGATCAGCATGGCGTACTGAACAACTCGACAAAGACGCAGGTCAATACTGCTGGTTTCAACTGGCTCAACGTCGGCCAGAACGGCGCTCTGAATAATTCCAACGTGACCCAGGTTGCGCCTGGTGGCATCAACCTGGGCGGCACATACCAGACTGGCGTGCTCAACAACGCTCAGTTGAATCAGCAGGCCGATAAGGGCCTTAACGATGCGGGCATCCGCCAGTTGGGCCTGTTCAATCAGGCAGTGACCAATCAGCACGCCGTCAACGGCGGCGTCAATCAGTCGGGCACGACCCAGACCGGTATCGCAAATCTGTCGGTGACCAACCAGTTGGCGGTCGGTGGCGGCAATAACTATTCTTCGATCGACCAGTCTGGCCTTGGCAACGTCTCGACGACGACCCAGATCGCTTACTGATCTATCTTCCTAAATGGATACGGCGGGCACTGCCCCGCCGTATTTCTCAAATGCGCCCAGATCAAAACTGGCCGGTATACGACACCGTGGGCGTAAAACTCCACATTGGCGCAAAACTCAGCGAGTGTGCCGTCTGCGATGACGCGCTATAGTTGAGCGTACCATCGTCGGTCCCCGAATAGGTGTTGGTGGCCGAGGCGACCGAACCGTCCCGCGTCACCGATGCGACGCGCGACAAATAATCGACAGTGCCACCGAATGTCAGTTGGCGGTTGGACGCCAAGGCAACGGTAATTGACGGCGCGAGCTTGGCCGACCAAGCCACGCCATCAGCCTCCATGCCGATGCCATTGGCGTTGCTGACGGTCGTCAACGGCACCGATGTGAGCGCCCCGCCGGCGATGGAGTAGCTTTCGCGGCCCTCCATATTGTCATGCACATAGTAGACACCACCCTCGACGCCCAGCGAGAACGTCATATTGTCGGCGATGGGCTTGCTGAGGTTAAGACCGACCACGCCGCCGAAATAGTTCGAGGTCAGTTGCTCGTCGCGAGCCATCGAATAGGTCGGGAAGGTCGTCGCAGTGGGGCTCGCCTCGGGGATGTCCACGCTGATGGTGGTCTTGCTCGATTGGTCGAGCAGCCGATAGCTTGGTCCCGCGTAGCCCTGAATGGCCATTCCGCCGGTATTGGTCGACATGGCAACGCTGAGATCGGCGCCCGTATACACCACATTGCGTCGGACATTGGTCGTTATCGCGAGCCCGGTCAGATCACCCGCCGCGAAAAATACGCCACCATCCGATGCGGCCACTGCCGCGTAGGCGGCTGCGCTGTTCACGGCGCCCTGCTGCGTCACCACGCCCCCCAAGGCGAAACTGTTGGCCCCGGCCGCGATGGAAGCGGCATAATCGTTCACAACGCCGCCCGCATTGACCGGATTGTTGACGTTGATCGCCTCGCCGCCACCCTGCGGATTGGTGTGCGTGATAACCGCGCTCGCGGCGGAGTTGCCCGGAGCGCTATTGGTCGTCAGGACGACATTGGCGTTTGCCGGCGTCGTATAGCCGCCGATGGTGACCGTACCGGGGCCAGTAAAGGTGTCCACGACCGTTGAATTCGATTGGCCTATGGTCGCAAAGCCGGACACGCCGATCGCGGCACCAAAAGCGCCGAACTTCCCAACGCTCAGGCCGCCGCTCAGCCCGAAGGTGGCGCCAACACCGCCGCCGCCTACCGACGAGGACGTCGCCCCCGGTGCCCCAAAGGCTATGCCCTTGTCGATATGGGGCATGGTGAAAAACGTCGCGCCAAGCGTGGCACCGAACGCACTCGCCGGAGCATCTTGGGCGAAAACCGAAGTAGATGCCAGGGATACGGACAACAGCACGGCGTACAACTTCACACTCATCTACTCGACCCTGGATTAATTTTTATGGTTAATTCAAAGTGCAATAGAATGGTTAATCGCTACTTAAATTGCGATGACTGCTTGAAAAATGCTTTTCGCTTATTGGTCGAAACGACGGATTTCTGTTGAACTAGATAAAGAAAAACCCGGGCACCGCCCGGGCTTCAATGTAATGATTGGTTAACTACTGCTTGGTGACTCGCCAGATCGTGCCGCTGCCATCTTCGGAAACGAACAGCGCACAATCTGGCGCCACCGCGACACCGACCGGACGACCCCAGACACTGTCGGCATCGATCACGAAGCCGGTCATGAAGTCATCATAGGTGCCGTCAGGCTTGCCGCTGGCGTCGAAATTCAGATGCACCACCTTATAGCCGGTGCGCTGGCCACGGTTCCATGAGCCGTGCATCGCCACAAACGCATCACCCTTATAGTCGGCACCCCAGGCATCATTGTCATAAAAGGTGATATTCAACGGCGCCGAGTGCGCCTGGAACTGCATGTCGCCGACGGTGACCTTTCCCTTCAGGTCATCGCGCGGATTGTCCTTCCAGCGCGGATCTGGGTTGCCCCCATTGTAGTACCAGGGCCAGCCATAGAAGGCCCCGTCCTTCACCGAGGTGGCGAATTCGAACGGTACGTTGTCGCCCAGTTCATCGACATTGTTGACCACGCACCATGGTGCGCCGGTCGATCGCTGCATGGTCATGCCGGCGCAATTGCGGAGGCCGGTGGCGAAGTAGCGCTCGTTCTTCCCATCCGGGTCGAAGGCCAGCACCGCCGCGCGGCGTTCTTCTGCACCCCAGGCAACACCGAGCGGATGGGCCGATGCCCAGGCATCAACCCCACCCTTGGGTTCGGGGTCCATGGTGCCGTCGCCGACATTTGAGCCAGAGCCGACCGAGTAATACATGGTCTTGCCATCGGGCGAGAACGTCACGTCGCGGGTCCAGTGGTGATCGGGGTTGATGTTGTCGAACAGCGTCTCGGGCGCGCCGCTGGCTTTCATGTCGCCGCTTTTATAGGGGAAGCGCTTCAACCCGTTGCTTTCCGCCACATAGACCCATTGCGGATCGTTGCCCGCCGGATAGAACGCCACGCCATAGGGCTGGTTGAGCCCCTCGGCAAACACGCCTTCCGAGGCCGGTTTGGCAGCGCCGTTCTCGAAATGATAGACCAGCACATTGCCGGCCTCCGAATTGCCCACGAACAGGTCGCCGTTGGGCGCAAAGCGAATGGCGCGCGGATTCTGGATGCCGCTGGCCACCATTTCCACCTTGAAGCCATCAGGCACCTTGGGCATTGCGCCCTCGGGCATGGGCACGGTGGAGGGCGAATTGGACGCCGACTCGGTCAAGTTTGGCGCTTCGAGGTCGCTGGGCACGAGATGTCGGGTCACGCCGGGCGCGTCTTTTTCCCAATCGCCATACGCATCCTTGCCAGTCAATACCTTGGCGTCTTGCGCCATGGCAGTCGCAACCATCAGGGCACCCAACGACAGCGTGCCTGCAAATATCCAGTGTTTCATGAGAGTTCCTCCGCTTTTTGGCTTGCGTCGAAGCGCACCGCGCAATGGCTGAGCTGCTCCAGTCAACATCAAGCGGCCTATCTCGGATCGGTTGCGCCCTTCCCTGCCACTGGTGTTCAAGAACCGGTGAGGCATCCCCGTTCCAGGTGCGGCTTTTGCTTGCGCAGGACCAACGCACCGCCGATAGAGACAAGGCACAAAACCTTCTCGTCGAAAGCGCCGCCGTGAACCCCTGGGTCCTGATCGATACCGTGCCCCTGCCCGATGGCCGTGGCGACATCCGCCTCATCCAGCGGGCTGATGAATTCTCCATCATGCTGGGCACGATCGCGCTGATGAACAGCCGCCTCAGCGGTTCGGAAGAAGCCATGGCTGGCCTGTCCTGGGCCCGCATTAGGGATCGCCCTAAAGCGCATCTGCTGATCGGCGGGCTCGGCATGGGGTTCACCCTGCGCGCCGCACTCGCCGAACTGCCCGCCACCGTCAAAATTACCGTGGCCGAACTGATGCCTGCGGTGGTCGCCTGGGCGCGCGGCCCGATGGCGGCTATTTTTGCCGGCTGCCTCGACGATCCGCGCGTCGATATCAAGGTCAATGACGTGCGCCGCGTCATCAATTCCGCAAAGGCGACCTACGACGCAATATTGCTCGACGTCGATAACGGCCCCGACGGGCTCACCGTCGAGACCAATGACGCGCTCTACAGCATGGCCGGCCTCAAGGCGGCCAAGGCCGCGCTACGTCCGGGCGGCGTGCTGGCAATCTGGGCCTCGGCACCCGACCGCGCGTTCACCCAGCGCCTGCAACGCGCCGGTTTCACTGTCGAGGAAGAACGGGTCCGCGCCAATGGCAAGAGCCGTGGCTCGCGTCATGTCATTTGGCTGGCGACCAACACCCCACCGCGACCTGTCGCGCCAGTTCGAGCCAAGCCGTCTGGAAGTTAAGCCACGCTTGCACTAGATACAGGCTATGAGCGAACCCAAAGCCTTCCAGGACATTGCCGAAAACCTCTCCTTTCTCGACGACTGGGAGGATCGTTACCGTTATCTGATCGAGCTGGGCCAGGCCCTGCCCAAGCTGAGCGATGCCGAAAAGACCGCCGAGAACAAGGTACATGGCTGCGTTTCGCAGGTGTGGCTGGCGGCGCAGACCGAGCCGCGCGATGGCCAGACTATGCTCAAATATCGCGGCGAGAGCGACGCAATGATCGTGCAAGGCCTGGTCGCAATACTCTTGGCGCTCTATTCCGACCGCCCGGCCAGGGAAATCGCCGAGACCGATGCCATCGCCCTATTCGATAAGATGGGCCTTCGCGAACACCTGACCACCCAGCGCTCCAATGGCCTGGTCGCCATGGTCAACCGCATCCGCACCGAAGCCAAGGCGCTGAGTTAGAACGGAGTTAGTCGCCGAAAAGCGGCGGCCTCGCCTCCAGCCAGCCGCCGACCCGTCCGCTCTCATTTCCACGCGCCTGCGCCGACAATCCCCAATACACAGCAAGCTGCTCCAGCCCGATCCGCAGCACCATCTTGGCACTGCGACGCGGCCAGCCCCTCTCGGTCTCCACCGTCTGCAGCCCTTTGAGCAGTCCGCACACGTCAAAGACCACGCCCCGGCAATCGGCCGGTAGCAGCACAGCCACCGCGTCCAGTTTGCGCCGCGCATCGACGGCGCTGTCCGACAGGTCATTGGCCGCCGCCGGGCCGCCGCCACCCGCGATGCGGTTGGCGTCATAGCTCATGGTCATTCGTGGGCTGAGCCGCGCCCGCTCCACCAGTTTCCGCACCCGCTCACCCGCCGCGACCTGATGGGCCAGCAGGAACGCCACCTCCCCATCCCGTGCCACCGCCAGCCGCGCCAACGGGCTTTCATCCAGCGAATACAACACCGAAGGCGCGACGTGCGGCGCGGTCTCGGGCGACAGATCACCCTTGCCGCGTCCCTCGGCCGCCAGCCAATCGCGCGCTCGCGGCCCCGCCACGCAGATCGCGTCGCTCAGCATCAGCACCCCTACCCCGGCGAGTTCCGCCGCCGCTCCGCGATCGAGCCGTGCTACTCGATCCGACCGCTCGACCGAATAGCTGCCATTTTCAATCCGCGCTGCATGGTCGGGCAGCAGTGCCCGCACGAACCGCAGTGCACGGACATCAGCGCGTGCCATGATCGTCCGCTCCTACAGCCGCCTCGATCCGCAGTTCGAGCGCCGCCACGGCGTCATCGAAACTGCGGTCATCGCGCATATCTTCCATTAACGCGCAGGCATATGAGACTGTTGTCCTATCACGACCGAAGATATCTCCCACCTCCTGCAGGCTGCGCCCCAGGGCCACGTGGCAGAGATACATGGCCAATTGCCGAGCCCGCGCCGCGCCCGTCCGGCAGCGCGATTTGTGCATCAGCAGGCGAATCGGGATACGTTTCTCTTGTGCAACCAAAGCGATAACAGTATCGCACTGCGCGTCGTGGCCGTGCGCCAGTCCAGTGAGGCTACGGCCCGAGCGCCCGTCACCAGCGTTCCCCATCATCTCGTACATCGTCAGTCTCCGTCGCAATAAAGGAATTTATTCCTACACATTGCGGTCGAGAAAGCCAGACGGGGATAAGTAGGATAGCTTAATTTGTTTCAGGCCGGGCGGTCGTGAAAATCAAACGGCCGCTCACTGAGCGGCCGTTTGATCGACAGAACAAGTCCCGCCGCATCGGTCCTTGGGGACAGCGGCGGGGCAGTAGGCCGGGGAAAGCGCCCGTTAGCTTGCCTTGCGGCCGAGACCATTATCCTTGGCGAGCTTGGAGCGGGTTGCCGAGTAATTGGGGGCAACCATCGGGTAGTCGGCCGGCAGGCCCCACTTCTCGCGATATTCTTCGGGCGAGAGGTTATAGTGCGTACGAAGATGGCGCTTCAGCGATTTGAACTTCTTGCCGTCTTCGAGACAGATGATGTAGTCGGCCGCAACAGACCTGCGGACCGGGACAGCAGGCTTCAACTCTTCAACCGGAACCGGTGCTTCGTTGGTCTGCAAGGCACGAAGGGCGCCATGAATTTCGGCGATCAGCTTGGGCAGATCGGTCGGGCTCACAGCGTTATGGCTAACATAGGCTGAGACGATTTCAGTGCTGAGTTCGATCAAGTCGCTCTCGTAACCGGTCGCCGCGCCAGCGGTGTCGTTCATAATTCAACCTTTCATTGTTTTTATTGGGCCGGGACGAGGGCAGTCGAGGCCATGTGTTTTTGTACGGTTCTTTACTGTTCCGTGCAACCCGGCATGTCAAATTAACATGTTACCAACTACCTGGATTAATTGTCGCGGCCCGCCTTATTTACAATATCGAGGTCGTTGCTGACAGTGATCTGCGCCGGCCGCCCCCCGGATTGGTAATGCGCCCGCGCCAGAAGGTGCGCCGCTACTGGGGTGGTCAGCAGCAAAAACGCTATGCCGATCAGCGCCCGCACCGTTATGGCGCCGTCAAACGATACCAATGCCACGGCCAGCAAGATCATGCCCCCGCCAACGGCGCCCGCCTTGGAGGCGGCATGCATGCGCGTATAGAGATCAGGCAGGCGCAGCACACCCAAAGCTGCAATAAGGCTAAATAAAGCGCCGGACAGCAGCAGCACAGCGCCGGCATAGAGCGCGATTTCAGCCATCACGGTGCTTGCTCCTGATTCGATTGTTCAGCAACAGGGCGCGAGCGCACCAGGATATAGCGAGCAAAAGCGACGGTTGCCAAAAATCCCAGCAGGCCGAGCGCGATGGCGATGTCGAGATAGAGCGTAAATCCGGTGCGGATCGTCAGCGCGCCGACAAAGCCCAAAGCGACAGTTGTCAATAAGTCCAAAGCCAAGACGCGGTCCGCCACAGTCGGTCCGATTATGATTCTTATGGTCGAAAGCAACAAGCCGGCGCCCAACAGCACCAACGCGATCAGACTCGCCGTCGCTATTGCCTCTGCGCCGCTCATGCGAACACCGCCATGATGCGCTTTTCAAAGCCTTCGGCGATCCCTGAGATCAGCTTGGCACGGTCCTCGAGCATCAACACATGGACATAGAGCACGCTCTTGTCGTCGGACACGTCAATGCTGAGCGTTCCCGGCGTCAGCGTGATCAGATTGGCCAGCAGGGTGATTTCGAGATCCGATTTCACCGTCAACGGAACTGCCACTATGGCCGGCCGCAACTGCGCCCGCAGGTTCGGCGCCATCACCACCAGTGCCACCTTGATGGCGCTGAGCAGCAGTTCGTAGAGGAACACCACCGCCAGCAGGACCGCCGGAAGGACGCGGCGCAGGCCGCTCGGCTGGCCGATCCGGCCGCGCAAAAGGAGCAGTGCTGCAAGCGCGATCACCGCACCCAACAGCAGGTTTGGCCCGCTGAAACTGCCGGTTAGCGCGGCCCAGAGCAGCGCCAGCACTATCGTCAGCAGCGCGAAATTCATGGCCCGCCTCCTGCCAGCCCGACGGCGGCAATATATCCGGCTGGCTCGACAATGTCGCCCGCGCCGCTGAGGGCCGCCTGGAACAGCCAGTCCGGCCACAGCCCTGCCAGTACGATGGCCGCCACCAGCACCGTCACCGCGCCAAAGCCGAACCAGCGCTCCCGCGCCGACAGTATTTTGAGCGGCTCATTCCGGTATTCAGAATGCTGCCCCTCCTGCCCTTCGCGCCAGAAGATATGCGCCCACAGCCGTGTGCCGGCGATCAGCGTCAGCACCGCATTGACCAGTAGGGCGAAAACGATCGTCAGGCTCAACCAGTCCACGCCTGCTTCCCCTGCCCCGCGCAGGTCGGCATCGCCCAATCCTCCCTCCAGCAATAGCAGCTTGGGCCAGAAGCCCAGGAACGGCGGCACGCCGGCCACCGCCAACACCAGGATGAAGAACAGGATCGAGACCGGAGCATGCGCCGCGTAAAGCCCGCCCATCTTGCGGGTGTCTATTTGCCCGGTCAGTTTTTCCACCAGCCCAGCCACCAGATACAGCGCCGTGAGCGTCAGCATGGCGTGCACGATATAGAGCCCCGCGCCGCCGACGCCGTGCAGGCTCGGCATGGCAATGCCCGCCATAATGGCGCCGATACCGCCGATTACCAGAAAGCCGATGGCCCGCCGCAGATTGGTCTCCGCGATTGCGCCTAGCGGCCCGATCACCAGCGTGGCAATGGCCAGCGCCGCCAGCACCCAATCAAGCTGTTCGCGCGCCGCCGGCAGCAGCATCACCAGCACCCGCAGCATGGCGTAGGCGCCGACCTTGGTCAGCAAGCCCGCCATCAGCGCCGAAACCGCCGCCGGCGGCGTATGATAACTGGCCGGCAACCAGGCATTGAGCGGAAACACCGCTGCCTTGATGCCGAAGGCAAGCACCATCAACGCAGCCACACCGGCTATCGCCGCAGGGTTGGCACTGGGCGCGCGCCCGATGATGTCGGCCATATTGAGCGTGCCCACCAGCCCATAGAGCAGTCCGAGTGCCGCGAGGAAAAAGCTGGTGGCGAGAAAATTGATGAATCCGTATTTGACCGCGCCATCGAGCTGCAGCGGTCGTCCGCCCAGTACGATCAACCCGAACGAGGCAATCAGCATGACCTCGAACCAGACATAGAGATTGAACAGGTCGCCGGTCAGGAACGCTCCGCTCACACCCGCCAGTAGCAGCAGCACCAGAGGATAAAACCCTTCCTCCACCCGCTCGCCGAGCGAATAAACCAGCACCACCAGCGTCACCAAAGCCGCCGCCAGTGCAAAGCCGGCGCCGAACATATCGACCGCGAAGCTGATACCGAATGGCGGCAGCCAGCGCCCCATGGTCATGCTGACCGGCCCGCCATCGAGGACGCGCTGCACCAGCAGGACATCGCAGACGATGATGGCCGCGACCACCACCAGCGCTATGCCAGTCCTGGCACGGCGTAGCATCAGCGCCAGCGCCGCGCCGAGGAGCCCGAGCACCACTGGCAGCACGACCACCCAATCGGCCAGCGCCGTGGTTCCAGTAAAAATGGCTTGGGAAAGGTCGAAAATAGCGCTGCCCCTTTCCCTAATAGCTCAGCGGCGGACGCGGCGCGTCCTCTGGCTCGGCCAGCCGCATGCTGTCGGTGTTTTCGGCGTCCATTGCCTGATAGGCGCGGAACGCGAGTACCAGCAAGAAGCTGAACATGGCAAAGCCGATGACGATGGCCGTCAGGATTAACGCCTGCGGCAGCGGATTGGCGATCGCCCCGGCCGGCTGCTCCAGCCCGCCCGGCACGATCGGCGGCGCGCCATTGCCGATGCGCCCCGCCGTAAAGATCAGCAGGTTGATGCCGTTGCCCAGCACCACCAGCCCCAACAGCATGCGGATCAACGAGCGCGATAGCAGGAAATAGATCGCCGTGGCGATGAACAGTCCGACCAGTCCGGCGAGAAGGAAATTCATGGCCCCTCCTCCGCCAGCGCCAGGGCAATCGCCGCGATGGTGCCGAACACGACGCAATAAACCCCGATATCGAAGACCAGCGGCGTCGACAGCGGGACAGTAGTTTCGCCCAGCGACCAATAGGCCCAAATGCTGGTCAGGAAGGGCGATCCGGTGAACATGGACGCCAACCCCGACAGCGCCGCGATCGCCACGCCAAAACTGGCGATCACCATTGGATCGACCCGCAACGCCTTGCGCGCCGCGGTTGCGCCGGTCGCAATGCCAAGCACCGCGACAGCCGCCGCCGCGATTAGCCCGCCAATGAAGCCGCCGCCCGGGGCGTTGTGGCCGCGCAGGCAGATAAACACCGAAAAGATCACCATGATGGTGACGATCGGGCCCACCATGGTGCGGAAAATCAGCGTGTTCATGGCGCGGCCCCCCTGCGCCGCAACAGCGCCAGAATGGCAATCCCCGCGCCCAGCACGACTGAGATTTCGCCCAGTGTATCAAAGCCGCGATAGTCGACCAGGATGACGTTGACGATATTGGCGCCGTGCGCGATCGGCACGCTGGTGGCCGCGAAGAAATCACTGAGGCGCGAATCGAAGGTTCCTGCGAGCACGACCATCAGCAACAGGCTGACACCGGCGCCGCCGACCACTGCCAGGGTGCCGTCGCGTGCCAGATCCTCGAACTGGCGGTGATCTGCCTCGTCCAGCTTGAGCCGCGTCATCACCAGCGCCAGGATCACGACGGAGAGAATTTCCACCATGAACTGGGTGAATGCCAGGTCCGGTGCACCGAATGACAGGAAAATCAGCGCTACCGCCGCGCCCTGCACACCGAGCGCCAGGATCGCCACCAGCCGGCTGCGGGCAAACAGCACCGCACCCAGACCCACAACCGCCAACGCCAGCACTGCCCATTCATGGATCTGCAAGTTTGGCCAGGCCAGCTTGGCCGACCAATCGCCCAGTTCAGCATTGGGCAACAACGCTTCGAGGCCACCCATGCCGAAGACCGGCACCAGCACCGCCAGCGCAAAGCCGGCAAATACCAGCACGAGATACAGCTCGAGCCGCCCGTGATGCAGCAGCCGCGTCATCGCTCCGGCGAGACGGATCAGCCCGAACATGGCGACATCGAAGCCGTGATCGAAGGTCCATCCCAGCGCCGTGCCAATCCGGCGCAAGATGCTGCGGATCGCCGCCATCTGCAGATGCACCAGAATGCCCAGTGCGATGGTCGCAGCTGATAGCCACAGCGCCAGGCTGGTAAAATCGACTGCCGGGGTAAGGTGGCTTTCCGCCGCCACGCCAAGCACCGCGGCGATCGTCGGCACCACAATATCGTGCCCCAATCGCCCCGCATTCAGCGCCAGCAAAATCCCCGCCGCGCCCAGCGCCACCGGTCCCGCCAGCATGGCGATCGGCGCTTCGTGCGGCACCTTCGGGGTCGGCAACAGGGCGCCGAGGAACGGCCGAATCGCAATGCTCAGCGCCACGCCGGCCAGCAGCGCATTGCCGATGACCAGCATGATCAGCACCAGGATTTGCGGCCAATCCGGCCCCAGTAGCACCAGATACATCTCTTCCTTGGCGAGGAACCCTGCGGTCACCGGCAGCCCGATCATCGACAAGGCGGCCAGTGCCGCCGCGATGAAGGTCACCGGCATCGGATCGCCGAGACCTCCCAGCGCCACGATATCGCGGCTGCCGCTGCCGTGATCGACATTGCCGACCACCATGAATAGCCCGGCTTTATACGCAGCGTGCGCGATGAAATAGAGGATGGCCGCGGTGATTGCCAATTCGGTGCCGAGCCCAATCAGCAGCACCAGCAGCCCGAGCGAGGCAATCGTGCTCTGCGCCAGCACCTGCTTGAGATCGGTCTGCCGGATCGCCCCCAGCGCGCCCCAGACCAGCGTAAAGCCGCCGAACACCACCAGCGTCACGGTCCAAGCCGGCGTGCCGCCGAGGAACGGCGTCAGCCGCAGCAGCAGATAGACCCCACCCTGCACCATGGTGGCCGAGTGCAGAAACGCCGAAACCGGGGTGGGGGCCTCCATGGCGTTGGGCAGCCAGAAGTGGAACGGAAACTGTGCTGATTTGGTGAAGGCGGCGGCGAGAAAGGCGATCAACACCACTGGATAGACCGGGTTTTCGCGCATCGCATCGCCGAAGTCGCGCAACCCGCTCAGGTTCCACTGGCCGGTCAATTGCTGGGCGAGGATGACGCCGAACAACAGCCCCATGCCGCCGATATTGGTCACCACCAACGCCTGGATGGCGCCGCGCCGTGCGGCCTGTCTGGAATGGTCAAAGCCGATCAGCAGGAACGAGCTGACCGTGGTCAATTCCCAGAAGCTGAACAGTGCCAGCATGTTATCGGACAGAACCAGCCCCAGCATGGCGCCCATGAAGGCCAGCATGAAGCCAAAAAACCGCCCCAGATGCTGATGGCCGCGCAAATAGGCGCCCGAATAGATCAGGATCAGCGTACCGATCCCCGAAATCGCCAGCGCAAAGGTTAGGCTCAATCCGTCGATGAAAAACGACAGGGTCAGCCCGTATGCCGGCACCCAATCAATGCTCGCCTGTACGAAGCGGCGCGCCGCAATCGGCTCGATGAAGCCGAGCAGGAACACAAAGATCGCGGCGGGGACCAGCGCCAGAACCCAGCCCGCGAATGGGGCGGCAATGCGCTGCACCAGCGGCGCCAGGAGGGCGGCCGCGAATGGCGCTAGCGCCATCAGCACTATGCTGGCGTCGAGGGACAGTCCCAAATCGTGGCTCTCGCATTGACCGATTCTGAAGGGGTCGGCCTGCAAATCAAACTAGCGGCTGGGCAGTCAGGAACAAGTCAAAACCGGACTGGCCGGCCCAGTCTCCACCGTTCACTGGTCATCGTCACAACAGGGCAACAGTTCTTGGCGCGCGGCGCTGCCTTAGTGCGGAAATCCTTGCTTGCGGAATTCTGCCTGCATGCGCGGCTTAATCACCACGACCATATAGACAACACCGAACAGGGCAACCATTGCACCCATGATAGCCCCGCCGGTCAGGCCGCCGAGCGGCACCAGATAAAAGATGGCGACACCCGCCACCGCCAGCGTCACCGCCAGCCCAAGCAAGATCATCGGCTGCCGCGTTACTTCACGCTGCGTCTTGACCACCAGGGCCTTGGCCTCAGCCGCCGACAGCGCGTCGAGTTCGGGAAAATTGCGCATCGGGTCCCAGGATCGCACGGCATTCTCCTTGTTGCGTAGTGCTATTTGCCATGCTCGATCATGCTTTGCCAGCCTGCCGGGTAGCATTCCCCCGCCTGTCCGCTTACATCTGCGCCAACATTGCCTGAACTCCTGACTGGACCCAGCCCATGACCAATCCCCCCGTCGCGGCCCGCAAGCCGCATTCCGCCGCGCACCACACGATCGTCCGCGAGGACCCGTACGATTGGCTGCGCGCGGAAAACTGGCAGGAGGTGATGCAGTCACCCGAAACGCTCGATGGCGAAATCCGCGCTTATCTCGACGCCGAGAACACCTATTTTGAGGAGCATTTCGGCAAGCCCACCCAGGATTTGCAGGACACGATATACAAGGAAATCCGCGGCCGTATCAAAGAGGACGATAGCGGCATTCCCAGCAATGACGGCCCGTTCGCCTATAATTCGCGCATGCTTGAGGGCAAGCAATACCCCCAGATCGTGCGCACGCCGCGCGATGGCGGTCCCGAGACCGTGCTGCTCGACTGCAATATCGAAGCCGGCGAGGGCTATTTCGGCTTTGCGGGCGCCGAGCACGACCGCAGCCACCGCTACCTGGCCTGGGCCGCGGATCGCGCCGGCTCCGAATATTACGACATCGTCATCCGTGACCTGGAAACCGGCAAGGACAGTGAGGAAGTCATCCTCGAAACCGCCGGCTCCTATGTGTGGACTAACGATTCCTCGGCGATCTACTACACTGAGTACGACGACAACCACCGCCCGTTCCGGGTCAAGCTGCACGTCATCGGCACCTCGCAGGACGATGACGCGACCATTTTCGAAGAACGCGATCCCGGCTTTTTCGTCGGCGTCGGCCGCACCCTTTCCGACAAGTTCATCGTCATCGACGCCCACGATCACCAGACTTCGGAATCCTGGCTGATCGATGCCGAAACCGGCGGCGCGCCCCGCCTCGTCGCGCCCCGCCTCACCGATCGCGAATACGATATCGACGAGCGCGGTGGCGTGCTGTTCATCCGCACCAATGCCGATGGGGCCGAGGATTTCAAGGTCGTCACTGCCCCCGTCGCTACACCGGGCGCCGAGCAGTGGACCGATCTCGTCCCGCATCAGCAGGGCGTGCTGATCCTCGATACCGTGGTCATCAAGAACCACTTGCTGCGGCTGGAACGCTATGAGGGACTGCCCCGCATCATCGTCCGCGACCTGCGCACCAATGCCGAGCAGACCGTGAACTTCGATGAGGAGGCCTATTCCCTGGGCATGTCGGTCGGCTACGAGTTCGACACCTCGGTGTTCCGCCTGACCTATTCCTCGCCGACCACCCCGTCGCGCACCTATGATGTCGATCTCGAGGCCGGCACCCGCACCCTGCTCAAGGAGCAGGAAGTGCCCTCCGGCCATAACCCCGACGACTATGTCACGCGCCGCCTCTTCGCCACGGCGCCAGATGGCGAACAGGTCCCCGTCACAGTGCTCTATCGCAAGGGCACGCCGCTCGACGGCACCGCTCCAGCCCTGCTCTACGGCTACGGCGCCTATGGGATGTCCATGCCCGCTGCGTTCTCGATTTCGGCGCTGTCGCTGGTCGATCGCGGCTTCATCCACGCCACCGCCCACATTCGCGGCGGCATGGAAAAGGGCTATCGCTGGTACGTGCAGGGCCGACGCGAGCACAAGACCAACACCTTCACCGATTTCATCGCCTCGGCCGAAATGCTGATCGCCGAGAACTTCACCGCCAAAGGCAAAATCGTTGCCCAGGGCGGCTCGGCCGGCGGCATGCTGATGGGAGCGATCGCCAATCTGCGCCCGGACCTGTGGGCCGGCATCATCGCCCAGGTGCCGTTCGTGGACGTGCTCAACACCATGCTCGACGAAACCCTCCCGCTGACTCCGCCCGAATGGCCCGAATGGGGCAATCCGCTGGCTTCCGCCGAGGACTATGCCCGCATCGCCGCCTACGCCCCCTACGAGCAGGTCGCCGCGCAGGACTACCCGCCGATCTTCGCTCTGGCCGGCCTCACCGATCCGCGCGTCACCTATTGGGAACCCGCCAAATGGGTCGCCAAGCTACGCGCCACCCGCACGGGGGACTCGCCACTATATCTGCGTACCAATATGGGCGCCGGCCATGGCGGCGCCTCCGGCCGCTTCGACCGCCTCAAGGAAACCGCCATGTGCTTTGCGTTCGCGGTGGAAGTAGTCAAGGGTTGACCTTCTCGCCTCTCCTCAACGGAGAGGCGATATCCCCCGCTCGTTATCCATTCCCCGATCTCGCCTCTTCTGCCCCGCACGCAGCCATGGTAACCGATTGTTTACCATTGGGGGACATCGGTGTCTGACTCGCTGAAGACCGTCGCCGTCATCGCCGCAACGCCGGCGCTATCGTCCATCCTCACGATGGTGCTGGCGGGCGATGCACGGCTGCGCGTGCGCCAGTTCGATAGCGATCTGGCTCTGCTGGCCTATATGCGGCTGGCCCCCGTCGATGTGCTGGTCTGCGATTTCGACCGCGAGGGCCGCCCGGCTTATGAGATGGTCGAAGGCATTCGCCTGGATAACTCAATTGAGTCGCAGGACGTGCAGGTCATAGCCTTGACCCGCACCATCACCCCGCCGATGCGTCACCAGTCGATCAGCGCCGGCATCGATGAAGTGCTGATCAAGCCGATGTCGCCGCGCCACCTGCTGCAGCGCGTCCAGGCTCGCCTGCGTGCCCGCCCGGTGATCAGCACGCCCAGCGGCTACCGTGGCCCCGAGCGGCGCAACCGGCTCCCGCCTCTGTTGCCACTGGTCCAGCAAGGCCGCCGCGCCTCGGACAACGTAGTGCAGCTGTTTCCCGACCGACGTAAGCCGAGACATCCTGGGCTGGAGCACTAGCTCCGGCAGGCAGAATGCGGCGCATCGATCATGCGCCGCCTCAATCACCGCCTATCAGGCTGCATAAGCGCTCTCGACGTCCAGCACCCAGGTCACGCCAAAACGATCCTTGAGCATCCCGTAGAGCGGCGACCAGCCTGAGGGCGCCAGTGGTTGCACGATAGTCGCGCCGTCGACGAGTTTTTCCCAGTACCCCGTAATTTCGTCAGCGGCATTGCCGCGCACCGAGACAAAGAACGGGATGTCGCCCGGGTTCCACCCCATGCGCGACGGCACGTCGTAGGCCATCACCCGGAAACCATTGTCAGCGGCCACTTGGCCCCACATCACCTGGTCGGCTTCGGCCGGGTCCTGGACCTGCCCGGCGTCCTTGTAGGAAACCACAATCTGATGGCCTCCGAACACAGACTGGTAGAACGATAGCGCGGCGCGAGCGTCGCCTCGGAAATTCAAGTGCGTCGTCGATTGAATGGTCATCACAGCTTCCTTTGTTTGAACTGATGGAGCTGTTATATCCGAGCCCAACTGCCAGTTTCCGACAGTTGAGTGATGGCCCGATCCGACCGACTTTTCCGATTGCTCCAGTCGATGCGCGTCATGCCCGCGCCGATCACAGCTGCGCGCCTAGCCGAGGAGACCGGCGTGTCTCTGCGCTCGCTGTATCGCGATATCGACAGCCTGCGCGCTGCCGGCGCCCGCATCGAGGGAGAGCGGGGCTATGGTTATCGGTTGATCGAGGACTATGCGCTTCCGCCGCAGACTTTCGATCGCGCCGAGATCGAGGCCATCGCGCTCGGCTTAGCCGAGGTTCAGCACATGGGCGATCCGGCATTGGCGAAGGCCGCAATTTCGGTGCTGGCCAAGGTCGCCGCTACCTTGCCAGATGATCGCGAACAGCACTTGTTCCACGCCATCTCGCAGGTCTATCGCCCCGATGCGCGCTACAGCCAAGCATGTGATCTGAACGCCATCAGGCAGGCCTGCTGGCAAGAGGAGGCCCTGGTGATCCGCTATGCGGACAAGGGCCACGCGGTCACCGAGCGCACCATCCTGCCGCTGGCGATCGTCTATACCGACCGGGTGCTGACGGTGCTGGCCTGGTGCTGCCTGCGCGAGGCGTTCCGGATGTTCCGGGTCGAGCGGATCATCGACCTCACTGCCCCGGGAACCAGCTTTCGCCCCAGACGCGCCGCGCTTCTGCGCACCTATCTTGCCGAACTGAGGGCGCGTGAAGCAGAGGCATGACGATAAGCAGCGTGCCCGCTACTGCTTCACCAGACCGCCGAAGTAGTCGAGGGCATATGCCTCAACACCATCGACCAGAATGACCTCCCGGCCGTGGAAATGCGTCGGATCGCCAGAGCTCTGGTCTATGTATTCGCCATGCGGGCCATGCCACTGGAAGCCGCCCAAAAACCGACCTTCCCGATACATGGACGACAGCGCCGCCTTGATCGTCTCGCCGGCTCGGCTGCCGTCTATCAGGTCGGGGCATCGAATATAGCCATAGTAGTTCATGGCCCAGATCGGGCTGCCTTCGAGCCAGAGCGTCTCTTGGCCGATGAAATCGGTGCCACCAAAATAGCTGTCGAGATATCGCCAGGCACCTTCCGACCAGCTCAGGTCGTGCGAACCCAATCGGCTTGGGTCGACCTTCACCCCTCCACCCACATAGGTATCGGCCTTGGCCTTCACGATCATTGTATTCAGCAGCGCTATGTCCACGGTTTTGCCCCTGTTCTGACGGGACGTGTCTAGTCACTGCTCGTGACAAGCGCTGTCAGCAACGGCCGTGCGCGCGGGTGCAACTTAGCGCTCGCCGATCAGCCGGCTGACCCGGCTCCACAGGTCTTCGATGGTGTCGGCGAACTGCACCGAGCGCTCGTAGCCCGGCAGGCCATGGGACAGCACGTCCCCCGCATAGCCGCGCATGACCTCGAAGGCGCGATGCCGGTTGAGCATCACCACGGGCGCGGCCTTGCCCAGCGCTTTGCCCGCGCTCCAGGCGCCGAACATTGCCGAGGCCGAGGCTAGCGAGCCGGGCAGCGCCACAAAGGCGTCGGCCAGCGCCGCAACCCGCTGCATGCGCTCGGAATGATCGGCCACCACTTCGATGGCGACATCGGCCAGGGCCGATGGCAGCACGATCGATTCATCGGCGATGATCTGCACCACGCCGCCCGCGGCGCGCGCCGCCGTTAGTAGCGGCACCGGAATCACGCCGTTTTCGGCGACGCAGATAATGCTGGCGCCGTGGCGGGCGAAATACATGCCCGCCTGCGTCATGATGCTGGCGCGCTCTGCGTCGCCCGGCCCTTTGTCCGAGGCAAAAACCGCCAGTACCGGGCTGCTCATACCCATGCTCAACGACCGCGCTTCAGGCCGCCGAGGATGCCGCGCACAAGGGCGCTCCCCAGGCGATTGGCCATGGTGCGCGCCAGCGAGTTCATCGCCGCCTCAGCCGGGCTCTGCCGGGTCGAGGCGCGGCGCGCGGGCGGCCGATCGTCATAGGTGCGTTCGGCGCGCTGGGTCTTGGCCTCCTTGGCCAGCTCATCGTCCTGGCGCTGCTTTTCCTCTGCCAGTTGCTTGTCGCGGGTCTTGCGCGCCAGCACCTCGAACGCCGAGTCGCGGTCGACCACGGTGTCGTATAGCCCCGCCACCGGCGAGTTGGCCATGATGGCGCGCCGCTCCTCGGGCAGGATCGGGCCAACCTGCGCCGATGGCGGCCGGATCAGGGTGCGTCCGACCATCGAGGGAATACCCTTGTCCTCCAGCACCGAAACCAGCGCCTCGCCGGTCGCCAATTGGGTGATGACCTCGGCGGTCGAGAATGCGGGATTGGGGCGGAAAGTATCGGCCGCGACCTTGACCGCCTTCTGCTCACGCGGCGTGTAAGCGCGCAGCGCGTGCTGCACCCGGTTGGAGAGCTGGGCCAGCACGGCCTCGGGAATATCGACCGGGTTCTGGGTGACGAAATAAATTCCGACCCCCTTGGAGCGCACCAGCTTGACCACCTGCTCGACTTTATCGACCAGCGCTTTGGGCGCGTCATCGAACAGCAGATGTGCCTCATCGAAGAAGAACACCAGCTTGGGTTTGTCCAGGTCACCCACTTCGGGCAGAGCCTCGAACAGTTCTGACATCAGCCACAGCAGGAAAGTGGCGTAGAGGCGCGGCGCGCGCATCAGTTCGTCCGCCGCCAGGATCGAGATGAAGCCCTTGCCATCGCGATCGGTGCGCATCAGGTCGGCGATGTCGAGCGCCCGCTCACCAAAGAAGTTTTCCGCGCCCTGCTGTTCCAGCACCAGCAGCGCCCGCTGCACCGAGCCGATCGAGGCGGTGGTGACATTGCCGTAGCGGACCGAAACGTCCTTGGCCCGCTCCTGGATATCCACCAGCAGCGCCCGCAGATCTTTCAGGTCGAGCAGCAGCAGCCCCTCGTCATCGGCTAGCTTGAAGGCGATGTTCAACACCCCTTCCTGGGTGTCGTTGAGCTGCAAAATCCGGCTGAGCAGCAGCGCCCCCATTTCCGAAATGGTGGCACGGATCGGGTGCCCCTGCCGGCCGAACAGGTCCCAGAAAATCACCGGGAATATGTCATCCTTGTAATCGTCGAAACCGATGTCCTGCGCCCGCTGGGTTTGCCAGCCCTGTGCCTTTCCCATCTTGCTGATGCCCGACAGGTCGCCCTTGATATCGGCGGCGAACACCGGAACGCCAGCGGCCGAAAAGCCCTCGGCCAGCACCTGCAGCGTCACCGTCTTGCCAGTGCCGGTCGCGCCGGTGATCAGTCCGTGGCGATTGCCATATTTCAGCGCCAGATATTCCGGCCGCGTGCTTTGTCCGAGATAGATCTTGTCATCAAGCAGCATGGCCGGCGCCCCTATCAAATCGTTCGCATGGCTTATAGCCGTTCGCGATGACGCGGGACAAGGCAGTGTGATGGCGGCGCCCGATAATCCCTCTGCTTTACCATGCCGCCCCCTCACCTCTTCCCTCGCTGCAGACATCGCGGCACACTGCCGCCATGACACATCTGACCCGCCGCCATTTCGTTGCCAGCCTCGGCGCCACCGGGGTTCTCGCACCGGCTCTCGCCCGCGCCAGCGACGCGCTCCATGCCGTCGATTTCGGCGTTGTCCCGGGCATTGCCGATGACCAGAGCAAGTCGCTGCAGGACGCGATCGTGGCCGCCAGCGCTAGCGGGCAAAAGCTGGTCCTGCCGCCCGGCACCATCTTCGTTGCCGATATCGCGTTTGCCAGCCGCGTCGCCATCGAGGGCACACCCGGCTCCACCCAACTCACCGGCTGGAATGGCGGCTCGATCGGCGCGTTCACCAGTGTCAGCGACGCCAAGGTCGCCAATGTGATCTTCGCCGGTAGCGCCGACGACGCGGCGGGTGGCCTGAGCGCCATCCTAGCGGTGGTGAGCAGCCTGTCTGTCAGCTTCACGCAGTGCAGCTTCATCGATAGCCCGACGACCGGCCTCTTCATCACGGATTCGGCCGTCACCATTTCCGACTGCGATTTCCGCGGCCATGGCGACGCCGCCATCCATGCGCTGGACAATCGAGACCTGCTGATAACCGGCAACCGCATCAGCGATTGCGGCAATGCCGGCATCCGCATCTGGCGCAGCGAGGGCGGATCTGACGGCTCGATCATCAGCGAAAACCGCATCTGGAATATCAAGGCCAATGACGGCGGCAACGGTCAAAACGGCAATGGCATCAACGTGTTCAAGGCCGACGACGTCATCGTCAGCGACAATCACATCGCCGATTGCGCCTTCACCGCCGTGCGGCTCAACACCACCAACAATACGCAAGTGAGCGGAAATACCTGCCTCAACTCGGGCGAAGTCGCGATCTTTTCCGAGTTCGCCTTTTCCGGCTCGGTCATTGCCAACAACATCGTTGATGGGGCCGCTGGCGGCATCTCGATGACCAATTACAACGAGGGCGGCCATCTCGCGATCTGCACCGGCAATATCGTGCGCAACATTGCCCCCAGATCACTGGTCAATCCGGACACCACGCCTTTCGGCATTGCCGCTGAGGCCGAAGCCGCAGTCACGGGGAATACCGTCACGCGCGTGCCCGGCCCGGCTTTCGTCGCGGGTTACGGCCCCTATCTCAGCAATGTGCTGATCGCCAGTAATGTCATGTACGACATCCTTATTGGCGTTGCCGTCAGCGTCGCGCCCGGCGCGGGCAATGCCCAAATCGCCAACAACATGATCTTCGATCCCGAACACGCCGTAGTCGGCATGGCCTGGGCCGACATGGTCGAACCCGACCTCATCGCCAACGCCGCCAAATACCCGCAGCTGACGATCGCCAACAACACAGTGGGCGAAGTGCAGGGCGTTTAGCGGGCGACTTGTCGCCGGCTCATGCCGTTGCGAACAAAGGCGCAGCCGCTTCAGCAACTTTCTTGGGCAGCATTTTCAAGTCCGCGATCTCGAACGGCAGATAGGTCAAGTATTGCCCGACGATACCACCAACGATCACCGCCTGATCCGCGTCTCGCCGGCGCTTGATCGGTTCGCGATCAACCCGCTGCGACACCCAGTGTTTATGCGCCGCGAACACGCGTGGATCGGCGGCGACGATCCGCAGCGGAAAGCCACGTTCATCGATGGCGATCGCTTCGAATACGGGCGCATTCTCCAGCCAAACCAAGCCTTCGATCTCCGAAGCGACTATGTCAGCGTCATCGTCCCCTAGCTTCGTCCTGTCCGGCTTCCAGGGTGGATTGCGCATCGGTTTGATCAGATCGACCATATAGCCTTCGGCGTTTTCCGCGCGGAAGGATTGGGCAGTCCGGTGGAAGGTCTTGTCGACGCCTTGGAGCACTGCAAGCAGGGACGGTTCCGAAATATCGTCGGAAATAACGAAGCGCAGTCCCCCGCGGCTGTCGAACAACAGATCGATATCACCGGTGGCGGTGATGCCAGCATCAACAACGACCCCAGCGGCGGCCTCATAGGCATAGATAGCGTTCGTGCCGACGACCCGAATGCCAGCACCCAATACTCCGATGTCATCCAGCGCTCTCATGATCCGGGCGGTTGGCATCGGAACTCGCCCAAGAGCCAGCGCGCGGTTTATTCCCGCCTGTCGGGCCAGCACCGTGTCAATCTCCTTGAAGCGTGCCTTGGCTTCATCGCGACTGTTTTCGTACTCGCGTTTGAGCGTTTCGGTTTGCTCCGACCTCACGCCTAAGCCACGCTGGCGGCGGAGGCCGGATTTGTCATAGTAACTGCGCAGGAGGTAGTCCGACCCTTTTTTGGTTTGCCAGACCATGGACCCGCGTGTTTCCAGCAAGCGACGCCGCGCCGACGTCCAGGCGCTAAAGCGTTGCTGGGTATTGACGAATTCTCGCCGCTGATCGTTGTTGAACTCTTCTATCCCGCGAAGTTCCAACACTTTTCTCTGTTTCCGCGGTTTTCTGTTGGAACAGAATTAGCATAGTCGCTTCGATTGTTCCAACAGTTTTCTAGAAAATCTAAAAAACTGTTGGAACAATCCTGCTTCAAAGCACCAGCCGGGATTCCAATACGCCCACATCCGCCCCGCGCACGCTGCGAATGGTCTGGCTCGCGAACTTGTTCAGCACCGCCCGCTGCGCCTCGTCGGGATCGGCGATGGCCAGCAGCAGGCCGGCCAGCATGGCCTGCGAGGCAGCGGTGTTGCCGTCGTCGCATTTGATGGCATAGCCCCAGCCCTTGTCGCGGATGGCCCCGCATTGCACGCCTTCGGCGCCGATCTTCTGCATCACGCGGCCGCCGAAGGCCTGCATGATCAGGGTGTCGGAATGGCCGGAGCCCGCAACCAGATGCGGATGACTTGTCGCCGCGTCAAACAGGCGCTGGGCGGCATTGGCGTACTCGGCCGGCAGGCCCTTGCCCGTCGCCATGCGCGCAAAGCCATAGGCGAAGGCTCGCAGCGGCGCGGCGTAAGTGGGGATAGAACAGCCGTCGGTGCCGCATTTGCCTTCGGTCAGGTTCTCCCCGATCACGGTTTCGACCGCCGTGCGCACGGCGCGCTGCACCTCATGCTCGCGCCCCACATAGCCGGCGGTGGGCACGCCCATGGCCAGCGCCACGCTCAGCATGCCGGAATGCTTGCCCGAGCAATTGTTGTGCAACGGGCTCGGCTCGCCGCCGCTGGCCCGCAAGGCCTCGCGCGCCACCGCATTGGTGGGCGCATGAGCGCCGCATTCCAGGTCGGCCGCCGACAGGCCCAGCCGGCTTAGCAGGCCAGACGCGACCGCCACATGGACGTCCTGCCCATGATGGGACGAACAGGCCAGCGCCAGTTCCTCGTTGCTATGATGGAACTTGTCCTCGGCGTGACGCGCAAAAATCGGCAACGCCTGCATGGATTTGATCGCCGAGCGCGGAAACACCGCCCGCTCGATATCGCCGGCGGCAGCGATGACGGTGCCGTCCGCATCGACCACCGCGAAGGCGCCGCGGAAGATATTCTCGACCCAGTTGCCGCGCGTCAGCTCGGCCAGAATGGGATTGGCATCCATGATAAAAAACTCCGGTCCAGGCTGTCTTGCGAACAGCACCAGACCGGAAAAGTCAACAAGGCTTGGGAAGAGGCAGGCACGTGGCAGAACCCGTAGGGGTGGAAGTCCATCTACACGGACTGTGCGGATCGTGCGGCGAAGATCGCTTGATCCGGCAGATGGACCACCGCCCCTGCGGCAGCGTGGTCAGATATCCCAGTCGTCGCCGGCCAGGGTGAGGAATTTCGAGTTGACCCAGCCCTTGAGCCCGCCGCGATCGACCAGGCACCAGTCGGCGCTATTGGTAACTTCGACGCAGCGATCGACCCACACATGGGTTTGGGCATCAAACGCGCCGACTTTCTGCGAATAGGCAGCGGGCCATTTGCGCACGTTCAGATGATCCCAGCCGGCGACGCCACTGACTTGGGCCAGCTGATCGACGCCATATCCGGCGGCCATTGCAGGCTGCACGGCGAAAGCGGCGGCGGCGGTGATAACCAGGCCGCAGAGCGTGGCGACCAAAACTTTTTCCTGATGCTTGTTCATTTCATGTCTCCCTCAACGGCGTGGTGGTTTCGATGATTGGAGTTTGCCGCATCCGCCTTGAACCCATGCTGAAATCGATGTTCAGAAAGCGTTCATCCGGGCGGCAAACTCTCCGATTGCCGCCTAGCGCATATCGCGGTCATAGACGTAGAGGACGATGGAGTCATTGCCGCCGAAGCGCAGCGAGACGACGTCATTCTGGTCGAGGCCTTCCTCATCGAGAGCGCTCATCAGCGTGTAGTTGTGGGCGATCGGCCGGCGCAACGTGTTGACATTGCCGTCGATGAACAGCGAACCATAGGAGGCGTCGCTGAGCAGGGAATTCTCGTCGCAGACATGGATGACCATGACGGACTGGCCGTCGATGGCATCGATATCGTCGCGGTGAACGCTGCGAAAATGACCCAGGCTTTCGATGCATTCGGTATGGCTGGTCTGCGACACGGCTGTAGGATGGCGAGGCCGCACGATGGCAGCCGAGCTGGCGATCGTGGTGAAGGCCATGGTAAGGCCAGCGAGAACGGTGATGATGGCGAACTTTTGCATTTGAGGCTCCTCTGGTAGGCAGCGCCCACTTGGAGCAACCGCCGGTTCTGGCGACCGTCCGGCCGCCCTTGATCGCCATAAAGCGCCCAGGGCCTTGAACCCCTTCTGAGGGGCCCGTTCATAGCTCGTTTACCGTGGAGCCGGGTTGGCAGCACTGCTATTCGAGCCTAAGCTGATGCCAAGGCACGCAGCCAAGTGCTTCAAAAAACTGGAGGAAACGATGGCCAAGGTTCTGGTGACGGGCGGCAGCGGCAAGCTTGGACGAGCGGTTCTGCGCGACCTCGTCGCCCATGGCTACGATGTTCTCAACATCGATCAGCAGGCTTTGGCGGAGCCGATCTGCAAAAGCGTGCGCGTCGATCTGACTGATTTTGGCCAGGTTGCCAGCGCCATCCTGGGCGGCGTCGACGAGCGCGGCGGACCGTTCGAGGCAGTGGTGCATCTGGCAGCGATTCCCGCGCCGGGCCTAGCAGCCAATGCCAAGACCTTCGCCAACAATGTGCCGACCACCTACAATGTGTTCGAGGCCAGCCGCCTCGCCGGCATCAAGAACATCGTCTTCGCCTCCAGCGAGACCGTACTCGGCCTACCGTTTGATACGCCGCCGCCCTACGCGCCGGTGGACGAGGAATACTTCCCCCGCCCCGAAAGCGCCTATTCGCTCGGCAAGCTGCTGGACGAAACCATGGCCGCCCAGTTCTGCCGCTGGGACCCGTCATTGCGCATTGTCGGCCTGCGCTTCTCCAATGTGATGAACCCCGAAGACTACGCTGCCTTCCCCAAATTCGACGCCGATCCGCGCGGCCGCAAGTGGAACCTATGGGGCTATATCGATGCCCGCGACGGCGCCCAGGCCGTCCGCCGCTCGATCCAGGCTGATTTCACCGGCTTTGAGGCTTTCATCATCGCCAATGCCGATACGGTGATGAGCCGCTCCAATATGTCGCTGCTGGCCGAAGTGTTTCCCGGCGTGCCGACCAAGGGCAATCTCACGCAGAACGGCACCCTGCTCTCGATCGAAAAAGCCAAGAAAATGCTCGGCTATTCGCCGCAATATAGCTGGCGGAATGAGGTTTAGCGGCCGTCAGTCGACGGCTATATGGCCAATCCCCTTGGCCGCGATTTCCTCGAAACTCTCCTCATATCCCGCGTCCGCGTAGCGCATGACGCCAAGCGCCGTATCGTTGGTGAGCGCCCGTTCTAGCCGTTCATCGGCAGCTTCGGTGCCGTCGGCGACTACGGTAACGCCGGCTGACGTCATGTAGCCCGCATAGCCGCCGCCGCCCGAATGGACCACCACAAGGTCGGCCATCGAAGAGCACAACAACATCGCGTCGAGCAGTGGCCAATCGGCGATGGCGTCGGAGCCGTCTTTCATCCGCTCGGTCATGATATTGGGATGCGCCATGGCGCCGGCATCGAGGTGGTCGCGGCTGAAGGCGACCGGCCCGGCCAGCGTGCCATCCGCCACCATGGCATTAACCGCCCGCGCCAATGCCGTGCGCTCGCCGTGGCCAAGCCAGGCGATGCGGGCCGGCAGGCCCTCGAACGGCACATGCTGCCGCGCCAACGCGATCCAGTTGGTGACAATGTGATTGTCCGGGAACATCTCCAGCAGCTTGTCGTCGATCTTGGCGATGTCCTGCGGATCACCCGACAGCGCCATCCAGCGGAACGGACCGATAGCCTTGGCGAACAGCGGCCGCAGATAGGCCTCGGTGAAAATCTTGATATCAAAGGCGTTTTCGACCCCGCCGGCCTTGGCATGGGTGCGGATCAGATTGCCATTATCGAACACTTCGCTGCCCGCCTGCTGGAAGGCCAGCATGGCGCGGACGTGATCGACGATGGAGGCGCGGCTGGCCGCCATCAACTGGGCGGGGCCCTCCTCGCGCAGGCGCCGGACTTCGGCTAGCGACATGCCCTTGGGCACATAGCCATAGATCAGGTCATGCGCCGAGGTCTGATCGGTGACGATATCGGGCACGATGCCGCGACGGAAAATCTCGGGATAAATCTCGGCGGCATTGCCGACCAACCCGATGGAGGTCGCACGCTTTTCGGCCACCGCCTTATCGATCATCGCCAGAGCCGTATCGAGGTCCGGCGCGATCTCCTCAAGGTAACCGATCTGCTTGCGTTTCTCGGCTCGCTCGGCATCGATATCGACGCAAAGGATCGCCGCCCCCGCCATGCGCCCGGCCAGCGGCTGGGCGCCGCCCATGCCGCCAAGGCCGGCGGTCAGGATGAAACGTCCGGCCAATGAGCCGCCGAAGCGGTTCTCGGCGATGCGCATGAAAATCTCATAGGTGCCCTGAATTACGCCCTGCGACCCGATGTATTGCCAGGCCCCGGCGGTCAGTCCGCCCCAGCAGATCAGGCCTTTTTTCTCCAGTTCGTAGAACACCTCGGCCTTGGCCCACTGCCCGACGATGTTGCAGTTGGCCATAATCACCAGTGGCGCTTTGGCATGGGTCTTGAGCAGGCCGATCGGCTTGCCGGACTGAATGATCAGGGTCTGATCTTCGTCCATGGACAGCAGCGTTTCGACGATGGCCTTGTGGCTGGCCCAATTGCGCGCCGCTTTGCCCAGCGCCGCGTAGACGATGAGTTGGTCCGGGTTCTCGCCAACCGCCAGCACGTTTTCCAGCAGCCGCAGCAATGCTTCCTGCCGCCAGCCCTTGGCGCGCAGTTCGCTGCCGCCGGGGATCGGGAAATTGGGGTGGCGCGGATTGGGTGTGGGCATGTTGAAAACCTCGGTAATTATCGTGTGCCGCCGTCAAAGCTTGGGCGGCAGTGTCCTGACGAACGCCACCGCCGCATCGAGCAGGCGCTTGCGCAAGTCGTCGTCGGCGCAGGTATCGAGACCCGCGCGCACCCAGCCGGGCATGGACTTTTCGGACATGGAGAGCGGTTCGATGTCTTGCTCGTCCAGGGCCCAGGTGTCGTTGCCCTTGCCGAGCCGGACCATTAGACCGACATCGCGGGCGCCGCAGAGCAGGTGGCCGTCCAGCATCCAGGCGAGGCCGCCGAACATGACCTTAGTGGTCAGCCCGGTCAGGCCGCTGAGGTCCTCCCAGACAAGTTCCTCGAGGCCGGCGTCGCGTGCCATGTCAGCGACTGGCCCCATCCAACGCGTATTTTGCCAACTCGATACCCATGGATTTCTCGACATAGGGATAGACGGTTGGATCTAACACGCTGGAACTCAAGGGAATAATGGTCTTGGGCACATGCAGCACGAAGAGGTACATGCCCACCCGCACCTGACCGACAGAGAGCGGTGTGCCGGAGGCGTCGAGGGTGGTGATGACGTCGGGGAAGGTCGCCAGCCGCGTGCCGCCGGCGTCGTCTACAGCCATGTATTCGTTCATCAAATGCAGGGTGGAGGCACTGTCGCCCTCGCCCAGCGTCATGGTGCCAATATCGAAGGCATCCTTGGTGTAGACCACGGCCTTGGCGGTGACCGTACCGCGCGTCAGGATGGTGCCGCCGGTGGTTTTGACGATGGCGTCGATCACCGAGCCGGGTCCTTTGCCTTCGGCGGCGATGATGGCTTCGCCCAAAGTCAATGCCAGGGAGATACCGCCGAGGGCTGCGTGGTCGCGGACATAGCTGGCGCGGACAGGGTTGCGGCAGGAGGCGATGAAGCCACCGGACTGGTCGGCGGCGGTGCGCAGGACTGGCGAAACCTTGGCGGTCGCGCCCTTAACTACCAGTTCTATATAGCGATTTTCGCTGCGGTTGCCGCCGACGGCGGTCTGGATCATCTGGAGCGGGGAGCCGGCCAAGCCGATGGAACCCATGTCGCCGGTGGGGTGGGCGCGCATGTCGCCGACGGCGTCGACGACCTTGGTGCCGAGGGCGGCGGAGGGGAGCCAGCCGTTGAGGGTGGAGGATTTGCCGTTCTGGCCGACCATGAGGCCGCTGAGCTTTTCGCCGAGGGTATCCTGGAGGAGCGAGACGGCCTTGATGTAGTCGACGCCCTGCATTTCCCAGGGGGTGGTGGAGGCCGGGGCGCCGATGGCGGCGGCGGTGGCGACCCAATCGTTGTCGGAAAATTCTGAGATATCAACGAGTTCCGGCTTGCCGATACCGACGGCGGCGTAGCCGAGCATGCGGCCATGATCGGCCCAGCCGCCACCGCCGGCGGCGTAGACGGAGCCGCCCTTGACTGCGGGTTCGACGTCCTTTTCGGTCAGAATACGACCCATGCTATTGATCCTCTTGCAGATTTTTGTCGAGCGCGATGACGGCGTCCAACAGGACGGCGGCGCCTTGGGCGATTGCTTCGGTGGTAGTGAATTCGTCCGGCGAATGGCTGCGGCCATCGCGGCACGGGATGAAGATCATGGCTGCTCGCGTTATTCTCGCCATCCAGGCGGTGTCGTGGCCGGCGCCGGAAGCCATACGACGATGCGTGGCGCCGGCATTATCACAAGCAATATCAAGGACATCGAGCAAGTCTTCGTCGCAGGGCGTGGGCTGGTTGTCGGAGACGATGCGCGGTTCCGAGACAGTGACGCCGGTCTTATCCGCGATGGCGGCGATGCCGCGGCCCAGTTCGTCGATGAAGCGATCCATGTCCGGACGCGATTCGGCGCGGGCGTCGATCAGCATGCGCACTTTGGCGGGAACGACATTGGCGGCATTGGGCTCCATGACGAACTCGCCGACAGTGGCAGCAAAGTGAAACTCGTTTTGGGACAAGGCCTTACCGAGCTCTTCGACACCGAGGGCGATCCAGGCGGCGGTGGTCAGAGCATCCTGGCGCGAGCCCATGGGCGTGGTGCCGGCGTGGTCGGCGCGGCCGGTGACGATGATTTCTATGCGCGTTATCCCCGCGATGGCGGTGACGACGCCGATATCGAGATACTCGTCCTGCAAGACGGGGCCCTGCTCGATGTGGAGTTCGAGGAAGGCTTTGATATCATTGCGGATTGCATCGATGGCGGGGCTGCCACCGACCTGAGCGATGCCGGCTTCGAGGGTCAGATCATCGCCGCCGCGGGCGAGCCATTCGGGGGGACGCGTGCCGGATATCCCCCGGCTGCCGATGCAGGAGACGCCGAAGATGGAGACTTCCTCGGCGAGGAAATCGACGATTTCGAGGGTGTGATCGAGGGTAATGCCTTGATCTTTCAGGGCTCTCGCGACTTCGAGGGCGGCGACGACGCCGGCGATGCCGTCGAAACGGCCGCCGTCGGGGACGGTATCGGAATGGGAGCCGAGCATGATTGTGCCCAGTTCCGGGCGGTTGCCGGGAATGGTAGCGATGAGGTTTCCGGCGGCGTCAATGTGGCTGGAAAATCCAGCATGCTGGATTTCTTGTTGCAGCCAGGCGCGACCTTCGAGGAATTTCGGCGTGAAGGCGCGGCGGGTGTAAGGACGACCCGGTTCGGTGATGGCGGCGAGGGCATCGATATCGGCGGCGATGCGGTCGGGGCGGATGGGGGAATTGGGGATCATGAATGGGGACTCCACTCGGGGTGAGAGTTCCCCCCACCCCTAACCCCTCCCCTCAAGGGGGAGGGGAATCCGATCGAGTGTGATCGATGAGCTGGGCGCATAATCATGCCCGTGCCTCCGGTCGAACGAAGCGACCAGTGCCGGGCTGGCTTAGAACGGTTGCTCCGTCGAAGGCCAATTGGCCGCGCAGATAAGTCAGGCCGACGGTCCAGGGGAGGTTGATGCCATTGTATGGCGACCAGCCGACGACGTTGTTGCCGCTGGCGGCGGCGTCGTAGGTTTTGGGGCGATCGAAGAGGACGGTGATGTCGGCGTCCTTGCCGGCGGTCAGGGCACCCTTGACGTGGTCGAGGCGGAAATGGCGGGCGGGATTCTCGGACATGAGCCTGGCAGCCCAGGTCAGGGGGATGTTGCGCTCCAGCGCGCCCTTGACGAAGAGGGGCACCATGGCTTCGAGGCCGGGGACGCCGGAGGCGTTGGCGAGCATGTCGGGATTGGTCTTGCGGTTTTCTGACCAACTCACGTGGTCGGTGGAGATCAGGGTGACATTGCCGGCGCGGACGTGTTCCCAGAGCTTTTCGACTTCGGCGCGGGGGCGGATCGGGGGATTGATCTTGGCCTTGCCGACGAGGCGGGCGACGTCGTGTTCCTCGTCGAGGACCAGATAGTGGATGCAGCATTCGATAGTCGCGGCAAAACCTTGGTCGCGGTAGCTTTTGGCGATGTCGTAGCCGCGGCCGAGGGAGCAGTGGACGACGTGGGCGGGGCAGCCGGTGGCGGCGCCGGTTTCGTAGATTTGCAGGCTCGCGAGCAGTTCGGTCAGTGGGGGGCGGCTGAGGGCGTGGGCGCGGTAGTCGGTGATGCCGAGCGCCTTGACCTTGGCCATGGCGGCGCGGACGGCCTCGTCATCTTCGTTGTGGACGCCGGCAGTGAGGCCGGTGGGGGCGATGGCGGCGAAGCATTCCTCGAGCAAAGCGGGGGGAATGCGGGGGAAGCGGATCGGGTCGGTGCCGAAAGTGGAGAATTTGAAGGCGGCGACGCCAGCTTCAACCTGTTCGAGAATGCGGGCGGCGCCCTCCTCCGGGTTGACGGTGCCGTAGAGGGCGAAATCGACGCGGGCCTGTGGTGAGGCGTGGGCGACCTTAATGCGGACGGCTTCGGCGGAGGCGACCAAGTTGCCCTCGTCATAGGGCATGTCGACGATGGTGGTGACGCCACCGGCGGCGGCGGAGCGGGTGGACCAGATGAAATCTTCCTGGTTTTTCTGGCTGAGCGAATGAGTTTGGGCGTCGATGGCGCCGGGGAGGATCAGGGCATTGCCGAGCAGGTGGCGTTCATGGGCGGACGGGGGCGTGCCCTCGCCCACGTGGGTGACCTTGCCGTCGCGGACGGCGACGTAGCCGTTTTCGATAATGGTGGTGGGCAGCACGATGGTGCCGGAAAGGACGAGGTCGAAATCGGACATTAGTAGGCTCCCAGTTGGGCCAATTGCATCGTGGCTCCCATCACCCCCTCCCAGCCTCCCCCATCAAGGGGGAGGTGTCTGCCGGCGGGTTGAACTGGATCAAGTCCCAACCACTAGACGGCACCTCCCCCCTTGCGGGGGAGGCTGGGAGGGGGGTGGGGCTGGGCAAAAAGCCAAGGAAGAAACCCCCACCCTTGGCGCTGCGCGCCGTCCCTCCCCACAAGGGGGAGGGAGACGCTGGGGCCGATAGATTGTCACTCATGCCGCCGCCCTCCCCAACTGGCCGGTGCGGGCCATGAGGAAGCGCTCGAGGGCGGAGAGGGCGTCGTAGATCAATACCGCGAGGACGCCGACGATGAGGCCGCCTTGCAGCACAAAGGCGGTGTTGTTGGCGGTGAGGCCGGCGATGATCACTTCGCCCAGGGTGCGCGCGGCGACGGTGGAGCCGATGGTGGCGGTGGCGAGAGAAATGACCGTCGAAAGGCGGATGCCGGAGAGGATCACCGGGAGCGCCAGGGGCAGTTCGACCTTGAGCAGGCGTTGCCAGCCGGTCATGCCGACGCCCTTGGCGGCATCGGTGACGGCAGGCGGAAGATTGGTCAGGCCGGTCAGGGTGTTCTCGAAGATGGGCAAGAGGCCGTAGAGGAACAAAGCCACCAGCGTGGGCGCGGTGCCAAAGCCGAGCACGGGCACGGCGAGGGCCAGGACGGCGACGGGCGGGAAGGTTTGGCCGACATTGGCGAGCGAGCGGGACAGCGGCAGGAATTCGGCGCCGAAGGGACGGGTTACCAGGATGGCTAGGCCGACGGCGATGATGGTGGAGGCCACGGTGGCGGTGAGCACGATGGCGAGGTGGTTCAGCGTGATATCGAGCAGGCTGCCCTGATTGTAGATCGGCGGTTGGCCGGCTTTGGCGAACAGGGCGAAAAAGCCGGCGAAAGTGTCCGGATGGATCAGGAACACTAGCAGGACGACCAGCACGATCAGGCGGATGAGCAGGCCGATCCTCATTGTGGGCGCGCCGCCAGACGGGCGAGCTGGGCCAGTGTCACCTGCCCGATGACCTTGCCGTCGCGCGTGACCGGGAGAGCTGGACGGCCGGACCAGAGCAGTTCGGCATAGGCGTCGCGTAGGGAGACGCCGGCATCAAGCGGGGTGCCGGCGACTTCACCGGGCTCGATGTGATCGGCCACCTTGCCGAGCGATAGCAGGCGGAACGGGCGTTCGGCGCTGCCGATCAGTTCGGCGACGAAGGGGGTCGATGGGTTGGCGATGATCTGTTGCGGGACGTCGTGCTGCAGCAGCTTGCCCTTGTCCATCACGGCGATCTTGGTGCCGAGATGGATGGCCTCTTCCATGTCGTGCGTGACGAGCACGATGGTGGTTTCGAACTGGCGCTGGACGGCGAGCAGGTCCTCTTGCGCCTTGGCGCGAATGACCGGATCAAGCGCGCCATAGGGCTCGTCCATCAGGAGAATGTTGGGCTTGGCCGCCAGGGCGCGGGCGACGCCGACGCGCTGTTGCTGGCCGCCGGAGAGCTCATTGGGCAGGCGATCGCGATACTGGGCCGGATCGAGCTGGAACAGGGTGAGCAGTTCCTCGACACGGTCGGCGATCTTAGCCTTGTCCCAGCCGAGCAGTTTGGGGACGGTGGCGATGTTCTGGCCCACGGTGCGGTGGGGGAAGAGGCCATGGCCCTGGATGGCGTAGCCGATGCGGCGGCGCAGCTCATAGGCGGGGATGCCGGCGATGTCTTCGCCGTCGATGCGGATGGCGCCGGAGGTTTGGTCGACCAGCTTGTTGATCATGCGCATCAGGGTGGTCTTGCCGGAACCGGAGGTGCCGACAATGACGCAAATGGTGCCCGGATCGATGACCAGCGAGACGCGGTCGACGACGGCGGTTTCGCCGTAGATTTTGGTGATGTCGTCGATTTCGATCATGCGCGCATCCCCGCTGAAGTCATTTCCACTGCTGCGTCCAGCACCACGGCGGCGGCGAAGGCCAGGGCCACGGTGGGCACGGCGCCGAGCAGCACCAGGTCCATCGCGGTCTGACCGATGCCCTGGAAGACGAAGACGCCGAAGCCGCCGCCGCCGATCAGGGCGGCAATGGTGGCAAGGCCGATATTCTGCACCAGCACAATGCGGATGCCGGTGAGGATGACCGGGAAGGCCAGTGGCAGTTCGACGCCGAACAGGCGCTGGCGGCCGGTCATGCCCATGCCCTTGGCCGCGTCGATGGCGGCGGGCGAGACGCTTTGGAGGCCAACCACGGTATTGGAAACGATGGGCAGCAGCGAATAGGCGAACAGCGCGACCAAAGCCGGGGCGATGCCGATGCCGGAAATGCCGATGGCTTTGGCGCCGGGCACGGTGGCGGCGACCCAGGCGAGCGGCGCGATGAGGAGGCCGAACAGGGCGATCGATGGGATGGTCTGGACGATGTTGAACACGTTGAGCACGGCGGCCCGGACTGGCTTGACGCGGTAGCAGAGAATGCCGACCGGGACGCCGAGGATGGTGGCGATGGCGACGGAGCCGAAGGCCAGGATGAGGTGGGTGCGCGCTTCCTGCCAGAACGGGGTAGCGCGGGTGGAGTATTCCTTGAGGATGGAGAGATCGTTCCAGGCGCCGCTCCACAGGAGCGCGGCGAGGGCGAGGGCGACGCCGACGAGGATGGCGATGCGCGGCCAGGGTTTCAGGCGCAGGCGGGTCAGCGCATCGGTGACGAGCAGCGCGAAGGCGAAGACGAACAGCCAGAAGCCGGCGCCGGGCGAAATGCGGGCGAAGGTGTCGCCTTCGGGGGTGAGATATTGGCCGGACCAGCCGACGGAGACGAAGAGCACCGCCAGGACGAGGAAGCCGCCGATGAGCTTGACCATGGTGGGGAAGCGCAGCAGGGCGATGATGAAGCCGATGACCAGGACGGCGGCAACGAAGGTGGCGGCAGATTCAGGCAGTGCGGTCAGCGGGGTGCGCGGTTCGCCGAGCACGATGCGGTTGGCGCGGAACAGGGCGAAGGGTTGCGTTGCGGCGAAGGCGGCGATTAGGGCGATGAGGACGCCCAGCTTGTCGAGCGCCAGCCAAGTGGGGCGGGACGGAGCGGCGGTAACGGCGATGCTCATGCGGCCCCTCTTGCTTCGCGTTTGTGGGAAGTTCCCCCCACCCTAGCCCTCCCCTCAAGGGGGAGGGGATTTCATCGAGTTCAGGATGACGCCCGATGATGGAGAGGCACGATCGGTCCCCTCCCCCTTGAGGGGAGGGTTAGGGTGGGGGTCGGCTTCCGCAAACTCCCACCCCAAGTTCAAGCCTACTTCACAAACCCGTTCGTCTTCAGGAAGTCCGTCGCCACGGCGGCAGCGGCTTCGCCGCCGACCTGGACGCGGCCGTTGAGGGTCTGCAGGGTCACGAGATCGAGCTTGGCGAAGACGGGGGCCAGGAGGGTTTCGATCTGCGGATATTCCTTCAGCACGGCTTCGCGGATGATCGGCGCGGGCTGGTAAACGGGCTGCACGCCCTTGTCGTCTTCCAGCACGGTCAGGCCCGAGGGAGCGATGCCACCGTCGGTGCCATAGACCATGGCGGCGTTGACGCCGTTGGTCTGCTGGGCAGCGGCGGCGATGGTGGCGGCAGTATCACCACCGGAGAGCGTTACCAGTTGTTCGGGCTTCAGGGTGAAGCCATAGACTTCCTGGAACTTGGGCAGCGCGCCGGGCGAGTTCACGAACTCGGACGATGCGGCCAGCTTGACTTCGCCGCCGCCGGCAACCCATTTGCCGAATTCGGAGAAGGTCTTGATATTGTTGGCGGTGGCGACATCGGTTCGGATGGCGACGGCCCAGGTATTGTTGGCCGGCGAGGGAGCCAGCCAGACGATCTTGTTCTGGGCGTAATCGAGCTTCTTGACCTCTTCATAGGCCTTGGTGGCGTCGTTCCACAGCAGCGGATCGGCACCCTCTTCCTGGGTCAGGAAGAATGCGCCATTGCCGGTATATTCCGGATAGATGTCGATTTCGCCAGCGGTGATGGCTTCGCGCACGATCGGAGTGGCGCCGAGCTGAATCTTGTCGGTGACGGCGATATCGTTGGCTTCCAGCACCTGCTTGATGATGTTGCCCAACACCCCGCCTTCGGTGTCGATCTTGGAGGAAACGACGACCTGGGCCTGCGCGGCGGTCACCGTCATGGCGAGCGCGAGAGCGGCGCTCAGGATTTTGGTAGAGAGGCGCATTGAATTCTCCTTGTTGTCCGGATTCCCACCCGGTCTGTCCCTAACCTATCGTCTTGTCGGCATTCAGCTAGGGCGGAAAATACTACGCAACCGGCCCCAGGGCGAAAAACTCGTCCAACTCCATAATCTTCGAGTGGGAAATAAGTTCGCTCATCAGTTCATCGGAGCCCAGAGCGAGTTCAACTGCCTCCACCTCCGCCGATAGCGGGCGGTCCTGCCAATAGCTGTCAGCATGCTGGCGGACCAGGTTGTAGATGATGCCGGGCACGTTGCCCGGACGGTCATGGGAGATGTCCATAGCCTGGGCGGAAAGAATGCCCTCGATGGCGGCAAGCCGGCGGAGCGCGAGCACCTGGCGCTCGAGGCGCTCGACGATGAGGGGGAGGAAGGTGGCCTCATCCTCGATGCCGCCGGCGACGACCAGAGAGTTGGCGGAGATCGGGTTGGTGAGGGTCAGCACGCGGGTATAGAGCTCGCCGGCCAGCTTGATGATGGGACCGAAGCCGGTGGCGATGGTGCCGTGGGGGACCAAATTGACCGGGAGATCGCGGCGGCCGCCATTGCCCAGGAGGACGCAGCGGTTGAAGGAGTTGCGGGCGATATGGGTGAGGCCCAGTTGCGCGGTTTGCATGAAGACGCTGACGTCGAGGGGGAGCGAACCGCCGGAGGTGAGCACCTGGCCGCCGGCGACTACGGGATTGTCGTCGGTGCGGCCGGTCGCAGCGAGCAGTATCTTGCCAGCGACGACGAGGGTTTCAAAGCCGGTGGCGAAGACCTGGCTCATCATGCGCAGGCTGAGCGGGTCCTGGATGTGCGTAGCGCTGGGCCAGTCCCAGCCCTTGGCGTTGAAATAGAGCCAGGCCCCGATGCCGGCCTCGCGGTCGGTGCCGACATGGGCGACGGCCTTCCACGGATCGCGCGAAGCGCCGAGCGCGCCGGCGGTGGTGAGGCCGGTCGCCAGCAGGACGCGGGTGACATCGGCGGCGCTGCGCAGGGCGTTGGCGGCGGCGGCATAACCGACGGCATTGGTGGAGATGGAGGCGAGGCTATCGCGTGGGGCGAGCTTGAAGGGCTTGAGGCCGGCGCCGGCAAGGGCGTCCTCGGCGGGCATGCGGATGCCCTTGAACTGCGCTTCGCCGGCACCGGTCAGGACGGCGCCAATCTGGCCCATGAGGCCGATATCGGCGCAGCCGATGGAGCCGGTGCGGCGGACGACGGGGACGACGTCATTGGAGAGGAGAGCCAGATAGGCTTCGACCAGGTCGACGGTGCAGCCGACGCGACCGGTCAGCGCCATGTTGACGCGGATGGCCATGGCGGTGCGGATGACATCGGCGGGAAAGGCTTCGCCGGTGCCGAAATGATGGGCGCGAACCAGGCCGAGATTGAAGGCGTCGAGTTCGTCGGCGGACCACTCGACATCCTTCATGGCGCCAACGCCGGTGGTGGAGCCATAGACCGGCTGGCCGGCGGCGATGGCGTCCTCGACCACGATGCGGGCTTCGGCGACGCGCTGCAGGGCGGCTTCGTCCGCGACGAGGCGGGCGCGGCGGGCGCCGATGCGGGCGATATCGGAAAAGCTCAGCGGCTTGCCGTTGAGGCGGATGGCGGGACCGGTCGACGTGATCGCAACGTGGTTCATGTCAGCACGCTATTGGATAGTTCTGGTTCATGGGATATCCCAATTGTTGAACAGGCCTATGCGGGTTTCTTAGGCAACCGCACAGCCTGCCCAAAGGGTGGACAATGGATACCGCGACCCTGATCGCCATGGATGTGGTTCTACGCGAGCGCAGCGTACGCGGCGCGGCGCGGGCGTTAGGCCGGCCGGTCTCCAGCATTGCCGTTTCCATAGCGCGGCTGGAGGGCGAAATCTCGGTGAAACTGGTGGAGCGGGCCGGCGCAGGACTGGTGACGACGTTGGAGGCGGTGCGGCTGGGGCCGGAGATTGCGGCGGCGGCATTGCTGGCGGGGCAGCTTGGGGCGAGTGGGACGATCAAGCTGGAAACGCTGGAGCGGTTTACCCAGGTGGCGGCGCAGGGCAGCATCAGGCGGGCGGCGCGGGTGATGGGGCTGGGACAGCCGCAGTTGACGCGGCAATTGGCGCAGTTGGAGCTGGCGTTTGGAGCGGTGCTGCTGGAGCGGAGCCGGGATGGCTCGTCGCTGACCGCTGAGGGGATGGCCTTAGCCGAGCGGGCCACGACTTTGCTGGACGCGTGGCGGCGGCTGTCGCTGGCGTCGGAGGATCGGTTTCGCAAGACTGCGGCGACGGCACGGTTGGGGTCGGTCATTCCGCTGGGCTATGAAAGCGAGATCGCGCGGCTGCTCGCGAGCCTCGTGGCGCGGTGGCATCGCGAACGGCCGCGGATTCCGCTGTTCGTGAGTTCGACCACGGCCGAGGACCTGTTGCGGGGGCTGAAGAATGGGCAGTTCGACGCGGCGCTGCTCGATACCGAGGAACTGCCGCCCGATCTTGATGGCCGCATTATTACAAGGACCTCGCTGGCTATCGTTGGCGCGGCGGGCGGGGATAGCACCACTGCCCTGCTTTCGGCGCCGCTGGCCGTGCCGAGTTCGCGCAGCGGGTTGCGGCAGCGTATCAACCGCATCATCGAGGAAACCATGACGCCGGTGGAGCGGGCCAAAGTGCGGCTGGTGGAAATCGACTCGATCCCGGTCATTCTCAACATGGTGCTGCATCACGGCTTCGTCTCGGTGCTGCCGCAGGCCTCGGTCGCGCGCATTGCCGGGGACTTGCGGCAAGTGGCCCTGCCCGCGCGGTATGACATGAATTTTTGGCTGTGTTGGCCCAGGGGCGGCAAGGGCACGGCGCAGGCGATTGCGGCGATGATCGAAGGCTAGGCCGCCTGCGACGCCTTGTCTCGCCTGCGCGAAGGTCGCATTGCCAAATGGGGCGATCATGGCTCTTGTCATATGTGACAGCCGTTCCGTTCTGGCTTTCGGAGAGACAAATGGCCTTGCCGCGCCCGATCGACCATCCTTATCGCCATGCCATCATGGACGAGGTTCATGCGCGCCCGGTAGAAATCGTGCCCGGCGCGGGCCGTATTCGGCGGCTGGTGTTTGTCATGCCGGCTGAAGCTGGCGCAATGACGCGCGTTTTCGCTCGTTTCGAAGAGTTCTGCCACGCGGCCGGGGTGCCGACGCCTGCCGTCGCCAGCCGGCAATATGGCTTCGATATTGGCCCGCGGCATGTGACCTGGGAATTCCATACCGAATTTGTGACGGTGACCTGGCGCGCGGATTTGCATGACATGGAGAACTGGCCCGAAGATATCGGCCTGCAAGCGCTGGGCGACAGCCTGCTGATTGGCGCCATGCGCATTGACGTGATTGCCGATGCGCAGGTGCCGGAACGCTTGCTGCCGGGCTTTGCGCTGGCCAGCCTGTGCGTCTCCGATCTCGATACCGGACGCGCCCAGGTGGCGACCGATTTCGTGCCGGACGCGGAAAACTTCACGCGGTTTGAACTGGCTGCGGGGGACTTGAGCGTGTTGCGCCGCTCGATCATCGTGCGGCGGCTGCTGGAGGTGGAGACCTATCGCACCATGGCGCTGCTCGGCCTGCCATTGGCGCGCGAGCAATCGCCGGCCTTGCGCGCCACCGAGATAGAATTGACGGCGCTGATCGAAACGCTATCGACTGCGACGACGCCGGAGACGGTGCAAACGGCGCTTGCGGCGCTGCATGCATTGTCGGTCCGCACCGGGCAGTTGTCGGAGCGGCTGGGTTATCGTTTTGCCGCCAGCCATGCGTATGGCGATATTTTGCGCACGCGGCTTGCTGGGTTGAGGGAAAGCGCGACCGGCGTGGGCTCCAGCCTGACGCACTATATCGGCAACCGGGTCGATCCGGGGCTGGCGACCTGCGCGGCGATGGAAAAGCGGCTCAGCGTGCTGTCCGACAAGATCGAGCGCGCCATCGGGCTGCTTAATGTGCGCATCGGGTTGGACATGCAGATCCAGAACAAGTCGGTGCTCGACAATATCGCCCATACGGCCAACAGCCAGTTTCACTTGCAGCGGACGGTCGAGGGGCTGTCGACCATAGCCATCAGCTATTATCTGCTCGGCATTTTGAGCTACCTGCTGGCCGGGCCGCTGGAGGAATGGCATTTTGAAAAGACCATGACGCTGTCGATCGCGGCGCCGTTCGTGGTGCTGGCGGTGTGGCTGATGGCGCGGGCAGTGCGCAATTCGCACACGCCGCCAACGCTTAAGTGATGATTTAAGCGTTGAACGCGGCGTCGCTTAGGTACATACTTAAGCGACAAGGAGACATCGCCATGGCCGCACTGTTTCACCAGATTATCGAACGCCGCAAAGCCGAGTGGATCGCCAGGCTGGATCGGTTGGGCGCATTCCTCGCGGGTAAGCTCTAGGCCGGACGCCTGTTCCGCCACTGCCGGAACAGGATCGGCAGCGCGATGACAATAATCAGCAGCGAACCGGTGAATATGGTCATGACGATGCCCGGCACGTTGAGTAGGCCAAGGCCGAAGGTGACGAGGCCGACGATCAACGCGGCCAGCACCACGCCGAGAATGGAGCCGGCACCGCCCAGGATCGACACGCCGCCCAGTACCACCATGGTGATGGCTTCGAGCTCAAAACCTTCGGCAATCGAGGGGCGCGTGGAGCCGAGCCGCGCGGTCAGCAGCACCGCGGCGATGCCGCTCATGACGCCGGTGAGGCAGAACAGGATGAACTTGGTGCGCGCCACGCGCACGCCTGAGAATTGCGCGGCAATGTCGTTATTGCCGATGGCGTAGACGCGGCGGCCGAAATTAGTGCGGTGCAGCAGCACGTAATAGAGCACGGCCATGACGAGGAAGAGCACCAGCTCGAACGAGATCACCCAATAGACATAGCCCTGCCCAAACCAGGCGAAGCTGGCCGGATAGCCCTTGTAGCTCTGGTCGCCCAGGATGATGAAGGAGATGCCCCGGAACAGGCTCATGGTGCCGATGGTGACCACGATGGAGGGCAGCTTGAGCCCGGTCACGAGGAAGCCGTTGAAGGCGCCGCAGACGATGCCGGTACCAATGCCGATGGCGACGAGCGCCGGCGTATCGGCGCCGAATTGTAGCGCAAAACCCATGAGGGTGGAGGCCAGGGCGATGATCGCGGCGACCGACAGATCGATCTCACCCGAGATGATGAGCAATGCCATCGCCAGCGCGATCAGCGCCTTTTCGGTGAAATTGAAGGTCAGGTCGCTCAGCGAATAGGCGTTGAGGAAATAGGGCGACGCAAATGAGTTGATGATGAAGATCACCACTGCCACGGCAATCAGCAGGCTCTCCCAGCTCAGGATGGAGGAGCGGAGGGGATTGTCGAGGCGATTGGGGAGATGGCGGGTTGTAGTGTCGGTCATGCGGCTTCCGCCTTCTTCAGGATCACGCGGCCTTTTTGGCGTTCGCCGCGGGCGTTGAGGATGACGGCGAGGAGGATAGCGGAACCGGAAATGGCCATTTGCCAGAAGGGCGAAATGTTGATGACCGGCAGGGCATTGTTGATGACGCCGAGGAAGATGGCGCCGAGCAGGACACCGGTGACGGTGCCAATGCCGCCGGCGATGGAAACGCCGCCGATGACGCAGGCGGCGATGATGGTGAGTTCATAGCCGCTGGCGACCTCGGTGGAGGCGATAACGTAGCGCGAAATCCACAGGTAACCGGCTAGGCCCGAGACGGCGCCGGCAATGGTGAAGGCGAGGAATTTGGTGCGGCCAACATCGATGCCGGTATAGACCGAGGCGGTCGGGTTGACGCCAATGGCGTAGAGCGAGCGGCCGAGTGGGGTGCGGGTCATCAGGAGCCAGAACAGCAGCGCGACGACGATGGCGAACCAGGACAGGATGGGCAGACCGAGGAAGGCGCCGCGCTGGAGCGCCACGAAATCTGGGCTCATCTGGGCGGCGTTGACCCAGGCGCCGCGGGAAATGACGAAAATCAGGCCGCGATAAATGGTCAAGGTGCCCAGCGTTACGACGATGGGGGGAATGTTCAGCTTCCACACCAGCACGCCGTTGAACGCGCCCAAGACGCCGCCGACCGCGATGCAACCCAGGATCAACACCGGGATCGGCACGCCCGGGAATGCGGCGTTGGTCATGGCGACGATCATGCCGGTCAGGGCCAGATTGGCGGCCATGCTGAGATCAATCGAGCGGGTCAGGATCACCGTCATCTGGCCGAGGGCCAGCATCATCAGGATCGAGCTGTCGTTGAAAATGGTCAGCAGATTGCCAGGTTGGGCGAAGCGGGGAAAGCGGATGGTGACCAGCACCAGGACCAGCAGGATGGCCAGCGCCAGGAAGATTTCGCGGTGTTTCAGAAGGCGGTTCATGCTGCTTCTTCCTCGGCGATACCGGCGGCAAGACGCACCAGCGTTTCGGGCTTAAGGCCCTTGTTGTCGAGCGTGGCGATGATGCGGCCTTCGCGCATGACGACGATGCGGTCGGCCATGCCGAGCACTTCGGGGAGTTCGGAGGTGACCATGATTACGGAGAGGCCCTGCTCCACCAATTCGCCCATGAAGCCGTGGACGGCGGCCTTGGAGCCGATGTCGATGCCTTTGGTGGGCTCATCGAGGATGATCAGTTTGGGGTTGGTGGCCAGCCATTTGGCAATGACCACCTTCTGCTGGTTGCCGCCGGAGAGGGTCGAGACGTTCTGGCTGAGCGAGGAGGCACGCAGGTCGAGGCGCTCGGTATAGGTGCGGGCGAGATCGAACTCCTGGGCGGCGCGGAGGAAGCCGTTGCTGGAGGTTTTCTTGAGCGAGGGCAGCGAGACGTTCTGGAAAATCGGTTGGCCGGTGATGACGCCCTGCTTGCCGCGTTCTTCGGGGACGTAGACGATGCCGGCTTCGACGGCGTCGGCGGCGGATTTGGGGGCGATGGACTGGCCGTTGAGGGTCATGGAGCCCGAGGATGGGGTCGTCATGCCGAAGACGGCCTGCATGACTTCGCTGCGGCCGGCGCCGACCAGACCGTAAAAGCCCAGGATTTCGCCCTTGCGGACTGAGAAGGAGATGTCGTCGAATTCGGTCGGGTGGCTGAGGCCCTTGGCTTCGAACACGGTTTCGCCGATCACGGCATTGCGGGCGGGGAAGATGTGATCGACGGAGCGGCCGACCATCATCTGCACGATCTGGCTTTGGGTCGTGTCCTTGATGAAGCCGGTGCCGACCTGCTCGCCATCGCGGAACACGGTGAAGCGATCGGCGATGCGGTAGATTTCATCGAATTTGTGGGAGATGAAGAGGATCGCCTTGCCGTCGGCCTTGAGCAGTTCGATGAGCACGTAAAGCTCCTCGATTTCCTTCTGGCTGAGGGCGGCGGTCGGCTCGTCCATGATGACGATCTGGGCGTCGATGGAGAGCGCACGGGCGACGGCGACGAGGTGCTTCTTGGCGATGCCGAGTTCCTTGAGCTTGATGTCCGGATCGATGCCGGCCGCCATGGAGTCGAGGGTTTCCTTGGCCTCAGAACGCATCTTGCGCCAATCGATCATCCCGAAACGATTGCGCGGCGCGTGGCCGAGATAGATGTTTTCCGCCACCGTCAGCTCGTCGAACAGCACGGTTTCCTGATGGATCGCGGTGACGCCGGCCTCGAAGGCGGCGTGGGCGGTCGGCAGGGTGACGGGTTTTCCGGCGACGGTGATTTCGCCCGCGTCGGGCTGGTAGATGCCGGTCATGACCTTGACCAGGGTGGATTTGCCCGCGCCGTTTTCGCCGATGAGGGCGGTGACCTGGCCGGCAAACAGCTCCAGCGCGACGTTGTGCAGGGCACGCACGCCGGGGAAGGTTTTCGTGATGCCGGAGAGGGTGAGGACGGGTGGGGTCATTGATGACTTGGTCTCGTTCTGGCCGTGAGGCGTCAGTCGACACCCTCCCCCTCGCGGGGAGGGATCAAGGGAGGGGGAGGTTAGCCCGAATATCGGGGCCGTCCCACACCCCCTCCCAACCTCCCCCGTCAAGGGGGAGGTGCCGTCCGGTGAGCGGACTGGATCGCAGTCCATTCCTATGACCCGGCCAGGCGCCGGACCTGAAGTCTCAATAGATCTTCGAAAATTCTTCGATGTTGGACTTGTCGAAGGTGAACGGAGGAGCCATCGCAGCCGAGTTGGTGTCGTCCAGCGTGATCGAGCCCATGCGGCCGATGGCTAGGGTTGCGCCTGGCTTGGCTTCGCCGCCCTTGACCAGGTCATCGGCAATCATCACGGCCGAGTAGCCCAGATCGATCGGGTTCCACAGGGCAACGGCCTGGCTGGCGCCATTGTCGATGAACTGCTTGAACTCGGAGGGGAGCGCCAGGCCGGTCACGTTGACCTTGCCGATCAGGCCCATGTCGGTGACGACCTGGGCAGCAGCCACGACGCCGACGGTCGTCGGAGCAATGATGGCCTTGAGGTTCGGGTAGGAAGCGATCAGGCCCTTGGCTTCGTCGGTCGACTTCACAGAGTCATCATCGCCATAAACGGTGGCGACGAGGTTGATCTTGGGGAACTCGGTCGGCAGGGCCTTCTTGGCGGCTTCGATCCAGGCGTTCTGGTTGGTCGCGGTCGAGGAAGCCGACAGGATGGCCACGTCGCCGCCGTCTGGCAGGTAATCGGCAGCCAGCTTGATGATGGTCTCGCCGATCAGGTTGGTTTCGGACGGGTTGAGGTGAACCTGGCGGCCTTCGGGAGCGACGCCCGAGTCGAACGAGATCACCTTGATGCCGCGTTCCATGGCCTTCTTAAGGACCGGAACCAGCGCGTCGGGATCGTTGGCGGAGATGGCGATGGCGTCGACCTGCTGGGCGATCAGCGAGTTGATGACTTCGATTTGGGCTTCGGCAGTGGCGGCGGTCGGGCCGGTATAGATGACTTCGACGTCACCGAGTTCCTTGGCGGCTTCCTGGGCGCCCTTGTTGGCGGCATCGAAGAAGCCGTTGCCGAGCGACTTGACGACCAGCGCGATGCGGGTCGCGGCAAAGGACGGGGTGGCAAATAGCGCGGCGAGCGCGGTGGTGATGGCCAGAGTTTTCAGCAGTTTCATGAGGATCCCTCCCTGGGACTTTTGGTTTTCGTTGGCTCAGGCGATGGCTTGGCGATCGCTCTGGGCGCTGGTGTCCGCCACGATGAGCCGCACGCCTGCCGTTTCGAGCATTTGGCGGTCTTCGTCGCGTATGCCGCCGTCGGTGATGACGGAGGCTATTCGGTCGAGCCCACACAAGATGAGGCTCGAATGAGAGGTGAATTTTGATGAGTCAGCGAGCACGATCAGCTCGTCGGCCTGCCCGATCAGTCCGAGTTCGGACTGCACGACCATGGGATCGGCTTCCATCAGGCCGTTCTTGCCGATGCCCTGGCAGCCGATGAACATTTTTCGCGCGTAGAAGTGCGAGGCCACGACGCCGCCGAAGGGCGACAGGATGACGTTCTGCTCGCGATAGACCGTGCCGCCGGGGATGACGACGGAATTGCGCGAATTGTGGATCAGGTGCTCGGCGATGGCGAAGCTGTTGGTGAAGACGCTGAGCCGGCGCGAGGCCAGGTGATGCACCATCTGATAGGTGGTGGTGCCGCCATTGATGATGATCGGCTCGCCATCCTTGCACATTTCGGCGGCGACCCGCGCGATGGCGCGCTTGGCGGTCATGTTGATGGTTTCGTTGACCGAGAATGGCCGGCCCATCAGCCCGCCCTGCTCCGGCGGATTGACCGCTTCGGCCCCGCCGCGCACCCGGCGCAACTGGCCCTGCACATGCAAAGCCGCGATGTCACGACGGATCGTCGCCTCGGACGTTCCGGTCATGTCGACCAGATCGGTCACGGTGGCGACCGGCCGCGATTGGACGGCAGCCAGAATGACCCTGTGGCGCTCGGTTTCGTGCAAAAGCGTTCTCCCTGGCCATTTGCTCCCATCAATTCCAATCAGTGTCAATCATGATTCTGGCGTTCCTGATTGTTATACTAACGTCATGATTGAACCTGATCGTTTGTGATTGACAGCCCGCGGCGATCTGTGGCCATCTCCGGCCAACAATTTCGCTGCCAATCTCTTTGGAGGAACCCTCATGTCCACCACCGCGCCCAAGCGCCTCGCCAACCTCTGGGACGACGCCAAAGCCGCCGCCATGAGCGAGCCCGAACGTCTCGTCTATCGCTCTAACCTGCTCGGCAGCGACAAGCGCGTCACCAACTACGGCGGCGGCAATACCTCATCCAAGATCATGCAGAAGGACCCGCTGACCGGCGAGACGGTCGAAGTGCTGTGGGTCAAGGGTTCGGGCGGCGATAGCGCCTCGATCAAGCTCGACGGGTTTTCGACGCTCTATATGGACAAACTGCGGGCGCTGAAGGGGCTGTATCGCGGGCTGGATTTTGAAGACGAGATGGTGGGCTACCTGCCCCACGCCACGTTCAACCTGAACCCGCGCGCCGCCTCGATAGACACGCCGCTGCATGCCTATGTGAACCATGCCTATGTGGACCACATGCATCCGGACGCGATCATCGCGATTGCGGCTTCGGTCAATTCGAAAGAGCTGACAAAGCAGATTTTCGGCGACAGCATTGGCTGGCTGCCATGGAAGAAGCCGGGCTTTGAGTTGGGCCTGTGGCTGGGCAAATATTGCGAAGAGAACCCGAAGTCCAAGGGGCTGATCCTTGAGTCGCATGGCCTGTTCACGTGGGGCGATACGCCCAAGGAATGCTACGAGACCACCATCGCCATCATCAATCAGGCGATCGAATGGTTCGAAGGGCAGACCGAAGGCAAAACCATTTTTGGTGGTGAAGCGGTCAAGTCGCTGGACGCCGATGCGCGGCGCGCGGTGGCGGCCAAACTGATGCCGAAGATTCGCGGCCTGATCTCGGAAGACAGCCACAAGCTGGGGCATTTCGATGACTCGGCGGCGGTGCTGGAATTCGTCAATTCCAACAATCTGCGACCGCTGGCAGCGCTGGGCACCTCCTGCCCCGACCACTTTTTGCGCACGAAAATCCGTCCGCTGGTGATCGAGTTCGATCCGGCCAATCCGGATGTGGACGCCGTGATCGCCAAGATTCCCGAGGATATCGCCGCCTATCGCGTCGACTATCAGGCCTATTACGATCGCTGCAAGCACGACAGCTCGCCGGCCGTGCGCGATCCGAACGCGGTGGTGTACCTGATGCCGGGCGTGGGCATGTTCACCTTCGCCAAAGACAAGGCGACGGCGCGGATTTCCGGCGAGTTCTATGTCAACGCCATCAACGTGATGCGCGGCGCTTCGACGGTTTCGACCTATCAGGGCCTGCAGGAGCAGGAAGCGTTCGATATCGAATATTGGCTGCTTGAAGAGGCAAAGCTCGCCCGCATGCCCAAGCCGAAGTCGCTGGCGGGGCAGATTGCGCTGGTCACCGGCGGCGCTGGCGGTATCGGCAAGGCCACCGCGGCGCGGTTGTTGCGCGAGGGTGCCTGCGTGGTGCTGGCCGATATCGACGAGACGGCGTTGGCTGCGGCCAATGAGGAGCTGGGCAAGGCGTTTGGTGCCGACTTCGTCCGCCCCGTCAATATCAACGTGACCAAGGAAGACGCGGTGATCTCGGGCTTCGCCCATGCGGTAGTAGAATTCGGCGGGCTGGATATTCTCGTGTCCAACGCCGGGTTGGCCTCATCGGCACCGATCGAGGACACCACGCTGGAGCTGTGGAACAAGAACATGGACATCCTGTCCACGGGCTATTTCCTCGTGAGCCGTGAAGCCTTCCGCCTGTTCCGCGCCCAGAAGATCGGCGGCAATGTGGTGTTCGTGGCGTCCAAGAATGGTCTGGCCGCTTCGCCGAATGCGGCGGCCTATTGCACCGCCAAGGCGGCCGAAATCCATCTGGCGCGCTGCCTGGCGCTGGAAGGCGCCGGCGAGCAAATCCGCGTCAATACGGTGAACCCGGACGCGGTGCTGCGCGGCTCCAAGATCTGGGCCGGCGAGTGGCTTGAGCAGCGGGCATCGACCTACAAGACCGACAAGGATGGCCTCGAAGAAATGTATCGCCAGCGCTCGCTGCTCAAGCGCTCGGTATTCCCGGAAGATATCGCCGAGGCAATCTACTTCCTGGCCTCGGACATGTCGGCCAAGTCGACGGGCAACATCATCAATGTGGACGCGGGCAACGCCCAGTCGTTCACGCGGTAAGAAGAGGGGGCAGACACGCTCACCCGGCGCTACGCGCCCCCCTCTCCCAGACGGGGAGAGGAAAGGGTCCCGGCGCTTTCTATTCCTCTCCCCGTCGGGGAGAGGGTGGATCGGCAAAGCCGAGACGGGTGGGGGTGTTCTTAGGAGGAAACACATGACCGATACCATCATCGAGCAATCCATCGTCGAAGCCAGCAATGCCGAGCGCTTGGCTGACCTCAATGTCGATTATGACACGCTGGGCGAGCGGCTCGACCGTCGCGGTGTGGCCATTGACGAGATCAAGGCCAAGATCGCGGCGTTTTCCGTTGCCGTGCCCTCATGGGGCGTGGGCACGGGCGGGACACGGTTTGCACGCTTCCCGGGCATTGGCGAGCCGCGCGATATTTTTGACAAGATCGAGGATTGCGCCGTCATCGCGCAGCTGACGCAGGCGACCAAGACCGTGTCGTTGCATATTCCGTGGGACAAGGCTGATCCCAATCGTCTCAAGCAGGCGGCGTCGCGGTTTGGCCTCGGGTTCGACGCAATGAATTCCAACACGTTTGCCGACGCCAAGGGGCAGTTGCAGAGCTACAAGTTCGGCTCGCTGGCGGCTTATCAAAAAGGGACGCGCAGCCAGGCGATCGAGCATAATCTGGAATGCATCGAGATCGGCCAGACCATCGGCTCCAAGGCGCTGACGGTGTGGATCGGCGACGGCTCCAACTTCCCCGGCCAGGTCAATTTCACCAAGCAATTCGAGTTCTATCTCGAGGCGATGAAGTCGATCTATGCCGAGCTGCCGGACGATTGGCGGCTTTATACCGAACACAAAATGTATGAGCCGGCGTTCTATTCGACGGTCGTGCAGGATTGGGGCACCAATTACCTGATCGCCAAGGAACTGGGCGACAAGGCGTTCTGCCTGGTCGATCTGGGGCACCACGCGCCGAATGTGAACATCGAGATGATCGTGGCGCGGCTGGCTCAGTTTGGGAAACTCGGTGGGTTCCACTTCAACGACAGCAAGTATGGCGATGACGATCTGGATGCGGGTTCGATCGATCCGTATCGGCTGTTCTTGGTGTTCAACGAGTTGGTGGATGCTGAGAATCGGTATGCGGATTTCAACCCGGCGCACATGCTGGACCAGTCGCACAATGTGACTGATCCGATCGAGTCGCTGATGCTGTCGGCGACGGAAGTGCAGCGGGCTTATGCGCAGTCGCTGATCGTGGATCGCAAGGCGTTGGAAGGGTATCAGGTCGGCAATGACGCGCTGGCGGCGACGCAGACGCTGAAGCAGGCGTTCCGCACGGACGTGGAGCCGATTTTGGCGATGGCGCGGCTGGAGGCCGGTGGGGCCATCGATCCGGTGGCGGCGTATCGGCAGGCTGGGTATCGGGCGAAGGTCGGGGAAATCCGGCCGGCGGTTGAGGCTGGGTCGAGCGGGATCGTCTGATCCTGCGCTCAGCAGATCACCCCTACTACCTCCCCCATCAAGGGGGAGGTTTCTCTCCACCCGTTGAACTCAATCGGAGTCCCGCCCACCAGCAGACACCTCCCCCTTGATGGGGGAGGCTGGGAGGGGGTGTCTCACAAACGCCGGCTTAAGCGCTTGAGATGCCGCGACCTGACGGCTTGCCGATTGATCTCGGGATGGGCCCCGGCCTTCGCCGGGGTGACACCGAGTGTGTTGAGCCTGCCGGGCGAAGCCTGTTACTTCATCACCGGGAACTGGAACTCAGCCCCGTCCTTGATGCCCAAGGGCCAGCGCGCGGTCACCGTCTTCACCCGGGTCCAGAAGCGGATCGAGTCGGTGCCGTACTGGTTCAAATCCCCGAACGAGCTGGCCTTCCAGCCGCCGAAGCTGTGATAGGCGACCGGGACCGGGACGGGCACATTGATGCCCACCATGCCCACATTGACGCGGGTGGCGAAGTCGCGGGCGGCGTCGCCGTCGCGGGTGAAGATGGCGGTGCCATTGCCGTAGGGGTTGTCCATGGTCAGCTTGAGGGCTTCATCATAGGTCTTGGCGCGGACGACCGAGAGGACGGGGCCGAAGATTTCTTCCTTGTAGATGTCCATATCGGCGGTGACGTGGTCGAACAGCGTGGCGCCGACGAAGTAGCCGTTTTCATAGCCCTGTAGCGAGAGGCCGCGGCCGTCGACGGCAAGGATGGCGCCCTGCTCCACGCCTTTGTCGATGAGGCCGAGCACGCGCTCCTTGGCGGCGGCGGTGATCAGCGGACCCATTTCAGTGGCCCTGTCGGTCGCGGGGCCGACCTTGAGCTTTTCGATGCGCGGGCGCAAAGCGGCGATGATCTTGTCGGCGGTGGCGTCGCCCACGGGGACGGCGACCGAGACGGCCATGCAGCGTTCGCCGGCAGCGCCGTAGCCGGCGCCCATCAGGGCATCGGCGGCTTTTTCCATATCGGCATCAGGCATGATGATCATGTGGTTCTTGGCGCCGCCAAAGGCCTGGACGCGCTTGCCGTGGGCGGCAGCGGTTGCGTAGACGTAGCGGGCAATTGGGGTGGAACCGACGAATGAAACGGCGTCGATGCCCTCATGGGCGAGGATGCCGTCGACGGTCGGCTTACCGCCCTGCACGACGTTGAGAACGCCCTTGGGCAGGCCGGCTTCGAGCATGAGTTCGGCTAGCTTGACGGGCACGGAGGGGTCGCGCTCCGACGGCTTCAGGATGAAGGCATTGCCGGCCATGATCGCGGGCGCGAGCATCCAAAGTGGGATCATCGCGGGGAAATTGAACGGGGTGATGCCGGCGCCGACGCCGACCGGCTGGCGCATGGAATACATGTCGATGCCCGGGCCGGCGCCTTCGGTGAATTCGCCCTTGAGCAGGTGCGGACCGCCGGTGACGAATTCGGCGACTTCGAGGCCGCGCATGATGTCGCCCTTGGCGTCATCGAAGGTCTTGCCGTGTTCAGCACTGAGCAGTTCGGCCAAGGCGTCAATGTCGCGATTGAGCAGGGCGACGAAGTTGAAGAAGACGCGGGCGCGGCGCTGCGGATTGGTGGCGGCCCAGGCGGGCTGGGCGGCGAGCGCCGAGGCGACGGTGGCGTCGAGATCAGCCTGCGTGGCGAGCGCCACGCGGGCCTGCACTTCGCCGGTCGCCGGATTGAACACGTCCTGGTACTCGGCGCTGTTGCCGGTGGTTTCGACGCCGTCGATGAAATGGCCGATCGTGCGCATGCGCTCTCCTCTTGTTGGGGAGCAGTCATGCCGCTATAAATTTTGCGGAGCAACACGATATATTTTCCATCGGTTGTGCGGAAAGTGTAGCGCAATGAATTGGGACGATGTGCGGATTTTCCTCGCCGTGGCGCGGCAAGGGCAGATTCTGGGGGCCGCCAAGGCGCTGGCGCTCAACCATGCCACTGTGGCGCGGCGGCTGACAGCACTGGAGGAGGCGCTGGGGGCGCGGCTGTTCGTGCGCAAGACCAATGGCAGCGACCTGTCGTCGGAAGGCGAGAAATTCCTCATCCATGCGGAGCGCATCGAAAGCGAGATGCTGGCGGCGCGTGAGGCGGCGGGGGCGGATAGCGGTATTGCGGGGACTGTGCGGGTTGGGGCGCCGGACGGGTTCGGGGTGGCGTTTCTGGCGCCGCGCATTGGGGAACTGGTCGAGCGGCATCAGGGGCTGCGCATCGAACTGGTGCCGGTGCCGCGCACGTTCTCGCTGTCGCGGCGGGAGGCCGATATCGCGGTGACGCTGGAGCGACCGAGCGAAGGGCGGCTGGTGGCGCTCAAACTAACTGATTATCGGCTGGGGCTTTATGCTTCGACGGATTACCTGGCGCGGCATGGCGCGCCGGAAACGCTGGCCGATCTGGGGCGCCATCGGCTGGTGGGGTATGTGGAGGATTTGTTGTTCACCGCATCGCTCGACTACACCGCCGAGTTCCTCAAGGGCTGGCGCTCCAGCATCGCCGTGTCGTCGGCCATGGGGCAGACCGAAGCGGTGCGAGCGGGCGCGGGCATCGGCATCCTGCACGGGTTCATGGCGCGGGGCGATGACGCGCTGGTGCCGGTGCTGCCCGAGCACACGCTCAAGCGCAGCTATTGGACCGTGGTGCACGAGGATTTGCGGATGATTCGCAGGGTGGCTGTCGTGGCCGAATTCCTGAGCGAAGTTGTGGCGCGAGAGCGGGCGATTTTCGCTTAATCAGCCCTCCCCGCGCAACGGCGCGGTGGCCGCCACGATCCAATCGCGGAAGGCGCGAATCTTGGGGGAGTTGCGGCGAGTCTCGGGGTAGACCAGATAATAGCCGTGGCCATCGGTGGCCAGCAGGTCGAAGGGCTGGATGAGGCGCCCGGAGGCCAGTTCATCGCGGTAAAACCCAGCAGACAGCATGGCAATACCGCGCCCCGCAACGGCTGCCGCCGCCTCCAGGTTCTGCGATCCGAGGAGGCTGATCGGCCGTTGGGGCACGGTACGATCCTTGACACCGGCCTGTTCGAACCACAGCTCAAACCAGTCGTCCCCGCTGTTGACGAAGGGCAGTTTCAACAGGTCCGCCGGCTGGCGAATGCCGCCGATGGTCGCGGCGAGGCCGGGGCTCAGCATGGGGGTAAAGTCGGCCTTGATCAGCAGATGGCCGACCAAGCCGGGCAGTATCTTGCGCGTGCCGCGAATGACCACGTCGATCTCGTCAGCGGCAAAATCGGTCAGCCGCACGTCGCTTTCGATACGCACCGCAATGTCGGGATGATCGACCTGGAACAGGCCGACATTCTGCGCCAGCCAGTGGCTGGCAAAGATGGGCACCGAGGAAATGGCGAGCGTGCCATCGGCGCGGCCGCGCGTATCGGCGAAGGCCTCGCGCATTGTATCGAAGGCTCTGGTGACTTCGGGGCCCAGTTTTGCCCCCAACTCGCTGAGCGCGATCTGGCGCGGTTTGCGCAGGAATAGCGGCGCGCCGACGCGCTCCTCAAGCAACTTGATCTGGTAGCTGACGGCGGCCTGGGTCATGCCCAGCTCATCGGCGGCCTTGGTGAAACTGAGGTGCCGCGCAGTCGCCTCGAAGGCGCGGATGGCGGTCAATGGCGGCAGCGACTGGCTCATGATGCATAACCTCTCCTTATGCATGGTAATCGAGCTTCGATTGGATAACCAGCCTGCAAAGGCCTAAATCTGGTGCATCGGAATGGATAGGAGGCGGCCCGACATAAGGGCCGTTAGAGCTATGACCTTGATCGCATCATCTCATGCCCAGCCGTGCAAGCCCACTCTCTTCGCCCGCCTGGGAGCCTGGCTGGCTACGCGGCCGACGCGCCGGCAGCGCCAGACCACAGTCGATCTTCGCTTTGCTTCGGAGAGTTTGCAGCGCGATCTTGGCATCGATCGACTGACTTTAACCGAGCGCCGCTGGTAGCGGCGGCGCTTGATCGCCGGGTGCAATCGGCTAGAAATGGGCAATGCACAAGACCACGCCCGCCACCGTCGCCATCACCAAGACCGGCCTGCCGTTCGCGCTGGCCACCTATGAGTATGACCCCGATGCCGACCGCGTCGGCTTGCAGGCGGCAGAGGCGATGGGAGTGGAACCCGGCGCGGTGTTCAAGACGCTGATGGCCGAAGTCGACGGCAAGCCGGTGTGTGTAGTGGTGCCGTCGGACGAAGAAGTGAACATGAAAAAGCTCGCTGCCGCGGTTGGCGGCAAGCATGCGGCGATGATGAAGCCCGTCGATGCAGAGCGGCTGACCGGCTACAAGGTGGGCGGCATCAGCCCGTTCGGACAGAAGCGCAAGGTGCCTACGGTGATCGAAGAAACCGTGGTGCTGCTGGACGAGATTTTCATGAATGGCGGGCAGCGCGGCTTGCAGGTGCGCATGAAGCCCGATGACGCCATCGCGGCGCTGGACGCGAAGCCCGCAGACGTCATTCGCTGAGCCCAGAAAGACAAAAGGCGCCCGCATGGACGCCTTCATCTACGGCACTGAAATCAGATCGATTACTGAGCAAGCTTGCCGGTAGCAATCGCCTTGAAGTCGGCGCGGGTGATACCCAGGTCATTGAGCTGGCGGTTGTCGAGATTGCTGAGCTCGCGCATCGTGCGCTGATACTGGGCGAATTGTGCAAGGCGTTGGCGGATGGTCATTTTCATTTCCCCTTCGGTTGATGGCCCTTATCTATGGCCGCGGGGTCGTGATTAGAAGATGGACTCTATGCACATCTATTATGCATTTGGCGCACAAGAATGAGGCAGGACGTTCACACTGGATTCAGGTTTCGGAGTCCCAGAAAAGACAAAAGGCGCCCGAATGGACGCCTTCATCTTCAGCTTTGGTAGAGAGTGTCCGGCTTAGCGAGCAGCGCGGGCAACGGCCTTGATATCGACGCGGCTGATGCCGAGATCGTTGAGCTGGCGGTTGTCGAGAGCGTTCAGCTCACGGACGGTCTGCTGATACTGAGCGAACTGAGCAAGTTTCTGGCGGATGTTCATTTCAAATTCCCCTTCTGTTTGGTGGCCTATATCTAGGGCTGTTATTGCCGACCGGGTAGATAGAGTTATGTCACAACAGCCATGCAATATTCGAAGGTTAACGCACCCTTAATCCGGTTAATTGGCGTATCCTCGCTCCGGCCCTTGACCTTCCCATGATGGGAACCTCTATATGCTGTGGGACGAGGTGAAATCATGACTGATACAGAACTGCAGACCCGACCCATTTCCATCGATATCGAGGGCATGACCTGCGCATCCTGCGTGGCGCGCGTCGAGAAGGCGCTGCTCAAGGTACCGTCCGTGACATCGGCATCGGTCAACCTGGCGACCGAGCGCGCCACGGTGCGCCTGGCCGATACCAGCAATGTGGACGCGCTGCTCAAGGCGGTCGAGAAGGCTGGCTATAGTGGCAAGCAGACCGACCACAGCCATCATATGCATGGCGGCCACCAGCATCATGACGAGGACGCGGGCGTGCTCAAGCGCGATGTCACCATCGCCGCGGTGCTGACGCTGCCGCTGTTCGTGCTGGAAATGGGCAGCCACTTCTTCATGGACTTCCACATGGCACTGCTGAGCCTGGTGCCGCAGCAGGCGCTGTATATCGCCTATTTCGTGCTCGCCAGCATTGTGCTGTTCGTGCCCGGCTGGCGCTTTTTCAAGATCGGTATTCCGGCGCTGTTGCGCGGGGCGCCAGAGATGAACTCGCTGGTCGCGCTGGGGGCCGGCGCGGCCTACCTGTTCTCGGTGGTGGTGACGTTCGCGCCGCAATGGCTGCCGGCGCAGACACAGTATGTCTATTACGAATCCGCCGCCGTGATCGTGACGCTGATCCTGGTTGGGCGGTTGCTGGAGGCGCTGGCCAAGGGGCGCACCGGCGAAGCTATTCAAAGGCTGGTGCGCGAGCAGGCCAAGACCGCGCAGGTGCAGCGGACTGGCCAAGTGGTCGAGCTGCCGATCGAGCAGGTGGTGGCCGGCGATATCATCGTGGTGCGGCCGGGCGAGAAGATCGCCACCGATGGCGAGATTGTCGACGGGCAGAGCAATATCGATGAGTCGATGATTTCAGGCGAGCCCCTGCCCGTCTCCAAGGGCGTCGGCGCTCTGGTGGTGGGCGGCACGCTCAATACGTCGGGCAGCTTCAATTTCCGGGCCACCAAGGTGGGCGGGGATACCATGCTGGCGCAGATCATCCGCATGGTCGAGGAAGCGCAGGGCGGCAAGCTGCCGATCCAGGCCACGGTGGACAAGATCACAATGTGGTTCGTGCCGGCGGTGATTGCGCTGGCGGTGCTGACCTTTGGCGTCTGGGCGATCTGGGGGCCGGAGCCGGCTTATGTGTTCGGCATGGTCAACGCGGTCGCGGTGCTGATCATCGCTTGCCCGTGTGCCATGGGGCTGGCGACGCCGACCTCGATCATGGTCGGGACTGGCCGGGCGGCGGAACTGGGCGTGCTGTTCCGCAAGAGCCAAGCGCTGCAGCAGTTGCGCGACGTGACGGTGGTGGCCTTCGACAAGACCGGCACGCTGACCAAGGGCACGCCGGAGCTGACCGATATCATTCTCGACGATGATTTCGAGCATGATGAAGTGCTGGCGCTGGTGGCGGCGGTGGAGGCGCGGTCGGAGCATCCTATCGGGGCGGCTATCGTGGCGGCGGCGGAAAAGGCTGGGCTGACGTTGGGCGAGGTGACGGAGTTCGATTCGGTGCCGGGCCGCGGTGTGCAGGCCCGCGTGGACGGACGGCTGGTGGCCATCGGGGCGCAGCGGCAGTTTGCTCATCTCGATTTCACCGATTTCGATGCGGCAACGCAGAAGCTGGCCGATGAGGGCAAGACGCCGGTGTTTGCGGTGATTGATGACAAGCTGGCGGCTGCAATCGTGGTAGCCGACACCATCAAGCCAACCAGCAAGGCGGTGATCGCGGCGCTGCATGCCAAGGGCATCAAGACGGCGATGATTTCGGGCGACAATCGGCGGACGGCCGAGGCGATCGCGCGGTTGTTGGGCATTGATGAGGTGCGGGCGGAGGTGTTGCCGGCGGGCAAGATCGAGGCGCTGGCGTCGCTGCGGCAAGGTGGGCGGAAGGTGGCTTATGTCGGGGACGGCATCAATGATGCGCCGGCTTTGGCGGCGGCCGATATCGGCATCGCGGTGGGCACCGGCACGGATGCCGCTATCGAGAGCGCCGACGTGGTGCTGCTCGGCGGCGACCTCAAGGGTGTGCTCGACGCCATCGCGGTGAGCCGGGCTACCATGAAGAACATCTGGGAAAACCTGTTCTGGGCGTTTGGCTACAATGTGGTGTTGATCCCGGTCGCGGCGGGGGTGTTGTTCCCGGCTTTCGGCGTGCTGCTGTCGCCGATGATCGGGGCCGGGGCGATGGCGCTGTCGAGCGTCTTCGTGGTCGGCAATGCGCAACGCCTGCGCGGTGTGAAAGGAGCAAAGCTATGAATATCGGAGAGGCCTCGAGCGCCACGGGCGTGTCGGCCAAGATGATCCGCTATTACGAATCCATCGGGCTGATCCGCGCGCCGCTACGCACGGAAAGCAATTACCGGGTTTATAGCAGTGATGAGGTGCACACGCTGCGCTTCGTAAAACGGGCCCGAACGCTGGGGTTTTCGGTCGAGGAAACGGCGACGCTGCTGGGGCTGTGGCAGGACAAGGAGCGCGCCAGCGCCGAGGTCAAATCCATCGCCACCGGTCACATCGGGGCGCTGGAAACCAAGATCGTCGAGCTGCAAAGCATGGTGAAGACGCTGAAACACCTGGCCAATTGCTGCGGTGGCGACGAGCGGCCGAATTGCCCGATCTTGGATGATCTGGCGGGCGAAACAATCAAGACGAAAGGACATTGAGATGAGTGAAAAGACGGTTTTTGCAGTGAACGACATGACGTGTGGTCATTGCGTCGGGACGGTGAAGCGGGCGCTGGAAGAGGCGTTTCCAGGGGCAGCGGTTTCGGTGGATTTGGCGACGCATAGGGCGGAGTTCGTGGGGGATGCGGACAAGGGCGCGGAGGCTATTCGCGAGGCGGGGTATACGCCGGAAGCGGTTTAGGTTGGGCGGACCCGACCTCCGAGTTCGCTGAGGTCACCCCCTCCTACCTCCCCCATCAAGGGGGAGGTTTCTCTCCACTCTTGGGGCTCGATCCAATTCAACCCACCGGCAGACACCTCCCCCTTGATGGGGGAGGCTGGGAGGGGGTGTTTCGCTGGCACGATCGGTCGATGGACTTCCCCACAAAAAGAAAGGGCGCCCCAAGGCGCCCTTTCCGTACTCTGATCCTGCCCGATCAGAATGGGCTGGAGGCGTCGAGGAAACCGGCTGCATTGTCCTTGGTGATCAGGGTCGAGTCGAGGACGTAGCGGCCCGAAACCTGGACACCGCTGACAAGGTGCGCAGTGGTCAACTCGATAGCCGTGGCGATCATGGCCGGGCTGTAGCTGACGTCGACGGGAGTCAGCTTGTCGCCAGCGGCAACGGCCTGGATGATCTGCTGCATGCCGGCGCCGCCCACGACGAACATGTCGTTCTCACGGCCAGCCTGCTTGATGGCTTCGATGGCGCCCAGGGAGATGTCGTCGTCCTGCGTCCACACGCCCTTGATATCGGGGAAGCGCGTCAGGAAGTCCTGCATCACCTTGAAGCCGTCATCGCGGTTCCAGTTGGCGAATTCGTCGTCCAGCACCTTCAGATTGGTGTCCTTGATGCCGGCCATGAAGCCGTCGAAGCGCTGCTGATCGATCGGGATCGGCAAGCCGCGCAGGATGACGATGTTGCCGCCATCCGGCAGCGCTTCCTTGAAGTAGGCAGCGGCATTGGCGCCGAGGCCCGGATTGTCACCGGCGACATAGAGGTTTTCCACGCCATTGATCGAGAGCTGGCGATCGACGACGGTGACGAACTTGCCAGCGTCTTTGACCTGCTTGATCGCCGAGGTCATCGCGTCCGGATCGCCGGGCAGGATGACGAGCGCATCGATGCCGCGGGTGGCGACCATGTCTTCGATATCGGCGATCTGCTTGGGCGCATCAGGGGCCGAAGCGAAGACGAATTCGGCGTTCGGATAGGTCACCTTGAGGCGATCGATCGCCTGCTGGGCGAAGTAGTTCACGCCGCCAGTCCAGCCGTGGTCGGCTGCCGGTACGGAAACGCCGATCACGACCTTGTCCTGTGCCACGGCGATGCCGCCGAGGCTGCCGACGACAACCGCCGCCGCCAATAGAGTTTTTGCCAGTTTCATTGCAGTCCTCCCGTAAGTGCCCATTGTTGGGCGATGTAAATTGTTAGTCGCCTAGCTGGTGAGGCGTTCGCGTTGCAGCAGCACGGCGAGAATGATGATGACGCCTTGGAACGCCCCATTGAGGTAGGGGCTGATCAGGCTTTGCAGGTTGAGGATATTGCCGATGAGACCGAGGATGACGACGCCAACCACGGTGCCCCAGATGCGGCCATAGCCGCCCTTGAGGGTGGTGCCGCCGATGATGACGCCGGCAATGGCTTCGAGTTCCCAGAGCACGCCGGTGGTGCTTGAGGCCGAGCCGAGGCGCGGCACATAGAGCAGCACGGCGACGCCGACGAGCACGCCCTGCAGGATGTAGGTCAGGAGGCGCACGTTATCGACATTGATCGAGGAATAGCGGGCAACCTGCTCGCTGGAGCCGATAGCGGCGCAATAGCGGCCGAAGGCGGTGCGGCGCATGACGATTTCGCCGGCAATCGCCACGACGGCGAAGACGATGATCGGCCACGGCACGCCCAGCACGCCATCGTAATAGACGGGGCGGTAGACGTCGGCGACGTTGAAATTGAGCGACAGCGTGCCGCCATTGGCGAGGAAGGTGACCAGCGAGCGGAAGATGCCCATGGTGCCCAGCGTGACGATAAAGGCTTCGATGCGGCCGCGCGTAATCATCAAGCCGTTGAAAACGCCCGCGACGCCGCCGAGCAGGATGCCCGCCAACATGCCGGCGAGGACCACGCCCCAGCCGATGCCCATGGTGGGGATCAGCCAGTTCATCACCATGATCATGACGCCGGCAATAACCGCCGCCATGGAGCCGACAGACAGATCGAGCCCGCCGGCGGTGATGACGAAAGTCGCGCCGATGGCGATGATGCCGATGAAGGACGAGCGCGCCAGCACGTTGGTAAGATTGCTGTAGCTCAGGAAATTCTCGTTGAGCGTAATGCCGAGCAGCACCAGCAGAGCCAGCGCCAGCAGCGGGCCGGCTGTTTTCAAATCGATGCGGAAGCCACGCCGGGGCTTTGCCGCTGTATCAGGCGCTGATGCGCTCATCGTTTCCACTCTGCTTGATGCCCGCGGCGTACCGCATGATTTCGGATTCGGTGATTTCGGCGCCTTCGAGAACGCCGGCCACGCGCCCTCCGCGCATGACCACCACGCGATGACTGAGGCCGATCACTTCCTGCAGCTCCGAGGAGATGAGGATGATCGATTTACCTTCGGCGGCGAGCGCCGCGATGATGTGATAAATCTGCTGCTTGGTGCCGACATCGATGCCGCGCGTCGGCTCATCCATGATGATGATGTCGGGCTCGCTCTCCATGGTCTTGCCCAGCATCAGCTTCTGCTGATTGCCGCCCGACAGGCGGCCGACGGCGACGGAGGCATCACGCGCACGGATGTCGAAACGGCGCACCGCGCGCTCCAGCGCTCGGGTTTCGCTGGCGCTGTCGAGGAAGCCGGCGCGGAGATGTTTTTTGACTGTGAGTAGGGTCAGGTTGGGACGCAGGCCCATATTGAGCAGCAGGCCCTTACCCTTGCGGTCCTTGGTCATGTAGGCGAGGCCGGCATCGACGGACTGTACCACGCGGGTAAAGTCGACCGGCTTGCCGTCGAGCGTGATATCGCCGCCGGTGCGGTGGGTCAGGCCCACTATGGCTTCGGCCACGGCCGTGCGGCCGGAGCCGATCAGCCCGGCAAAGCCGAGGATTTCGCCGCGGCGCAGGTCGAAGTAGACATCGCTGACGCCGGCTGCGCTGAGATTGCGCACGGTGAGGACGGCGGGCGCATCGACATCGGGCTCGTGCTTGGGCGGATAGAGGTTGGACAGTTCGCGGCCCACCATCATCTGGGCGATGGAGTCGGGCGTTAGGGCCTCGGTACCCACGGTGGCGATCAACTGGCCGTCGCGCAGCACGGTGACGCGCTGGGCCAGTTCCATGATTTCGTTGAGCTTGTGCGAGATGAAGATCACCGCGACGCCGCGCGCGGTGAGGCGGCGGATCTGCTCGAACAGCGTCTGGGTTTCGCCGACGGAGAGCACGGCTGTCGGCTCATCCATAATCAGCACGCGAGCATCGCGACTGATGGCCTTGGCGATTTCCACCATCTGCTTGTCGGCGACCGAGAGCGTGTTGATGCGCGCATCGGGATCGACATGGACGTGCAGCGTTTCCATGACGGCAGCGGCGCGCTTGCGCATCTCGCGGACGTCGAGAAAACCGAATTTCTTGAGTTCGCGGCCGAGAAAGATCGAGTCTGCCACCGTCAGGTGTTCGGCCAGGTTCATTTCCTGGTGGATGAGGACGATGCCCATGGCTTCGGCGGCGCCATTGGGCGGCAGCACGACGGTCTGGCCATCGTAGATGATTGAGCCCGAAGTGGGCTGTTCGAGGCCGGACAGAATCTTGATCAGCGTCGACTTGCCGGCGCCATTTTCGCCAATGACGGCATGAACTTCGCCGGGGCGAATATCGAAATCAATGCTGAACAGTACCGGGATTTCGCCGAAGGATTTGCTGACGCGGCTGGCGGCCAAAATTATAGGCGCGCTTTCGCCGACACTGCTCGCCATTGACCTGAACCCCTCCCCTGACGCGGCTGGCTTGGCGCCTGCTCATTCGTCCCGTGATCACCGATGTAAAGGTTTTCATGAATCATGTAAAGGTTTACATAGATGCAAATCTGTATAAGCCTCGCACAATTGATGTCGCGCGGTTCAAAGGGCCTGCTAAGAGGCTCGCGCCGCGATGGGTGCCCCAACCCCGACACGAGACCGCGCGGGGTGGAGCGCAGCGTGCAGCACCAGAAACTGGCCACCATCGAGGATGTCGCGGCGCTGGCCGGCGTGTCGATCGCCACGGTCAGCCGGGCTATCAACGAGCCGACCAAGGTGGCCGACGCCACGCGCCGCAAGGTGACGGAGGCGGTCGCCAAGACTGGCTACACCACCAACGCGATGGCGCGCTCGCTGCGGATGCGCCGCAGCAACATGATCCTGATTCTCGCGCCCGACGTGGGCGACCCAAATTTTTCCAATATCCTCGTCGGGCTCGAAACCGAGGCCAGCAAGCGCGGCTATGGGGTGCTGATCGGCAATACGCAGAACGATCCGACCCGCGAGACCGACTATCTGCGCTTCATCAGTTCCAACCAGGCCGACGGGTTGATCCTGTTCACCGGGCACCTACCCTATGGCTTCGGCCAGGAGGGTGGCGAAGCGCGGCTGCCGGCGATGGTGGCGGTCAACGAGCCGGTGGCCAATGCGGACGTGCCGTTCGTTGGGGTGGACAACTTCGAGGGTTCGCGGGTGGCCGCGGAGCACCTGATTTCGCAGGGCCACCGCCGCATCGCCTTTATCGGCCACTCGACCAGCAAGGCGGTCAACATGCTGCGCGAACAGGGTTATCGCGCGGCGTTGCAGGCGGCCCGGATCGAGGTCGATCCACGCATGATCCTGGATGGGGACGGCACGACGGAGAGCGGGCGCGCGGCTGCCGAGCATATGTTCGTGCGCGATGTGCTGCCGAGCGCGTTCCTCTGTGTCAACGACGCAACGGCGCTTGGGGTGATCATCTCGCTGAACACGCGCAAGTATGACCTGCCGCGTGATTTTTCGATCATGGGGTTCGACGATATTTCCTTCGCCAGCTTCGTGACCCCGGCGTTGACGACGATGAAGCAGCCGCGGCTGAAAATCGGCGAGAAGGCGATGGACCTGCTGTTGGCGCTGCTGGAAGGCAAGCCGCCGAAGGAGCCGGAAGTGTTGCTGCGGGCGGAACTGATCGTGCGGAATTCAGTGAGCCGGCCGGGGTATGAGCGGTAATATTCTGTGCTGCTCCATTGCGCCGTCATTCCCGCGTCCGCGGGAATGACGGCGTGGGTGGGGGAGCGTGGCCGTGGGAATGTCCGGCTTAAGGCGCCGGGTGCTTGGTCAGCCAGTCCTGCATCCAGGCGATTTCACTTTCCTGGGCGGTGATGATCTCTTGCGCCAGTTTCTTGATCTCGGGATCGGTGCCGTGCTCCAGCACGACCTTGGCCATGGCGATGGCGCCCTGGTGGTGGGGAATCATGCCGCGGACGAAATCGATATCGGCGTCGCCGGAATAGTCGATCTCCATGGCGGAATGCATGTCCATGTTGGCGGCCTTGTAGGCCTTGGTCGCGGCGCTGTCGGTGGCCATGGCGCCGTGATCCATTTTCATTTCCTGCGCGGCGACGGGCAGAACGAGGGCCAGGATGAGAGCGGATGCGAGCAGCAAGGGTTTCATGGGCGTTCTCCTTTTAGGATGGTGCGGCGGTTGTGCGGTGTTGACCCATGGGAAGGTCAAGCCCGCAGGCGCATCAGAGTTTTTCGCGGCAGAACAGTGCGTGGGTTGAACAAATCATATGAACGTGTATTCATATGTCACGAAGCAACACGGATCGACCATGACCGCTCACGACCATAGCGCCCACGAGCATGACCATTCTGGGCACGACCATGCCGGGGATGATCACGCTGGCCACGATCATGGCCATGAAGGGCATAGCCACGCGCCTGCCGTCAGCAGCACCAACGAAAAAGTGGTGCTGGCCGGGCTGGTGCTGACGGCAGGGTTCATGGTGGTCGAAATCATCGGCGGCGCCATGTCGGGCTCGCTGGCGCTGATTGCCGATGCCGGGCACATGCTGACCGATGCTGCAGCGCTTGCGCTGGCCTGGACCGGGTTTCGGCTGGGGCGGCGGGCTTCGGACGGCAAACGCACCTTCGGGTATCTGCGGTTCGAGGTGGTGGCGGGGTTTGTCAACGCGCTGGCGCTGCTGGGGCTAACGGTGTGGATCGTCTACGAGGCGGCGATGCGGCTGCTGTCGGGCGAGGGTCATATCCTGGCCGGGCCCATGCTGGCGGTCGCGGTTGCGGGGCTCATCGTCAACGGATTGGTGTTTTTCATCCTGACGCGGGGCGACAAGGAGCACATCAATATCAAGGGCGCCATGCTGCATGTGGTCGGCGATATGCTGGGCTCGGTCGCGGCCATTGGCGCAGCGATCGTGATCTGGTTTACCGGCTGGACGCCGATCGATCCGATCCTGTCGGTGCTGCTCTCGGCGCTGATTTTGCGCAGCGGCTGGTCGCTGCTCAAGAGTTCGCTCAATATCCTTATGGAGGGGGTGCCGGGCAATGTGGTGATCGATGAGGTGCGGGGTGCGCTGTCATCGGTGGAGGGCGTCAAGGCCATTTCTCACATGCATATCTGGTCGATCACCTCGGGCAAACCGGCGGCGACGCTGGAACTGTCGCTCGCCGACGGTGCCGACGCGGCGGCCACGACCGAGCGGGTCAAGGCGGTGTTGGCCGAGCGCTATGCCATCGGCCACGCGACAGTGGAAATCGACTGGCGCGGTTCGGTTGGCACATGTCCCCTGCCCCAGGCGACACAGCCGGTTCACGCGCATTCGCATTGACATAATGGGGCGGAATTGTTAGTTAAGGCTATGCTTAACCAACAGTCGCACCCGAATCTTGATCTCATGTTCCAGGCTCTTGCCGATCCGACGCGACGGGGCATGGTCGAGCGGTTGAGCCGTGGCCCGGTGTCGGTCAGCGAATTGGCCAAGCCGTTCGCGATGAGCCTGCCGGCCGTGGTGCAGCATTTGCAGATGCTGGAGGCCAGCGGGCTGGTCAGCTCCGAAAAGGTGGGGCGGGTGCGCACGGTGCGCATTGAGGCGGAGGCGCTGAGCCAGGCCGAACAATGGATCAACGAACGCCGCACCAATTGGGTCAAGCGGCTGGACCGGCTGGGCGATTTCCTCGCCGCTACCGCAGACGAAGAGCCCGAGAGCAAGGCGTGAAAACCATTCTGCTCGTGGGCGTCGGCACCGGCAATCCGGAGCATGTGACCATTCAGGCCATCAACGCGCTCAACCGCGCCGATGTGTTGCTTATCCCCGACAAGGGCGAGAGCAAGGGCGAGCTGGCGCAGTTGCGCCGCGATATCGTGCGGCGGTATGTGACCAATCCGGCGAGCCGATCGGTAGAGTTTGCGCCGCCGGTGCGCGATGCGGGCACGCCCGATTATGCCGAGCGAGTGGCAGACTGGCACGGCGAGTTGGCACGGCAGTTTGGAGACTTGCTGGATCAGCATGTCGGCGACGGCGGTGTTGCGGCGTTTCTGGTGTGGGGCGATCCGGGACTTTATGACAGCACGATCCGGATTTTCGACCGGCTGCGAGCCGATGCGCCGGATGCTTATGGGCTCGAGATTATTCCGGGGATCAGCAGCATCCAGGCACTGACGGCCGCCCATGGTATTGCGCTGAACCGGATTGGCGAGCCGGTGCATATCACCACCGGGCGGCGGCTGGCGCAGGGCGACCGGCATGGGGATACGCTGGTGATGCTCGACGGGCAGGCGGCGTTTGCTGGTGTGGATGCGGAACTGGATATCTTCTGGGGTGCGTATTTGGGAACGGCCGATGAACTGCTGATCAGCGGGCGGCTGCGCGATGTGGCTGAGCGTATCATTGAGACGCGCCGGTTGGCGCGTGAGCGGCATGGCTGGATCATGGATACGTATCTGCTGCGGGCGCGGGAGTAGCGCGGCCAATCGTTGGATCGGGGCATCACCCCCTCCTACCTCCCCCATCAAGGGGGAGGTTTCTCTCCACTCTTGAGACTCGATAGCGTTCAACCCACAAGACGGCACCTCCCCCTTGATGGGGGAGGATGGGAGGGGGTGTGGTTAGCCCCTATCTCTGCATCGCGCACTTTGTCCCCGAACGGTGATCGTATAAAGATCAAACCCCGATCTGCCGGAACTGTCTTTTGACCCAGCTTAACCTTGCACCATCAGCGTCAAGCCCTGCCCGCGACCAGCGCCGCGGCGCCTGTCCAACGTTGCGCGAGCCGATGCAGACTGACGACGGGCTATTGGCGCGGTTGCGGCCGGTGGGGGGCGTGATCTCGCCGCACCAGTTGCGGGCCGTGGCGGACTTGGCTGAGCGGTTTGGCAATGGGCAGATTGAGGTTACTGCGCGGGGCAATCTGCAGGTGCGAGGGCTGCGGGCCGACGTTGTGGCGGAGTTTGCGCAGGGTATCGAGGCTGTCGTCGCCATTGAAAGCGGGTTGGTGATCGAGACATCGCCACTCGCGGGGCTTGATGGACATGAAATTGCCGATCCACGGCCGCTGGCGGAGGCGATCCGGCTTGCGGTTGCCGATGGCGCGCTGGAGGCAGCGCTTGGGCCCAAGGTTACAGTCGTGGTCGATGGCGGCGGGTGCATCGGGCGCGATGAACTGGCGGCTGACATACGGCTGACGGCGGTGGGTTCTGCGGACGCGCCGATGTGGGCGCTTGAGGTGGGGGGACAAGGAACTGGCCTGCTTCGGGCGGAAGATGCGGCGGGGGCGGTTTGGGCGGCACTCAGTTTGATCGCCGGGCTCGGGCCGCTTGGGCGAGGGCGCGATCTGGATGGGAGGGCCTTGTACCAAGCCCTCGCGCCGATCCTCGTTGCAGGGGCGCCGCAACATCCCCCTGCCCGGCTGACCCAGGATCGGATCGCGCTGGCCGATGGGCGCGCTGGCGCGGCTGTGGGCCTGGCGTTTGGCGCGGCAAATGCGGCGACGTTGAGCGCATTGGCGAATGCAGCGCAGGCGGTCGGCATAGCGGAGTTTCATCTGGCGCCGCAGCATCAGTTGATTGCCATTTGTGCAACGGAGGCTGATGCGGCGCGCTTTGCGCAGGCGGCGGGGACGCTGGGCTTCATCACTACCTCGGCCGATCCGCGCGGTGCGGTGAGCGCTTGCATTGGCAGCGAGGGCTGTGCGTCAGGCACGATCGCGGCGCGGCGCGTGGCGGAAACGCTGACGCGGGCGGAACCCGAATTTTTCGATGGCTCGTTTGCGCTGCATGTGTCGGGGTGTGCCAAGGGCTGCGCGCATCCGGGTCCGGCGCTGCTGACGCTGGTGGGCAATGAGGACGGGGTAGACCTCGTCGTGGATGGCAGTGCGAAAGGAGCGCCGGCATTGCGCATGGCGAGCGACGCCGTGCCGCTGGCCATGGAGCGGCTCGCGACGCTGTGGCGCGACGAACGAAAGCTGGGAGAATCCGTCGCTTCGTGCTTCAAGCGGCTCGGCGCGGCCTCGATCGCCGCGACGGTTCAGCAAGGACGGCAATGACAGACTACGACTACATCAAGGATGGTGACGCGATCTATCGAGCGTCGTTCGCCATCATCCGGGCGGAGGCCGATTTTTCGGGCTTTTCGCCGGAGGAGACCGACGTCGCCGTCCGCATGGTGCACGCCGCTGGATTGGTGGAGGCGGCGCGGCAGTTCGTGTTCGGGGCCGGATTTGTGGCAGCGGCGCGGGCAGCACTCCAGAGCGGCGCGCCGATCCTGTGCGATGCGGAAATGGTGGCGCGAGGCGTGACGGCGGCGCGGTTGCCGGCGAATAATGAGGTCATCTGCACGCTGCGCGATCCGCGTACTCCGGGTATCGCTGCAGAAATCGGCAATACGCGTTCGGCGGCGGCGTTGCGGCTGTGGGTGGAGCGCATGGAGGGTTCAGTGGTGGCCATCGGCAATGCGCCGACAGCGCTGTTTCACCTGCTTGAGTTGCTGCGCGATGGCGCACCAAAGCCGGCGGCCATTCTGGGGATGCCGGTGGGATTTGTGGGCGCAGCGGAATCCAAGGATGCGCTGGCGGACAATTCATACGGCGTGCCGTTCGCTATCGTGCGCGGACGGCTGGGGGGCAGCGCGATTACCGCGGCGGCGCTGAATGCGCTGGCGAGGCCGGGGCTGTGAGCGGGCGTTTGATCGGGGTCGGGACTGGGCCGGGCGATCCGGAATTGCTGACGCTCAAGGCGGTGCGGGCCATCGAGCGCGCCGATGTGGTGGCGTATTTCGCCAAGCGCGGCAATGCCAGCAATGCGCGGGCCATCGTTGCCGATTTGCTCAAGAGGCAGATCGAGGAGCCCCTGCACTATCCGGTGACCACGGAAGTGGCGCGGGAGCATGCAGATTACACCTCGGCCATCGATGGGTTTTATGCCGAGGCGGCGGAGCGGGTCGCGGGGCATCTCAGCGCCGGCCGCACGGTGGCAGTGTTGAGCGAGGGCGATCCGCTGTTTTATGGCTCGTATATGCATCTTCATGTGCGGCTGGCGACGCGGTTCGAGACCGAGGTTATTCCGGGCATTACCGCCATGTCGGGCTGCTGGTCGCAGGCCGGGATGCCGCTGGTGCAGGGCGACGATATTTTGAGCGTGCTTCCCGGTACTTTGGGCCAGGCCGAACTGACGCGACGGCTGGGTGATACCGGCGGGGCGGTGATCATGAAGGTTGGGCGGAACTTGCCGAAGATACGCCGTGCTATCGCGGAGGCCGGCAAGCTGGATAGCGCGATCTATGTCGAGCGCGGCACGATGGCGAGTGGGTATTCGATGCGGCTCGCTGACAAGCCGGATGATGAGGCACCCTACTTTGCCCTGATCTTGGTGCCTGGCTGGGCGGCGCGGCCATGAGTGGGAAGTTGGTTATTGTTGGGCTTGGGCCGGGCAGTCCTGAACAGATCACGCCGCAGGCCAGCGCAGCTGTGGCGGCGGCGGAAGTGTTTTTTGGTTATGGGCCGTATCTCGACCGGTTGGCGCTGCGGCCCGATCAGAGGCGCGTCGCTTCGGACAATCGCGAGGAGCTGAGCCGCGCCAAGGCGGCGCTGCATGCGGCGGCGGGCGGGGCGCATGTCTGCGTCGTTTCGGGGGGCGATCCGGGGGTTTTCGCCATGGCGGCGGCCGTGTGCGAGGCGATCGAGGAGGATGTGGAATCCTGGCGCGAAATCGACCTCGAAGTGGTGCCCGGCGTGACCGCGATGCTGGCGGTAGCGGCGCGGGCGGGGGCGCCGCTGGGGCATGATTTCTGTGCGATTTCGCTGTCGGACAATCTCAAGCCGTGGGCGGTGATCGAGCAGCGCTTGCGGGCCGTGGCAACGGCGGGGCTGGTGATCGCGCTCTATAATCCGATCAGCCGGGCGCGGCCGTGGCAGCTTGGCTCGGCCTTCGCCATTCTGCGCGAAGTGTTGCCGTGGACCACGCCGGTGATTTTCGGGCGGGCGGCCGGGCGGCCGGACGAAGCGATTGCGGTGACCACGCTGGCCGACGCCGACGCGACGCGCGCCGACATGGCGACATGCGTCATCATTGGCTCGGCAGAGACGCGCCTCATCGAACGGCCGGGGCGGCAACCGCTGGTGTATTCACCGCGTGCGAGCGGAGCGACGCCGTGAGGTGGCTGTCTATCGTGGGCATTGGCGAGGACGGGATTGCGGGGCTCGGCGAAGCTGCCTGCAAGCGTATTGCCGATGCCGATGTCGTTTTCGGCGGCGCAAGGCATCTGGAATTGGCGGGGGCCATCATCACCGGGGAGAGGCGGTCGTGGGATAGCCCATTCATGCGCTCGATCGAGGCGGTGCTGTCAGAGCAAGGGCGCGCGGTTTGCGTGTTGGCTTCCGGCGATCCGTTTCACTACGGCGTTGGGGCGACGCTGTCGCACCATGTCGATGCTGCCGAAATGGATGTGTTCCCGCATCCATCCTCATTCAGCCTCGCGGCGGCGCGGTTGGGCTGGCCGCTGCAGGATGTCGTCTGCCTGTCTCTGCATGGGCGGCCGATGGAGCTGATCCGGCCGCACCTGTATGATGGGGCGCGTATTTTGGCGCTGACATCCGACGGCGACGGTCCGGCAGGTCTGGCGAAGTTGCTCGACAGTAGCGGGTTTGGTCGCTCGATCATCACCGTGCTGGAGTCCCTGGGCGGACCTGACGAGCAGATCAAGGGCGCGGTTGCCTCGCGATTCACGCTGGACCAAATCAATCCGCTAAACATCTGCGCCATCGATGTGGTGACGGTTCCCGGCGCGCGCGTGCTGACGTTGGCGGCGGGGTTGGACGATGCGTTGTTCGAGCATGACGGGCAGATCACCAAACGCGAGGTTCGGGCGCTGACGCTTTCGGCGCTGGCGCCGCGGCGGGGTGAATTGTTGTGGGATATTGGCGCGGGTTCGGGCTCGGTCGGCATTGAGTGGATGCTGGCTGATGTGAGCTTGCGCACTATTGCTATTGAGGCGGACGCTGAGCGGGTGGCGCGGATCGGGCGCAATGCGGCGATGTTCGGGGTTCCTGATTTGCGAGTGGTTCACGGCGCGGCTCCAGCGGCGCTTGCCGACCTCCCGCAGCCGGCTGCTATCTTTGTTGGCGGTGGCGGGACGGAGCCGGGTGTGATTGAGGCTGTTATCGCTGCCCTGCCCTCAGGCGGGCGGCTGGTGGCCAATGCGGTGACGACACAAATGGAGGCGCTGCTGCTAGCCCGGCATGGCGAACTCGGTGGGCAACTGACCCGCATCGCCATCGACCGCGCTGCGCCGATTGGCGGCATGACGGGGTGGCGGCCGGCGATGCCGATTACACAGTGGAACTGGATCAAGCCATGACGGTGCATTTCATCGGCGCTGGGCCCGGCGCGGCGGATTTGATCACCGTGCGCGGACGCGACCTGTTGGCGCGGTGCCCGGTATGTCTCTATGCGGGCTCGATCGTGCCGAAGGAATTGCTGGCTTATTGCCCGACGAATGCGCGGATCGTTGATACGGCGCCGCTATCGCTGGATGACATCGAGGCGGAATATGCGGCGTCAGAGGCGGCTGGGCTGGACGTGGCGCGGCTGCATTCGGGCGATCTGTCGGTGTGGAGCGCGGTGGCCGAGCAGATCAGGCGGCTGGAGCGGCTGGGGATTGGCTATACGCTAACGCCGGGTGTTCCCGCCTTCGCGGCTGCGGCGGCGACGCTGGGGCGGGAGCTGACCATTCCGGGGCTGGCGCAAAGCCTGGTGCTGACGCGTGTTTCAGGACGTGCGTCACCGATGCCGGCTGATGAAACGCTGGCGGGCTTTGGCGCGACCGGAGCGACGCTGGCGATCCATCTGGCAATCCATGCGCTGGATCGGGTAGTGGCAGAATTGACGCCGATCTATGGGGCGGATTGCCCGGTGGCGATTGTCGCGCGGGCATCGTGGCCGGATGAGCGGGTGGTGCGGGGCACGCTGGGGGATATCGAGGCGCAGGTCGCCAGCGACCCGATCGAACGGACGGCGATCATCTTTGTCGGCCCCGGCCTGGAGGCCGAGGATTTTCGCGAAAGTGCGCTCTACGATCCGGATTATCAACGGCGGTTTCGCGGGCGAGATTAGTCGCCCGCCTGGACGCACCGCCACGCGAATTTGGAGTGGTCTTGCGGTTTCCAAGCATCCGCAGCGTCATTCCCGCGAAAGCGGAAGTGACGCCGTGGGTGGAATTGGTATGTGGCGTTGGCGGCCAAATGGTTAGGCCGCGTCGACGATGGTCTTCATGTACAAATCCAAAATCGCCGGCGTGTCGCATTCTATGCAAACGTCGTGCGATGGCAGGCCGCTCCATGCGCTGAGCGCAAACTTGCGGATGTCGGGCTGCTGGATGGTCTGGCCCTCGGCGAGCCCTTCAGTGATCACGCGGATCGGGCCAGAGCGGGTGGTGAACAGCTCAGGCGCGATGACATAGGCGACGGCCAGCGAGTCGTGGCCGAAGACGCCGTCGACGCCAGTCACGTCGTTGTAGAACTTGGCGTAGAGCCGGGTCATGTCCCAGATCAACTGGCCGTTGGCGCCGGCGCCATCGCGCAATTGGGCGAGATAGGCGTTTGTCATCAGGGCTTCCTGGGTGACGTCGAGGCCGATGACGACGACCTTCCAGTTGGCGGCAAAGATTTCGTCGGCTGCCAGCGCGTCGCCGTGAATATTGGCTTCGGCGACGGGGGTGACATTGCCGCTGTGGCCCTTGAAACCGAAGGCGCCGCCCATGATGACCACGGATTTTACCAGCGTGGCGAAATCGGGATCGAGCCGCAGCGCCAGGGCCAAGTTGGTCATGCGGCCGACGGCGATGATGGTCACTTCGCCCGGATTGGCGCGCACCGTTTCGATGAGGAAATGGGCGGCGTCCAGCGCATGCAGGCCTGACGTGTCGATTTCGGGCAGCGGGATGTCGCCAAGGCCGTTGGCGCCATGCACCATTTCGGGCACATCGGCGATCACCCCATTGAGCGGAGCCGCTGCGCCGCGGGCTACGGGCGCGGTGATATCGAAATGCTGGCGCAGGAACAGGGCGTTGCGCGTGGTGGTCTCGATCGAGGCATTGCCGAGCACGGTGGTGATCCCCAGCAGGTCGAGCGCCGGCGAGGATTTGAGGAACAGCAGCGCCATCGCATCATCAATGCCGGGATCGGTATCGAAAATAACCTTGGTGGGGGACACGGGGCTCGGCTCCTGGTTCTGATGGGTGCGCGTGCCTATCAGGCATGGCGGCCAACTGCAAACCGCGCCGCGCGGTGCGGCTACAAAATTGCTTGTGGATGCCGCTCCGAGGGCCACTCAGGCGTGATCGGAAACCAGCCAAGCATTAGGAATTGGTCGATAGAATCGATCTAGACTTGTCCTCGCAGTGACCAGAGTATCGCCCTTGCCCAACGCCTCCGACCAGCATCACGATGGACTCGTCCTGGCCCGGCATTTGCTGGCCAAAGGGCAATGCGTGGAGGCGCTGGCGGCCACCAAACAGGTTTTTGCGCAAGCACAAAGCCGCCGCGACAAGGCGCTGATGTCGCGCGCGCTGGTGCAGCTGGCCTGGTGTTGCATGAAGCTTGGCGATCCCGAGACCGGGCTGGATTGCCTGATCGGTTCCAGGCGGCTGGATCAGCGCGGTGACGACGGCGCCGAGCAAGCCCGGACCCATGCGATCGAAGCCTTCCTGCTGCTAGATTTGGGCTTGAGCGACGAAGCCTTCGCGGCCGCCGAACTGGCTGTCATTACCGCCGAAGCGGCCGGTCAGGACGCCGTCACGGCCTTCGCCTATAACGTCAAGGGCGTGATCCTCGCGTTGTGCCGACAGCCGGAACTGGGCGCCAAGCTGCTGGAGCGCGCCGTTGCGCTGACGCAGGGTCCCAAAGAGGAAACCGACCGCGCCTTTCATCTGCTCAATCTGGGTTTTTGCCAGATACAGCTCGTCGACGATGCCGAGATGAGCGAGCGAGCGTCAGAGGGCCGTCATTGGCTGGACCTGGCGATTGAAACCAATGACGCCGCCATCGCTGCCGCCCGGCTGTGTGGCGATGCCTGGACATTGCGCACTGCACTGGCCAACGGGGCCGAATACCAGGCGCGTAGCGGCAATCTGGACCCGGCCATGGCGTATCTCGATGCTTGGGCGGCGTTGCCGGGCGATCCGGGCGTCGGCTTGCGCATCCACTATCTTTATACGCTGGGCAACGTTCAATTGCGGGTCGGCAAGCTGGAAGACGCGCGAAATACCTGTGCCGAAGCGCTGGCCCAGGCCGAAACGGGCAACCAGATCGACCATCAGCTCAACGCGGAGGCCTTGGGGCAGTTCGAGACGGCGCTGGGGCTGCACCGGCGCTTTCATGCCCTCTATGTGCGGCAATCGGGGGAAACCACGCGGCGCCGCGCCAAGATCGCCGAAATCCAACTCGAGAGCGAACACTTGCGGGCGCGGGCCCAGGAACTGAGTATGCAGGTCATGCTCGACCCCCTTACCGGCATCGCCAATCGGCGTTGTTTCGATCAGATCCTGAGCCGCCTGGATGGCACCCCCTATGCGGTAGGCATGCTGGACCTGGACCATTTCAAATCGGTCAACGACCGCTTCTCGCATCAAGTCGGCGATACCGTTCTGCGGCGGGTGGCGCGCATCATGGTGGAGCAGATCGGCGTGCATGGTCACGCGGTCCGTCTGGGCGGCGAGGAATTCGCGCTGATATTTCCCGGCGCCGTCACTGCCAACGCCTCGGTGTTCTGCGACACGGTCCGGCTTGCCATTGCGGACGCAGACTGGTCCGACATCGCCGCCGACCTCAGGGTCACAGCCAGTATCGGCCTGGCTGCCGGCACCGGTGACGAGGGCGGCGACGATCTGATTGCCGCGGCCGACCGACGCCTTTATGCCGCGAAAACGCAGGGCCGCGACCGCCTGGTGGCGTTCGACGCAGATGCGCTCGTCATGGCCGGTTGAGCGATTGCGCCAGTTGCCATAGGGATATCGCCTGTCGAATCGAACCGTCGAGACATCGCTTATGACCACTGCTTCCGCGCTGCGTGCCTTTGAGCAAACCCTGGCGCGTTACGCTGATCCTATTGAGGTTGGCGCGGCGCTGCATCGGCTGGCCGAGGCGGTGATCGGGGTCAAGGTGTTCACGCTGACGGCGATCAATATGGAAGCGGGCCACGTGCGGCGGGTCTATTCCAGCCATGAGGATGTCTATCCGCTGCTCGGCACCAAGCCGCTGGAGATCGACGACTGGTTCGAGCGGATGCGGACGGAACGGGCGATCGACGTGATCAATACGGCCGCCGGGATGGAAGGCAATTTCGGCGATCTCGACCTGATCCGCACGCTGGGCTGCAACGCCTCGATCAGCGTGCCGGCCATGGCGGGCAATGAGCTACTCGGGACCATCAATGCGCTCGACGCCGAAGGGCGCTACCGCGCGGATAAGGCCGAGGCGGCGCAGGCGCTGATCGTGCCGGCCGTCGTGACGTTTCTGATTCTGCGCAGGCATTTTACGCTTTAGGCACACTAAAATTTTGTGTCGGGTCTATTGAACCGCGGGGCCCAAGATGCTGGTATAGCGGCATGATTAGCCCGCCGCTCGCTGCCCGACCATTGCCGCCTGACGCAATTGCCCAATGGGCAATCGGCCAGGCGCACTAGATGGCGACTTATGTCATCCAGCGGCTGGGACTGATGCTGCTGACGCTGTTCGCCATCGTTACGCTGACGTTTTTCCTGATGCATGCCGTGCCGGGCGGCCCCTTTGTGTCAGAACGGATGCTGGCGCCCGAGATCGAAGCGTCGCTCAATGCCAAATTCGGGCTGAGCGATCCGATCTGGCTGCAATATCTGCATTACCTGCGCGGCATTGCGATGTTCGATCTGGGGCCGTCGTTCAAATATCCCGGCGTTTCGGTCAATCAGATGATCGCCGATGGTCTGCCGGTGACGTTGCGGCTGGGGCTGCTGGCGGTGATCTGCGTGGTGGCTTTGGGCGTGCCGATGGGGATTGTGGCGGCGCTGAACCGCAATAAATGGCCGGATACCGGCGTCATGCTGCTGGCCACGATGGGCGTCGCTATTCCCTCCTATGTGATCGCGACGGTGCTGCTGTATGTGTTCGCGCTCAAGCTCGGCTGGGTGCCGACTTTCGGGCTGGACGATTGGCGCGGCTATATACTGCCGGTACTGGCGCTGGCGGGATTCTGGATTTCCTTTGTGGCGCGACTGTCGCGGTCGAGCCTGCTGGAGACCTTCGAGCAAGATTATATGACGACGGCGCGCGCCAAAGGGCTGCGGCCCGGACAGGTGCTGTTCAAGCACGGCCTGCGCAATTCGCTGATCCCGGTGGTGACAGTGCTGGGGCCGGTGGTGGCTAACCTGGTGACGGGCTCGTTCGTGATCGAGCAGATTTTTGCCCTGCCCGGCATTGGGCGGCATTTCGTGCTGTCGATCACCAATCGCGATTATACGGCGATCATGGGCATCACCATTTTCTACGCGGCCCTGTTGATGGTGATGATCCTGATCGTGGACCTGCTCTACCTGTGGCTCGATCCGCGCATCAAGCTGTCGGGGCAATCGGCATGAGCGAGGAAACGATCGCCCCCGCCATGTGGGAAAAGCTCGACCGTTCAGCGAGCGAAACCGAGGTCATCGCGACGCCGAGCCTGACCTATTGGCAGGATGTGCGGAAGCGGTTGTGGGCGAACAAGCCGGCGGTGGTCAGCATCGGGTTTATCGTGCTGCTGATCCTCGCGGCGATTTTCGGGCCGATTTTCAGCCCGTTCTCCTATTCCGACCAGAACCTGAAACTGGCTAACCTACCGCCGGTGTTCGAGCCGTATCGGGTTACCGACAGCAGCGGCGCGTCGACGCGATTTTTCCTCAACGCCTCCAATTTCAACCTCTACCAGGTGTCCGAAGGCGGACAGGTGGAGGAGATTATCCGCGGCGAGCGCAAGGACATGCTGAAGAAGCGGCAGGCGTTCAAGTTTGGCGATCAGGCGGTGACGCTCGACTATTCCAGCTTGCCGGCCAAGCTGCTCAATGCCGATGGTTCGGTGCTGCGCCCCGAGGGCCTGCAGTGGAACATGACCTATCTGTTCGGCACCGATCAGTTGGGGCGCGATGTGCTGGTGCGGCAGATGATCGGGGCCCGCATTTCGCTGACGGTGGCGTTCGTGGCGACGCTGGTGAATTTTTTCATCGGCATCTTTTACGGCGGCATTGCCGGCTATGTGGGCGGCAAGACCGACGCGGTGATGATGCGCATCGTCGAGATCATCTCGACGATACCGCTGACGCTTTACGTGATCCTGTTGATGGTGGTGCTCGATAGCGGGCTGATTTCCATTGTCGTGGCGATCGGCTCGGTGTTCTGGGTGGATATGGCGCGAATGGTGCGCGGGCAGATATTGATGCTCAAGAGCCAGGATTATGTGGCGGCGGCGCGGACCATGGGCGCGGGAACGGGGCGGATACTGACCAAGCACCTGCTGCCCAATTCGGTTGGACCGATCCTCGTGACGCTGACCATGTTGATCCCGAGCGCGATTTTCATCGAGAGCTTCATGAGTTTCATCGGGTTGGGCGTGACGCCGCCGCTGGCGAGTTGGGGGACGCTAACCTCCGAAGCCGTGGAGACGCTACGGGCCTATCCGCATCAATTGTTCTTTCCGGCGGCGGCAATCAGCCTGACCATGTTTGCGTTCAATTTCCTGGGTGACGGGCTGCGCGATGCGCTCGATCCGAGGTTGCGCAAATGAGTGTTCCGATCCTTTCCGTGCGGGATTTGCGCACCAGTTTCTTTTCGCAGCGCGGCGAGGTGCAGGCGGTGCGCGGCGTCAGCTTTGATGTGGCGCCGGGCGAAATGATAGGCATCGTGGGGGAGAGCGGCTCGGGCAAGTCGATCACCTGCATGTCGATCCTGCGGCTGCTCAAGGCCAACGGGCGGATCAAGGGCGGGGAAGCATTGTTCGACGGGCGCGACCTGTTCAAACTCGATGAAGACGAGATGCGCGATCTGCGCGGCAACGATATTGCGGTGATTTTTCAGGACCCGATGACGAGCCTCAACCCGACTTTGACGGTTGGTGAGCAGGTCATCGAGACTATCCTGCGGCATCGCCGGGTGACGCGGACACAGGCGCGGCAGCGGGCAATCGAGCTGTTCGAACTGGTGCGCATCCCCTCGGCGGCAGCGCGGCTCAAGTCGTATCCGCATGAGTTTTCGGGTGGCATGCGGCAGCGGGTGATGATCGCGATGGCGCTGAGTTGCGATCCGAAGCTGCTGATTGCCGATGAGCCGACGACGGCGCTCGACGTCACCATCCAGCGACAGATTTTGATGCTGCTGAAGGAATTGCAGACGCGGCTGGGCATGGCGGTGATTTTGATCACGCATGACTTGGGGGTGATCGCGGAGGTCACCGACCGCATCGTGGTGATGTATGGCGGCATGGTGATGGAACAGGGCGATGTGCGCGACCTGTTCGCGCGGCCGCGCCATCCTTACACGCAGGGGCTGCTGGCAGCAGTGCCGGATTTGCGGGACGACACGCATCATCGGCTGACGCCGATCCCGGGGTCGCCGCCCGATATGGCGCATCCGCCGGAGGGGTGTCCGTTTGCGCCAAGGTGTCCGCATGCGATGAAGCAGTGCGTCGCGGCGATGCCGCCGCTATTCGATGGGGCACGGTGCTGGTTGCAGCACCCCGAAGCGCCGCGGGTGGTTGGGGTGAATATGGTGGAGGCAGCGTGATGGATGCTCCTCTTGTTTCGCTCCGCAATCTCAAAAAACACTTCAACCTCGGCGGCAACCTGCTGGGCCGCAACCGGGCCGTCCTGCGTGCGGTGGACGGCGTTGATCTGGATATCAGGCGTGGCGAAACCTTGGGCCTGGTGGGTGAGAGTGGGTGCGGCAAGTCGACCTTGGCGCGGACGCTGATCCGGCTCTACCAGCCGACGTCAGGCGAAATGCTGTTCGACGGTACCGACATTGCGCCGCTGAATGAGCGGGCGCTGGCGCCGTTTCGCAGCCGGATGCAGATGATTTTTCAGGACCCCTATGCGTCGCTCAATGGGCGGATGACGGTGCGCGACCTGATTGCCGAGCCGCTGGAAATTGCGCGGATCGGCACGCCGCAGAGCCGGACCGAGCGGGTGATGGAACTGCTCAAGCGGGTCGGGCTCAATCCGGATCATGCGACACGGTTTGCGCATGAATTCTCCGGAGGCCAGCGCCAGCGCATCGGTATCGCTCGCGCCATTGCGCTCAACCCGGACCTGGTGATCTGCGACGAGCCGATTTCGGCGTTGGATGTGTCGATCCAGGCGCAGGTGGTCAATATGCTGGAGGATCTGCAGGACGAATTGGGGCTGACCTACCTGTTCATCACCCATGACCTGTCGATGGTGCGCCATATCTCGGACCGGATCGGGGTGATGTATCTGGGCAAGATCGTCGAACTCGCGAGCAATCACGACCTTTATGCGCGGCCCAGCCATCCCTATACGCTGGCGCTGCTGGCCTCCATTCCGGTGCCTGATCCGAGCGTGCGCAGCACGTCAGAGCCGATGCGGGGAGAAATCCCCAGCCCGATCGATATTCCCAGTGGCTGCCGGTTTCGCACGCGCTGTCCGCTGGCGACAGAACTCTGCGCGGCGCACGAGCCGCCGCTTCGCGATATCGGCGGGGGGCACCTCGCCGCCTGCCACTATGCCGGTGACACGGCCATGCAAACGGGACAGGCTGCGTGATCGCAGCCCGCCATCAACCAGGCCGGATCGAACCGGCCAACAACAGGAGAGACACATGCACAAGCTGATACTGCCACTGGTGACAGCCGCCCTGCTCGCCAGCACCGCCTGGGCGATGGCCGCGGGCGAATTGACCTATGTGGTCAACAATGAAAGCGCCAAATATGATCCCGGCACGACCGCCGAGACCTTTGCGGCGCCAATCATCGGCAACACCTTTGAGGGGCTGGTGCGCTTCGACAAGGCGGGCGAGATCGTCCCGGCTTTGGCCGAAAAATGGGAAGTCTCCGAGGACGGCCTGACCTATACGTTCCACCTGCGCGACGCCAAGTGGAGCGACGGCAAGCCAGTCGTGGCCGGCGATTTCGTTTATGCCTGGACCCGCGTGCTCGACCCCGCGACCGGGGCGATGAATTCGGCCATGCTCTACCCCATCGTGGGAGCCGAGGAGCATTACAATGCCGCCGGCAAGGGCGACATTTCCGTCTCCGCCCCCGACGACAAGACGCTAACGTTCACGCTCAAGGCGCGCGTCCCCTACATGATGCAGCTTTTGACCTACACCACCTTCTTCCCTGTGCGCGAAGACGTGGTCGCCGCCGATCCGGAAGGCTGGACGCGCAATCCGGCGACCTTCATCGGCACCGGGCCGTTCCGCGTCACTCAGTTCAATGCCGGCGAATCCGTAGTTTTCGAAAAGAACCCGAACTATTACGACGCCGCAGCCGTCAGCCTCGACAAGCTCACGTTCCGGCTGATCCCCGATCCCGCAACGGCTCTGGCCGCGATGGAAGCGGGCGACATCGACGGCATCGAAGCGGTGCCGGCGCCGGAAATTCCACGTCTGTCGGTCGAAAGCGACGCCTTCATGGTCGTGCCGGCACTCGGCACAACCTATGCGTTCTTCAACCCGGCGCAGAAGCCGCTCGATGATGTCCGCGTCCGCAAGGCGTTGTCGATGGCGATCGATCGCGAGGAGATCGTCGAGTTCGTGCTGCAATCGGCCGATATCCCAGCCATGGGCGTGGTGCCGCCGGGGATGATCGTGGACGGTCAGGAATTCACCGAGGGCCGCGACACCTTCGGCCTGGCCCCCACCGCCGAAGTCGAGGGTGCCAAGGCGCTGCTGGCTGAAGCCGGCTATCCTGACGGCAAGGGGTTCCCCGATACGGTGTTCGTGACCTACTCGTCCCCGCCGATCGAGAAGCTGCTCGAAGCCATTCAGCAGATGTGGAAGAAGAATCTCAACATCGACGTGAAGATCCAGGCCAGCGAGTGGCAGGTGTTCTATCCCGAAGTGCAGAAGGTGCAGTACCAGATCGCGCAGATGGGCTGGGGCGCCGATTATCCGCACCCAATGACCTTTCTGGACAATTTCGTCACCGGCAGCCCGAACAATCTCGCGGGCTGGTCCAACGCCGAATATGACGCTGATGTCGCCGCGGCCAAGGCCACGGGCGACGAGGCGGAGTCGCTCAAGGACATGCGCGCCGCCGAGGCGATCGTGATGAACGAGCACATCATCCTGCCGGAATATCACCGCAACAACTACATGATGATGAGCCCCAAAGTGACGGGCTTCTGGCGCTCGACGCTGAATGTGCCGTATTTCCGCGACGCCACGATCGCCGAATAGACCAACTAGAATCATGGTGCCGCCGCGAACGCTCGCGGCGGCACTTTTATGGTGTGGAGTGAGAGCATGACGGTTGCGGTTATTGGCGGCACGGGTTTTCTGGGCAAGGCGGTGGCAAAGCGCCTGCTGGCACATGGCCAGGATGTGCTGGTGATGGCGCGGGGCCGCGAGCCAGTGGCGCTGCCGCCGGGCGTGCGGTTTGAGATGGCCGACCGGATGGATTCGGGAGCCATCGCCGCCCTGCTCAAGGCCAATGGCGTCACGGCCGTCATCGATATTTTCACGCTGAGCTTGCGCAATACGCAACCGGTGCTGGATGCGGTCGGCACGGTGGGTGGGCGCTACGTGCTGGTCAGCTCGACCGACGTTTATTCCAACTATGGCGGGCTTTTGAAAAAGGAAAATCCGGCGATCCGGCTGGAGCCGGCGACCGAGGATTCCCCGCTGCGCACGCTGCGGTTTCCCTATCTCGGCAATCCGCGCCGGCCCAAGGGTGTCGATGACATCCTGTTCGACGAATATGACAAAATCCCCGTCGAGGAGGCGGCGCGTGCGGATACGCGGTTCGAGACCACGATCCTGCGCCTACCGATGATCTTTGGCCCCGAGGACAAGCAGCATCGCTTTGCCTGGGCGATCCGGAACGCGGCGGCAGGCAAGCCGTTCGCCATCGATGCGCGGGCGGCGAAGGCGCTCAATTCCTATGGCTATATCGATGATATGGCCGAGGCGCTGGTGCTGGGAGCGCTTCATCCTGCGGCGGCTGGACGGACATACAATGCAGCACAGCGCGAGCTTCGGACGGTGCGGCAGTGGGCGGAGACCATCCTCGATGTGATGGGGGTTAAAGCCGAGATCACCGAAGTTCCGCCTGACGCCAAGGGCATTATGGTCGAGCGCGCCGAGGCGTCGAACATGGACTATCCGCTGACGCTGGACAGCACACGCATCCGCGCGGAGCTGGGTTATGCCGAGACGATCAGCGAGCGCGAGGCGCTGGAGCGCACCATTGCGTGGGAGCTGTCGCAAAACTGACGCACGGACGTTGACAAAGTCTCGCCGTAATTTAGTCTGGCTAAAATCATTGGGGCAGCTGAGGTTATGTATTGTCGGAGTTGAATGCCGAGCATGGTGCGAAAGCCGAACCGGCCGGATTTGCTGTCGACATGACTCTGGGCGAGCGATTGCGGTCGCGCCGCAAGGCGATCGGCAAAACTCTGCAGCAGGTGGCCACCGAATCCTCGCTGACCGTAGGCTTCATCTCCCAGATCGAACGTGGCATCTCCACGCCGTCTCTGGCCTCGCTCTACAATGTCGCCCAGGCGCTGGAAACGACGGTCGATCATTTCGTCTCGAAAGCCCCGGCGCGCAACCATAGCGTGGTCAGCCATTCCGGCCAGCGCCAGACCTACAATATGGGTGACGCGGCGCGGTCTTATGAATTCCTCGAGCGCGGCTTTCCCGATGCCAAGCTCAATGCCTGCCTGTCGCATTTGCCGCCCGGCCACATAACCGAAATCATGAGCCATGAGGGCGAGGAGTTCGTCTACCTGGTGTCCGGCACCATGCGCTATGAGGTCGATGGCGAGACCTATCTTTGTGGTCCCGGCGATACCTTGCATTTCGACTCGCACAAGCCGCATCGGGGTGAGAATATCGGCACCGAGACCGCGGTCGAACTCTGGGTCGGCACGATGAGGTTGTTTCCGGAATGAGCATGCTCAATCCAGCTGTTGCCGAGGAATTGTCGGAGGCACTCGCTGCTGGCCCGCAGGCTATGTTCGCGCTGCTGTCCGGTCTGTTCACCGCCATCCCGGGCATTCGGACTGCGACCTTTATCGCCACGGCGCCGGATCGGCCGGTAACGCACCGGATCGGCACGTCAAATCCCACTGATTTCCCGATCGGCAATGTCGATCCGGTCGACGACAGCCCGTGGAACAACCGCATCCTGCGCGAAATGAAGCCCGTGATCGGGAACGACGTGCCCGGCGTAGCGGCGTTCATTCCTGAAGTCGACCAGTTGGTGGCCATGGGCTATGGCGCCTGCTCGTGCTTTCCCATCGTCATCGCCGGCGAGACACGCGGCGTCGTGGCTCTGCTGGGCGATGCGGGCATCTTTACCTCGGCCGCCCTTGCCGAAATCAACACCCTTCTGCCCATTGCCGCGCTGATTTTCACCTTCCAGGGGATCAGCGAGCGATGATGTACGCGCCTGCAACCGGCCGCTTGCGCCGGACCGACAATCCTTCAACCAGGGAGACTGCCATGCGCCTGTTCAAGACGCTCGCGGCTGTCGCCTTCGGAGCGGTGCTGACCGTTTCCGGAGCAATAGCCGAGACGCCCAAGAATACCCTCGTCATCGCGGACGCGATCGACGACATCATCACCCTCGATCCGGGTGAAGTCAGCGAAGTTGGCGGCGTGCTCGCCAGCCAGCAGATTTACCAGCCGCTGGTGAGTTTCGACCCATCCGACGCCACCAAGATTTACGGCGTTCTGGCCGAAAGCTGGACCGTTTCGGAAGACGGCAAGACCTTCACCTTCAAGATGAACCCAGCCGCCAAGTTTGCCTCAGGCAATCCGGTGACCGCCAATGACGCCGCCTATTCCCTGCAGCGCGTCATTATGATCGACAGCCGTATCTCGTTCATCCTGACCCAGTTCGGCCTGAACAAGGACAACGTGGCGGAGAACATCAAGGCCACCGACGACTCCACGCTGGTGATCAAAGTCGATCAGAAATATGCGACCAGCTTCGTCCTCTATGTGCTGTCTTCCTACACTGGCGGCATCGTCGACTCCGTGCTGGTCAAGCAGCATGAGGGCGTGCTGGCCGCTGGCGGCAACGACTATGGCAATGCCTGGCTGAAGAGCGAAAATTCGGCCGGCTCGGGGCCCTATGTGCTGACCAAGTGGGATCCGAAGGTTTCGATCCTGCTGTCGCGCAACGACAATTTCTGGCAGACCCCTCCGGGCGTCGAGCGCATTTTCCTGCAGCATATGCCGGAAAGCGCCACCCAGCGTCTGGCGCTGGAAAAGGGCGATATCGATATCGCCAACAAGCTGGGGCCCGATGATATCGGCGCCGTTTCGGCCAATCCCGACGTGTCGATCATGGAAGGCAATTCCTCCACGATCTATTATTTCGGCCTGAACCTGCGCAACCCCGCGCTCAGCAATCCCAAGGTTGTGGAAGCAATGAAGTACCTGGTGGATTACCAGGGCATTGCCGACAGCATCGGCCGCGGCACCGTCAAGGTGCACCAGACCATGATCCCCGACGGGTTCCTGGGCGGCGGCATCAACTATAACCCCTATTCGCTCAACGTCGAGAAGGCCAAGGCCCTGATCGCCGAGAGCGGCGTGGCGCTGCCGATCAAGCTGGCGACGGTGGTTTGGAACACCTCGCCCTATACCGAATATGCCCAAGCCGTTCAGGCGACCATGGCGCAGGCCGGCATCGAGCTGGACCTGCAGGTTGTGGATGGCGGCCAGTGGCTGGATCGCTATCGTTCGCACGATCTCGACATCTGGTTCGGTCTGTGGGGTCCGGACTATCCCGATCCGCATTCCAACGCCAAGGCGTTCACGGTCAACGACAAGGCCAATCCCGATGGCCAGCACGGCAACCTCGCTGATCGCTTCGGCTGGGATTCGGGCCCGCTGTCGGACCAGGTTCTCGCCGCCGTGCAGGAGCAGGACGTCGAAAAGCGCAAGGCGATGTATGACACCATCCAGCGCGCGCACACCGATAGCTCGCCATTCGTCTACATGTTCCAGGACAGCCGCAAGGTTGCCATGCGCTCCAACGTCAAGGGTGTCGTGCTCGGCATCACCTTCTCGGACGACCGCTATGGCGCGGTGACGAAGGAATAATCCGCAATATTCGCCGGGGGCGTTCGCGTCCCCGGCTCCTCTTTGAATGATCGGCCAGACCGCTTGAACGCTCCCGTCCACCCCGCCCTACGGATCATCTTCGGCATCGCCTCATGGCTGCTCACGGTGGCGATCACGCTGCTGGGCCTAGCGGCTTTGACGTTCTTCATTGGGCGCGTGCTGCCAATCGATCCGGTGCTCAAGATCGTCGGCGAAAAGGCGTCGCCGGAAGTCTATCAGCGCGTATTTCTTGAACTGGGGCTCGACAAACCCCTCTGGCAGCAGTTCTGGGAATACATCACGAAGATCCTGCGCGGGGACTTCGGGACGTCGTTTTCAACGACCCGGCCGGTGCTGACCGATCTGCTCAATTTTTTCCCCGCAACGCTGGAGCTATCGACGCTCGGCCTGTTGCTGGGCGTCGTGCTCGGCGTGCCCATGGGTGTCGCCTCGGCCTATTGGCACGAGAAATGGCCGGACCACCTCATCCGCATCGTCGGGCTGATCGGCTATTCGGTGCCGATCTTCTGGCTCGGGCTGGTTGGGCTGTTCGTATTCTATTACCGGCTCGGCTGGGTCTCCGGCCCCGGCCAGCTCGATGTGTTTTTCGTCGGCGTGGTGGATCGCTGGACCGGCTCGATCCTGATCGACAGCGCGCTGCAGGGCGAATGGGAAATCTTCTTCAACGCCATCAGCCATATGACGCTGCCGACAATTTTGCTCGGCTATTATAGCCTGGCCTATATTTCGCGCATGACGCGCTCGGTGATGCTGGACCAACTCACCCGCGAATATGTGCTGACGGCCCGGCTCAAGGGCGCCAGTGAATTCCGCGTGGTTATGGGGCATGCGCTGCGCAACGCGGCCATTCCGTTGGTGACGGTGATCGCGCTCAGCTATGGCGGATTGCTTGAAGGCTCAGTGCTGATTGAGACGATCTTTTCCTGGCCGGGCATCGGCAATTACATCTATTCGTCGCTGTTCGCGGCCGACATGAACGCGGTGCTGGGCGGTACGCTGCTGGTCGGCGTGGTCTTCGTGTTCCTCAACATGCTGTCGGATGTGCTCTATCGCACGCTCGATCCGCGTTCGCGCTAGGAGGGAACCATGAGCGTTATCGCCGATCCCATCATCGATCCCAAGCGCGCCCTCCGCGCCGCGCGGATTGCCGAATTCAAAAGTTTCGCCCGTCGATTTGCGCGCAATCCACTCGGCATGGTCGGGCTGATCATCGTCATTGCGCTGCTGGTTTGCGCGGCGCTGGCGCCGATCCTGGCGACGCATGATCCCTACCTGCCTGCACTGAGCGACCGGCTCGCCGCGCCGGGCGCGGAATACTGGTTTGGCGCGGATGAGCTGGGCCGCGATATCTATTCGCGCATCATTTTCGGTTCGCGGCTGACGCTGCTGATCGTGGCGCTGGTGATCGTCACCTCGGCCCCCGTTGGCCTCGTCATCGGCGCCATTGCCGGCAACTACGGCGGCTGGGTCGATCGCATTTTCATGCGCATCACCGATGTGTTCCTGGCCATTCCCAAGTTGCTGCTGGCACTGGCGTTCGTCGCGGCGCTGGGACCGGGCATCGTCAATGCGGCGCTGGCAATCACGCTGACGGCGTGGCCGCCCTATGCGCGGCTGGCGCGGGCCGAGGCGCTGATCGTACGCAATTCGGATTATGTGAATGCGATCCGGCTCGCGGGGGCGTCGGACTTCCACATCATCGTCTACCACATCATGCCGATGTGCCTGTCCTCGGTCATCGTGCGCATGACCTTCGACATGGCGGGCATCATCCTGACGGCGGCGGGGCTGGGCTTTATCGGCCTCGGCGCGCAACCGCCGCTGCCCGAATGGGGCGCGATGATCTCGACCGGGCGCAAGTTCATCTTCGATCAGTGGTGGGTGGCGACCGTGCCGGGCTTTGCCATTTTCATCGTCAGCCTGGGCTTTAACCTCCTGGGTGACGCCATGCGCGACCTGCTCGATCCCCATCTGAGGCAGCGCCGATGAGCGACACTCTGGTCGAAATCGAAAACCTGCGCATCGCCTTCCCTCGCGAAGGCGGCATGAGCGATGCCGTGCGCGGCGTATCGCTGTCGCTGGGTCGCGAGAAGCTGGGCATCGTGGGCGAGAGCGGATCAGGCAAGAGCCTGACCGGGCGGGCGCTGCTGGGCGTCTTGCCGAGCTATGCGCGGATCAGCGTCGACAAGATGGTCTTCGACGGCATCGACCTGACGGCCGCCTCGCCAAAACTGCGCCGCTCGCTACGTGGCGGGCGGATGGGCATGATCCTGCAGGATCCGAAGTTTTCGCTCAATCCGGTGATGCGGGTTGGCTTGCAGATCGTCGAGGCGATCCGCATCGGCGATAAGAAGCTGCCCAAGCGCGAGGCATTCAAACAGGCACTGGCGGTGCTTGAGGCGGTGCATATCCGGGACCCGGAGCGGGTGTTTTCGCTCTACCCGCATGAGCTGTCAGGCGGCATGGGCCAGCGCGTCATGATCGCCATGATGGTGGTGCGCGAGCCGGACCTGCTGATCGCAGACGAGCCGACTTCGGCGTTGGACGTGACAGTGCAGACGCAGGTGCTCTCGATCCTCGATGAACTGGTAACACGCCGGGGCATGGGGCTGATCTTCATCAGCCACGATCTGCGGCTGGTGTCGCGGTTCTGCGATAGGGTCATCGTCATGTATGCCGGCCAGATCGTCGAGACGCTGCGCGCCGACCGGCTGAACGAGGCCACCCATCCCTACACGCGAGGCCTGCTTGCCTGCCTGCCGACGATTGACGGGCCGCTCGACCCCCTGCCCGTACTGCAACGCCAGGCCAGCTGGCTGGAGGCGCGGCCATGATCCAGGTCGATCACCTGACGGTCAATTTCGGACCTTCGGTCGCCGTGCGCGATGTCAGCTTCTCGGTGACACAAGGCGAGAGCTTTGGACTGGTCGGCGAAAGCGGATCGGGTAAGTCCACGATTCTGCGCACCATCATGGGGCTCAACCCGGATTGGTCGGGCTCGATCAAGATCGACGGGCAGGATACCAAATCGACCAGCCGCACCGATCTGGCGCGACGGGCGCAGATGGTGTTCCAGGACCCCTACGCGTCGCTGCACCCGCGCTATGTCATCGGCCAGGCCATTGCCGAGCCGATGCGGATCAATAAGCTGCCCGATCCGGAGAAGCGCACGGTTGAATTGCTGGACCTGATCGGCCTGCCCGGGCAGTTCCGGTTCCGCTTCCCGCATGAGCTTTCGGGGGGGCAGAGACAGCGCGTGGCCATTGCGCGGGCGCTGGCACTCAACCCAAAAATCCTGCTGCTGGACGAGCCAACCTCGGCTTTGGACGTGTCGATCCAGGCAGAAATCCTCAACCTGCTCAATCAGTTGCGCAGGGAGCTGAACCTGACCTTCGTGATCGTCAGCCACGACTTGGCGGTGATTTCCTATATGTGTGATCGCCTCATGGTGATGCGCAATGCGGAAGCGGTGGAAACGCTCAGTCGCGAGCAGTTGCGCAGCCGCGATATTGCCCAGAGCTATACGCGTGAGCTGATCGCCGCTAGTTAGTGGCGGTCCGCTCCAAGTCATGATCTGCGGGTAACTTTAAAGACTTAAATAACACACCCGTGACTAGTGTGCGCCATGGCCTCGTGGCGGAGCGTTACGCGGGGGATTGCAACTCCCCACACCCTTGGTTCAAGTCCAGGGCGAGGCCTCCATATTTACGGCGGATCGATGGTGCTGCGCGGCTCGGCGATGGCGGTCAGCCAATCGGTCGGGCGTTCGACGAAGCGCGTCACCGCCGGCGCGTCGGGGCCCTCATGCAAAGCACGAACGTGGTCGCCGACTTCGGCGTCGGCCTTGGTCATGCGCAGGTTGTGGCGGACATATTCGGTCCAGGTGGGCGTCTGGTAGCGCTCCACCCACACGTCGGGATGTCCAAGATCGCGCAGCAGGGTCCAATGGCGGGCACCGTCGCGCCGGCGGATGCGCTTGCGGTCGGACATGACGCGCAGGAACTCCGCCAGATGGTGGGGTTTGATGATGTAGGCGATCTGGATCACGATCGGGCCGCTGCGCGCTTCGAGGTCGAGTTCGAGGGCCGGTTCCTTCCAGCGATTGAGCGGATCGAGATCGAGCGTCGAACGCTGCGGCAATGGCAGGAACAGGCCAAGAGCGGCCCCGACGAGCATCAACAGCCCTGCCCCTCCCATCGCGAGTTGCAGGCCATAAAGCTCTGCGGCGACGCCCCAGAGCCAGCTGCCCAGCGCCATTCCGCCGAAGGTCGCTGTTTGGTAGAGTGATAGCGCCCGCCCCACGACCCAGCGCGGCGAGGCCAGTTGGACCGAGACATTGAACAGCGACAAAGCCAGCACCCAGCCGGCGCCGCCAATGAGCAGGGCCGCGCCGGTCAGGAAGGGCGAGGTGCTGATGCCGGTGACGGCGGCGCAGATGGCGAAGCCGATAAAGGCCATCCGCACCACAGCCTCGCTGCTGAAGCGCTGATGCAGGCGATTGCCCAGCAAGGCGCCACCCACGGCCCCGAGCCCAAACGCACCCAGCATCAGGCCATAGGTCAGCGGCCCGCCACCAAGCAGCGTCGCCGACACCACGGGCAGCAGTGCCATCACCGCGATGGCGGTGAAGCCGAAGATCAAGCTGCGCAGCAGGACCTGGTAGATATTGGGCGACATGGCGACATAGCGGATGCCCGACAGCATGGCCGCGCCCATGGATTCGCGCGGCAGCAGCGCTACGGCATTGCCGGGCTTCCAGCGGAATAGCACGACGATCAATGCCAGATAGCTGAGCGTATTGATGGCAAAGGCCGCGGCCGCGCCAGCCGCGGCCACAACGATGCCACCGACGGCCGGGCCGACGCTGCGCGACAGATTGAAGCCGATGGAGTTGAGCGCCACTGCCGAAGGCAAGTGATCACGCGGCACCAGATCGCCGACCGAAGCCTGCCAGGACGGATTGTTGATGGCAGTGCCGCAGCCGAGCAGGAAGGTGAACGCCAGCAACACCCAGGGCGACATCATGCCCAGATAGGTCAGCACCATCAGGGCGGCGGACACGGCCAGCATGAAGCATTGGGCCGCGAGCATGACACGGCGGCGATTGAAGCTATCGGCGATGGCGCCGCCCACCAGCGAAAACATCATAATCGGAAGCGATATCGAGGCCTGCACCAGCGCAACCATATCGACGGAGGAGGCAATCGAGGTCATTAACCAGGCCGCGCCGACGCTCTGGATGAGCCCGCCGAAACTGGACGCAAGATTGGCCAGCCAGATGCTGCGAAAGGTCGGATGGGCGAAAGGGGCGAGAGGCGAAGCGCGTTCGGTCACCGGGATACTCTTTGTGATTTTCTAGAATGGCCTAGCCGGGCCGGTGCTGCAACCTGGGGCAGGCGGGAAATGTTCCGGGATAGCTGCCGCGGCCGGTTAATTTTGCGCTCGCAGTGGCAAACGGGCGGGACGCGCCCCATATGCGCCAGAGGTTTACGTGGACGCATCGTCGTTTGCCGATATAAGCATTCCGACCTCGGAGAATTTGCCATGACTGCCTTGTCCATCCTCGATCTGGTGCGCGTCAGCGAAAGCACCGATGCCCGCGGCGCGCTAGACAATGCGCGCGATCTCGCGGCCCATGCGGAAGGCTGGGGCTATCGCCGTTTCTGGGTCGCCGAACACCACAATGCGCCCGGCATTGCGAGCGCGGCAACATCGCTGGTGATCGCCCATATCGCCGCCGGCACCAAAACCATTCGGGTTGGCTCGGGTGGCATCATGCTGCCCAACCATGCGCCTTATATTATCGCCGAGCAGTTCGGCACTTTGGCGCGCCTCTTTCCAGGACGGATCGATCTGGGGCTGGGACGCGCGCCGGGCACTGACCAGATGACGGTGCGCGCGCTGCGCCGTTCGCCGGAAAATGCCGAGAATTTCCCCAATGACGTGCTGGAATTGCAGGCCTATTTCGCGCCCGCGGTGCCCGGCCAGCGATTGCAGGCCGTGCCGGCGGCGGGGACGGAAATGCCGCTGTGGATTTTGGGATCGAGCACGTTCGGCGCGGTGCTGGCGGCGGAGCTCGGCCTGCCTTATGCGTTCGCCTCCCATTTCGCGCCGGCGCAGCTCATGCCCGCTCTGGCGCTCTATCGCGAGCGGTTCAAGCCGTCCGAGCAATTGGCGGAGCCCTATGCGATGGCCGGCCTTAATATCGTTGCCGCCGATACCGATGCCGAGGCGCATCGGCTGGCCACGACCCAATTGATGTCGTTTGCCGATATTTTCCGCGGCGCGAGGGGGCTGAGCCAGCCGCCAATCGACGATATCGAAACCTATTGGACGCCGCAGGAGAAAGCACAGGCGTCCCAGATGCTGGCGCGCCGCATTGTCGGGGCGCCGGACACCGTGCGGGCGGGCATGGCAGCGTTCGTTGCCGAAACCGGGGTGGATGAACTGATCATCGTCTCGGACGTTTATGATCATTCGGCGCGGTTGCGTTCGTTCGAGCTGATCGCCGCAGCCCAGCAATAAACCCGTGATTGGATGTGCTTGCCGGAACGTGCCAGAAACTACCCAGCGCATCCCTTCTCGCAGGCTTTGCCGTAATCGGGTTGGCATACTGGGGAAACGGACGGGGCGTGATCGGCAATTACGGAGTAAGCGATGATTTGCCGCCACAATGGTCTTCGGCCGGTGCCGTGGCATAGACCGTGCGGGCAGAAACTTGCGGAGTGGATTGACGCAAGTTGGCAGTAGAAATCGGCGCGCACGGACGTGTAAGAGTTGATTCATAGGTTCGAGGACGGCCGCTACCTTTTCAAACATGAAGCTGGTACCAATCAAACAGACAGGGCGGATAGTAATGAATGCTTTTTTCAAGGTAGTCGGGGTCGCCCTGTTGTTGCAGTTGGCGACGCTGGGTGCCTCGCAGGTTTCGGCCGGGGAGACCGAACTGGCGGTTTTGACGTCCTATGTGGGCAATTGGCAGGGCGAAGGCGCGCTGGTGGGCGGCGACAAGCCCGAGCCATTCCGCTGCCGTATGTCCATCGCCAAGGGAAACCAGCAGAAAGTGACCTATACAGGACGTTGCAGCCTGGTCAGCGCCAATCTGTCGATCAGCGGCACTATCGCTTTCAACGACGCGCAGGGGCAGTACGAAGCCGCTATGAGCTCCAATGCCGGTTTTACCGGTCTGGCGGTCGGCAGGTTGCGCGGCGATGACATTACCTTCGACCTGAAAGAGCGGCAGAAGGATCGCAGCGGCAGCGATGTGAGGATCGGCTCGCAGATCATGCTGATCGATGGCAACATCACGGTCAATTTCGAGGTGGAATTCAACAATTCCGGGGATGTCCTGCGTGCCTCGGTTCCTTTTGCCCGATAACCCATCATAGTGCGTATCCGCCGGTTCCATGTGCTGGCCGCGTGATGATCGTCGCCAAAACCTGCGGGCACATTGAGGCATGAGGGAATTTCTGGCCGTGAACGAGAATGATGCCCCGATCATCGACGCCGCAGACGTAACCTATAGCCTCGAGGTCGGCGGCCGGCCCTTGCACATTCTCAAAGGCGTATCGCTGCGCGTGGCGCCGGCCGAAGTTGTGGCGATCGTGGGGCCCTCAGGCAGCGGCAAGACGTCTCTGCTGATGCTGCTGGCGGGGCTGGAACGCGCCTCCTCCGGCACGGTGCAGGTTCGCGGGCAGAACCTGTCGCAGCTTGGCGAGGACGATCTGGCCCGCTTCCGCCGCAAGTCGCTCGGTATTGTGTTTCAAAGTTTTCACCTGATCCCCTCGCTGACGGCGCTCGACAATGTCGCGCTGGCGCTGGAAATCGCCTCCCCCGAATTGAGCCTGAAGCAGACCCATGAGGCCGCCGCCGAAGCGCTGCGCGCCGTGGGGCTGGGCGAGCGCCTGGACCATCGCCCGACGGCGCTGTCGGGCGGCGAGCAGCAACGCGTGGGCCTGGCCCGGGCGATGGTCACCAATCCTCCCTTGTTGTTGGCCGATGAGCCCACCGGCAATCTCGATCAGCAGACCGGCGCCGTGGTGGTGGATTTGATGTTCGACCTCGCGCGAAAGCAAAAAACTGCCGTGGTGCTGATTACCCATGATCCGGGCCTCGCGGCGCGGGCCGACCGGGTTTTCACCATGACCAGCGGCGAATTGACCGAAACCACGGCGGCGCATTGATGCGCGCGATGTGGGCTGCCATTCGCGTCGGCCTGCTGGACTTGCGCGGCGACATACGGCGCTTCGTGCTGCTGGTGGTATGCTTGGCGGTGGGCACGGCCCTGATCGCCGGGGTGAATTCGGTAGGCACCAGTATCGCGCAGGCCGTCGATGCCAGCGCGGCCGAACTGATGGGCGGCGATCTGGAACTTTCTCGCGCGGACCGGCCCGCAAATAGCGACGAATTGCAGGCCATGGAGGCCTATGGTTCGATTGCCTCGGTGGTCGATACCAACCTGCGCGCGCAGACGGACAAGGGCGACGCCTTTGTCGATCTGGCGGCGGCGGGCGATACCTATCCGCTGGTCGGCCACGTCCAGAGTGCCGAATTGCCGGCTGGCACATCTGTGGCCGAGCTTCTGGGCCTGCGCGACGAGGTGCCCGGAGCGCTGGTTGATCCGCTGATGCTGGATCAGCTCGGGATTGCGGTTGGCGATGAATTCCAGCTTGGCGGCACGACGTTCCAGGCGCGCGGCACTCTAGCCAAATTACCCGATGCGCCGGTGCGCGGCTTCCGGCTTGGACTGACCACGCTGATCACCGCAGAGGGCTTTTCGATGGTGTCGGATCGCACCTCGCCCCTGCCTGGCCTTGGCAGTTGGTTCCGCTACAAGATCCTGCTCGACGGACGCGATGTGGAAGAGGCCAAGGCGGCGCTTGAAACGCAGTTCGCCGATAGCGGCTGGACTGTGCGCTCGGCGCGCGACGGTCTGGGTCCAATGGTGCGCTACTACGATCTGTTCATGCGCTTCCTGCTCATTGTCGGCCTGGGCTCGCTGTTGATCGGCGGCGTCAGCGTGTGGGCCGGCATGCAGGCCTACATCGCCGAGCGCGCCACGGTGATCGCCATCCTGCGCAGCATGGGCGCCGATCGCTGGCGGGTGTTCGTGCACTTCTTCGCCCAGGTTGCCATGCTGGCCGCAGTCGGCGTGGGTATTGGCCTTTTGGTTGGTGGCGGAATTGCCTATGGCATCCTGCCGCTGGTCGGGCAGGCTGTCGGCATCAGCCTGCAGCCCGCGCTGCACTTGCAGCCTTTGGTGGTCGCCGCAGCTGCGGGGTTCGTCACGGCATTCGGGTTCGCCTATCTGCCACTGCAGCAGGCACAGGCGATCCGGCCGGTGCATCTGTTCCGCTCCAAGGGGCTGTCGGCTCCGCCGGTGGAGTGGCGGAGCCTGCTGACCTCCTGGCAGATACTGCCCATGGTGGTGGCCCTCGTGGCGTTCCTGCTGCTCGCTTTTGCCATGACGGGGGACCTTCTGCTGGTCGGCGCATTCGCTGCGGCCAGCGCCGCCGCCGTGCTGGCGTTCCAGCTTTTCGTCGGCCTCGCCCAATGGGCCTTGCGCCGCATGCCGGTGCCGTCCAACCGCATCCTGCGCCACGCCCTGCGCAGAATTGCCAACACCGGCTCCAATACCGCGGCGGTCGTGGTGGCGGCCGGCATGGCGCTGACCATGCTGACGGTAGTGCTGGTGTTGCAGGGCAATCTGCGGCAGGAATTTCTGGGCGCGTCATCGTTTGACGTGCCCACTTTCGTGGCGTCCGACCTGTTTCCCGACGAAGTTGATACGCTCGTCGCCATGTCGGGTCCCGGGACCGACATCCCCAAATTCGTGTCTACGCCCATGCTGCGCGGCGCGCTCACGCAGATCAATGGCGTGGCGGCGGACACCATCCGCACGCGCGGTCCGGAGGCCACGTTCCTGCTGTCGGGCGAAGTGCCGCTGACGTTTCGGCAGGAGATGCCGGCATCGTCCAAGCTCATTGATGGGCAGTGGTGGCCCGCCGATTATACCGGTCCGGGCCTCGTGTCGTTGCACCAGAGCCTGCGTTCCGGGCTCGGTGTCAATCTTGGCGACACGCTAACCTTCGCCATTTTCGGCGACACCGTCACCGTCAAGGTCGCCAGCTTCCGCGATTATTCGTGGCAGGGCGGCATCGATTTCCTAGCGACGTTCTCGCCCGGCGTGCTCGACGCGTTTCCCACGACGCTCTTTGCAGCCGTCACGGCTGCGCCGGGGCACGAGGAGACAGTGAAACGCTCGCTGGCGACCGCCCTGCCCGACATTCGCTTCGTCGCCATCGGCGATACGCTTGAGCAGATTACCAATGCGCTGAGCCAGTTGTCCTTCGCGGCGACCTTGGTCGGAGGCCTGGCGGTGGGCAATGGCCTATTGGTGCTGATCGGGAGCCTCGCGACGGGACGGCGGCAGCGCGAGGCCGATGCGGTAATCGGCAAGGTGCTGGGCACCACGCGGTTCGAACTGCTGGCGACCGCCTTCGTGCAGTATTTCATCCTGGCGCTGCTGGCCGCCATCCCCGCCGCGGCCCTTGGCATTGGTCTCGCCTGGCTCGTTGGACTGGTCATGCTGGAAGTAGACTTCACGCTCGACACCGATGCACTGGTGGCCGTTCTAGCCGTGGCGGCGCTTATCACTGCCCTTTTGGGGTCGATGACCATCTTGCGCGCGGCATCGTCGCGGCCGGCACGACTCCTGCGCGACTTGTAGCGGTCATCATGAGGTGGGCCTGGCCTACCGGGTCTTGATGAGGCCAGGATGGGCGCTGCGCATTCGGTAACCCCGTCGGCAAGGCTAAGGCGAAGCCCCTCCCTGCACTGACCTTGAGAATGCACCCGCACCGCGTCCGGGGGCGTTTGTTCACATCCGCAATGCTGTCGCCACCAGTCGCCACAGCGGCATAAACGTGAAAGATATTTCACGTGATGAATTTTATTGACGCTGGTATTTTGCTCGTGCAAGTGTCCGCTCGCTGAGGTTCGGAGGAGCCGAGGCTTTCAGATATCAGCCGACGGCACGCGCTGGCGGCAGGTCAATTTCGCAAACGGCTTCGGCCGTGGGGAGGAATCTTGCGTAAAATTTTGAGCATGCTCGCAATGACGGCTATGGCTTCGGGGCTCAGCGCCGGGCACGCCGCCGCACAGACGGTCAATCCGTTCAAGTGCGAACCGGGCGAGAAATACGTCATGAACGTGATGGTCTCGGGCGTCGAATACTGGTTCCCGGTCTATGAGATGTTCAAGCAGGCCGGCCAGCAGTTCGGCTGCGAGACCGAATATACCGGCACGACCGAATACGACGTCAATAAGCAGATCGCCAGCTTCGATCAGGTGCTGGCACAGAACCCGGCCGGCATTCTCGTTCACCCGATGAATTCGGATCCGTTCGTCGAGCCAATCAATCGCGCCGTCGACCAGGGCGTGGCCGTGGTGACCTTCGCGGCCGACTCGCCCAACTCCAAGCGCACCTCCTTCATCACCTCCGACAACCTGGCTGAAGGCACCTATGCGGCTGACGCCGTTGCCGAAGACATGGGTGGCAAGGGCGAATATGCCGTTCTCGAAAATCCGGGCCAAGACAACCACGACAAGCGCGTCTCCGCGTTTATCGCCCGCATGGAAGCCAAGTGGCCTGACATGAAGCTGGTCGGCCGCGCTGCCTCCAACCAGGATCCCGCCAAGGCCTACCAGGCTGTCCTCAGCCTGATCCAGGCTAATCCGAACCTGGGCGCAGTGTTCATGCCGGAAGCCAATTCGGCAATCGGCGCCGCTCAGGCCAGCAAGGAAAGCGGCGGTAAGGTCCGTGTCATGCTGGCCGACGTCAACGAGAACATCCTCGACATGATCAAGGCCGGCGACATCTTCGGCTCGGTCAATCCGAACCAGGGCATGCAGGGCTATATGGGCTTCATGCTGCTGTGGATGGCCGCTCATCCTGAGCTGATCGATCCGATGAACGACTATGCCCGTTCCGGCGACAATGCGATGGCCGTGCCCTTCGTCGATAACGGCTTCTCGATCGTCACCGCCGAAAACGCCGACGACTTCTACTGGGACGATTACCTGAAGCGCCGCGGCACCAAGGGTATCGAAGAATAATCCAGCCACGAACTCCCGGGGCGCCACGACGCCCCGGGAACCTCAACAGGGAGGACGATCATGAGCGACCAAAGCGTTCTCGAAATCCGCAATATTTCCAAGAATTTCGGCCCGGTCCAGGCACTCACCGATGTGTCCTTCTCGCTGGCGCCGGGCGAAGTCCACGCCCTCTGCGGCGAGAACGGCGCTGGCAAGTCGACGCTGATGAACATCATCGCCGGCATCCTGCAACCGAGTTCGGGCAATGTCGTGCTCAACGGGCAAGCCGTGACCATCGCCTCGCCCGCCACAGCCCAGAGGCTCGGCATCGGCCTCGTGCACCAGGAAATCGCGCTCTGCCGCGATGCGACGGTGGCCGAGAATATTCTGATGGCCGCCACCAATGCGCGCCGCGCGCCGCTGATGAACTACCGTCAGCTCAATGCCGACGCCCAGCAGGTGATGAACCGCCTCGCGCCCATACCGGTCAGCCGGCGCGTGGCCGAGCTTTCCATTTCTAATCAGCAACTCGTCGAGATCGCTAAGGCGCTGACGCTCGATTGCCGTGTGCTGATCTTTGACGAACCCACGGCGGCGCTAACTGAAAGCGAAGCCCAGGCGCTATTCGGGATCATCCGCGAACTCAAGTCACGCGGCATCTCGATCATCTACATTTCCCACCGCATGGCCGAAATTTTCGCGCTCTGCGACCGCGTCACCGTGCTGCGCGATGGGCGCCATGTGTCGACCGATCGCGTTGCCGACATGACACCTGACGATGTCGTGCGCCGCATGGTGGGACGCGAGATCACCCAGATGTACCCACCCAAGGCGCAGGCCATCGGCGCGGAGACGCTGCTGGCGGTCGAAAACCTGGTGTCGGACGATGTCGGCCCGGTGTCGCTGGCGCTCAAGCGCGGCGAAATCCTGGGCATTGGCGGCCTCATCGGCTCGGGCCGGACGGAACTAGCATTGGCCCTTTGCGGCCTGACACGCAAGACGGGCGGCTCCGTCCGCCTGGCCGGACAAGCGGTCGACATTGGTATCTATGCGGACGCGGTTCGCCAGGGCCTCGTCTACCTCTCCGAGGATCGCAAGCATTCTGGCGTATTTCTCGACCTTTCGATTGCCCAGAATATCTCGGTGCTCGACCTGGGCAAGCTCACCCGTAGCGGCCTCATAGACCGGCGGGCTGAAGCCGCGCAGGCCATTTCGCTGGCGACGCGGCTGGGGGTCAAGATGGGGGGCATTGCCGACAAGGTTGCCTCGCTCTCGGGCGGCAACCAGCAGAAGGTCGCCATCGCCAAGCAGCTGTCGGTGAAGCCCAAGGTCATCATCATGGATGAACCCACCCGCGGCATCGATGTCGGCGCCAAGTCTGAAATTCACAAACTGCTGCGGCAACTCGCCGATGCCGGCACCGGAATCATCGTCATCTCGTCCGAACTGCCCGAACTGATCGGCATTGCCGATCGGGTGCTGGTCATGCGCGAGGGCCAGGTCACCGGCGAATTGACCCAGACCATAACGGAGGAAGCGGTGATCCGCCTCGCCTCCGGCCTCAAGGAGGAATTGCACCATGTCGCTTAGCCAGGAGGACCGGCCAATGGCCGCCGCCCCGCTCAATTCGCCCCGCTTCTCGCTGGGATCGCTGGGCTCGATGCGCGAAGCCGGGCTGATCGCTATCATCGTGGCCATGTGCGTGGCGATGAGCTTCGCCTCACCCTACTTTGCTACCTGGGGCAATGTGCGCGCCATGCTGATGAGCTTCTCGGTCGAGGGCATCGTCGTGGTGGGCATGACCGTGCTGCTGATCGTAGGCGGCATCGACCTGGCCGTCGGCTCGGTCGTTTGCCTCGCCATGGTGGTGGGCGGATCGCTGTTCCTTATGGGCCTCGATCCCTGGACAGCCAGCCTCATCGCCATCGGCGCCTGCGCCATGGTGGGGGCGGTCAGCGGCTTTTTCGTCACCGTGGTGGGACTCAGCCATTTCATCACGTCGCTCGCCGCCATGGTGATCGTGCGGGGCCTGTGCCTGCTGATCACCAAGGGCACGCCGCTGTCGCTGTTTACGCTGCCGCCGGAATTCAAGGCGATCGGCCAGGGCGAGTTCTATGGCATTCCCATCGTCATCATCATCTTCCTTGCGGTCGTGGTGATCTTCGATTTCCTGCTTCGCCGGGCTACGGCGTTCCGCAAGGTGTTCTACACCGGCAGCAACGAGAAGGCCGCGCAGTATTCCGGCATCAAGACGAACCAGGTGAAGTTCTGGGTGACGGTGCTGTGCTCGGCCCTCGCCGGGCTGGCGGGGATCGTTTACATGAGCCGCTTCGGCTCGGCCACGCCCACATTCGGGGTGGGCATGGAGCTCAATATCATCGCGGCGGCCGTCATCGGCGGCGCCTCCCTGACGGGCGGATCGGGCAGCATTTTTGGCGCGATCCTGGGGATTGGGCTGCTCTCGGTGGTCACCTCCTCGCTCATCCTGCTCAATGTGCCGGTTTATTGGCAGGACGTGATCCGCGGCTGTATCCTGCTGTCGGCGGTTTCTATCGATCACTTCCTGCATCGCGGCCGGTCGGCCTGACGCCTCGCGCCTCTTCCACGAAGGTCCATTCCATGCCTCCCACAAACGACGACATCACGGCCGCACGGCAGATGCATCAGGCGCTGGTCCTGCATTTCATCGAGGGCCAGACCCAGGCGGAGATCGCCAAGGTGCTCGGCCTCAGCCACGCCACAGTCAACCGGCTGATCAAACGCGGTCGGGCGCTGGGGCTGGTCGAGATCAAGGTGAAATCGCCGATCCAGCATCTCGTCGGCGTCGAAGCGCAATTGGTGGCCATCGGCGGCATCAGCCGCGCCGTGGTGGCGCCCGCGGTCAGCGACAATGTCGAGACGACGCTGCTGGATGTCGGTGCGCTGGGCGCCAATCTCCTGCTCGAGAGCCTTGCCGATGGCGACCGAATTTGCATCAGCGGCGGCAAGGGCGTGAGCGCGATCGTGGCGGGGCTGACGCCGTCGCGGCGCTACGACGTCGAAGTGGTGCCGGCCACGGGGCTGGTGCAGGGCAAGCACTATACCGACGTCAATCACGTGGCGACGATGCTAGCAGATCGCCTGGGTGGCCGCTCCTACCAGATGCATGCGCCTCTGTTCGCCGACAGTCCGCAGGAGCGGGAGATGGTGATGCACATGCGCTCCGTCGCCGACGTGTTCCGGCGGGCGCGGGAAGCCACCATCGCCATCGTGGGCATCGGCTCTATCCTGTCGGACGACAGCAGCTACTACGACCTGCACCCCTCGTCCTCGGCAGATCGCCATGCCATCGAGCAATCCAAGGCAACCGGCGAATTGCTGGCCCATCTGGTGGATGGCGATGGGCAGGTTGCCGATTACGCGCCCAATCGTTCGCTGGTGGCGCTGACGCTGGACGAGTTGGCGGCCATTCCGCGCACCATCGGCATTGCCAGCGGACCCAACAAGGCGCGGCCCGTGCTGGCAGCGATGCGCGGCAATTATCTCGACACGCTGGTGACCGACGAAGCCACCGCCCGTAAAATCATTGACCTGGCAGAAGCAGCATGAACCAGCTTACACGCGAAATCGGCCACTCGGGCATAACGGCCTCGGCGGTGGGACTGGGGACCTGGGCCATTGGTGGCTGGATGTGGGGCGGCACCGACGAAGCCGCCGCCATCGAGGCGATCGAAGCATCCATCGATGCCGGTATTTCCCTCATCGACACCGCGCCCGCCTACGGTCTTGGCCACAGTGAGGAACTGGTCGGCGCGGCCATTCGGGGCAAGCGCGACCGTGTGGTCATCGCCACCAAGTGCGGCCTCAACTGGCATCACGGCAAGGGCAATCATTTCTTCGATGAAGCCGGCAAGCCGGTGCATCGGTATCTCGGCGCCGACGGCATCGTGTTCGAGTTGGAACAGAGCCTGAGACGTCTGGGGACCGACTATATCGATCTCTACATCACCCATTGGCAGGACCCGACGACGCCGGTCGCCGAGACCATGGAGGCGCTGGCGCGGCTCAAGCAGGCGGGCAAGATACGGGCTATCGGCGCCAGCAACCTGAGCGAGGACGACCTGCGCGCCTATGTGGCGGCCGGGCAGATCGACGCCATCCAGGAGCGCTATTCCATGCTCGATCGCGAGATCGAGGGGACGCTGCTGCCAATCGCCACGACTGCGGGCGCATCGACGCTGAGCTATTCTTCGCTGGCGCTGGGGTTGCTCACCGGCAAGATCGGCGCGGGCCGGCAGTTCGAGGGTGACGACCAGCGCTTGGGCAATCCACGCTTCTCGGCGGAAAATCGGCAGTTTGTGGCGCAGTTCGCGGCGGCGTTGCAGCCACTCGCGGACCAGCACCAGGCCAGCATCGCGCAACTGGTCATCGCCTGGACGCTCCAGCAACGCGGCATCACGTTTGCGCTCTGTGGCGCGCGCGATCCTCGCCAGGCGCGAGACAATGCGCGAGCCGGCACGCTCATGCTCGCTACCGACGAACTGGCGGCCATCGACGCGGCGCGCACGAGCTATCTGTCGGCCATTCCATGACCCGTTCGGAGACAATTGCCCGCCTCAAGGATCGGCCGGGGACCACTGTGCTCGTCATCGGTGGCGGCATCAACGGCATCTCGGTGTTCCGCGAACTGGCGCTGAATGGCATCGACGTCGTGCTGGCCGACAAGGACGACTTCTGCTCCGGCGCCAGCGCGGCCCTGTCGCGCATGGTGCATGGCGGATTGCGCTACCTCGAGAACGGCGAATTCAAGCTGGTGCGCGAGAGCCTGTTGGAGCGGGATCGCCTGCTTGCCAACGCGCCCCATTTCGTGCGCCCGCTACCCACGACGGTGCCGATTTTCGACACTTTTGCCGGGCTGGCCAATGGCGCAATGCGCTTCCTGGGATTGGCCCGACGGCAAGGGCGGCGCGGCGCCGTCGTCATCAAGACCGGCCTGACGTTGTACGATTTCTTCACCGGCGGGCGGAGGGTGCTCCCGCCGCATCAGTTCCATGGGCGCCGCAATACGGTTCGCCGCTGGCCGGCCATGAACCCAGCGGTGCGCGCCTCGGCGACATATTTCGACGCCTGGGTCAGCCGCCCAGAGCGCCTGGGACTCGAGATGCTGCAGGAAGGCATCGCGGCCGGCGGCCTGGCGCTCAACCACGCAGCAGTCGCGCGGACCGATGATGGCCTGATGCTGCGCGACGCCATCGGCGGCGAGGACATTCTTGTGGCGCCCGATCTGGTGATCAATGCCACCGGCGGCTGGATCGACCTCACGAATGTGGAGATCGGAGCGACCAGCCAGAAGCTGATGGGCGGCACCAAGGGCTCGCATCTGGTGATCGCCAACCGGGCGCTTTCCGAAGCGCTCGACGGCCACATGATCTATTACGAGAACGAGGACGGGCGCATCTGCATAGCCTTTCCGTATCTGGGCAATGTGCTGGTCGGCTCGACCGATGTGCGGGTCGACAATCCCGACCTAGTGCGGTGGGAGGCCGAGGAGCAGGCCTATATCCTGGCGTCGCTGGCCGTCGTGTTCCCCTCCATTGCCATCGCCCCCGCGGATATCGTCTTCCAGTTCGCCGGCGTACGGCCGCTGCCCACCAGCGATGCCGCCGTGACGGGCAGTATTCCGCGCGATCATTTCTGCGAACTGATCGAGGGCGAGCCGCCCGTGCTGTGCATGATCGGCGGCAAATGGACGACGTTCCGCTCGTTCGGCGCGATGGCCGCCGACATGGTGTTCGACCGGTTGGGGCATGCACGGACTATCGACACAGAGAACTTGCCGATCGGCGGCGGGAAGGATTTTCCGGACGAGCCCGCGGACTGGGTTGCAGCAACCGCCCGCAGCACTGGCTTGTCCACGAGCCGGGTCGCGGCCCTGCTGGACCGCTACGGCTCGGCGGCGGGCTCCATGGCCGAGATCGCCGGTTCCAGTGACGACGTCGCCGGCCATTCCCGCGCCGAGCTGGAATTCCTGGTGGCGAGCGAACACGTCGAGACGCTGGCGGACCTGCTGCTGCGCCGCACTACGATCGCCATCACCGGCGCGCTTTCGCTGCGCGTGATCGACACCTGTCTCGCCCTGCTGGCGGAGGCCAAAGGCTGGTCGCCCACCAAGTGCGAAGCGGCACGCGACGCGTTTCTCGCCGAACTCCTGACCCGGCACGGCCTTGACCGCGCCACGCTTGTTTCTCGCGACCAAAGGACTATCGCATGACCAGCCACAAGTTTCGCCTCAACCGCCTGTTCGGCAAGGGCAAATGCCTCGACGTGGCGATCGACCATGGCGTGTGCAACGAGCCGAGCTTTCTCGACGGGCTGGAGGACATGCCGGCTGTGGTCTCCGCACTGGTCAGCGCCGGGCCTGACGCCATCCAGATGAACTATGGCCAGGCCGACCTGCTGCAAGCCGTTCCGGGCAAGGACAAGCCCGCGCTGGTGATGCGGCTGGACATGGGAAACCCCTATAACAAGCAGCGCCACCGCAGCATGTGGGCGATGCTGCAGAACGAGGCCGAACCGCTGATCGGGGCGCTGCAGATGGACGCCGCCTGCGTCGTGCTCAATCTCTTCATGCTGCCCGACGAGCCGGAGCTGTTCCGGCAGTGCGTTGGCAATATCTCGCGGGTCCGCGCGGACTGCGAAAAGTACGGCATGCCGCTGATGATCGAACCGCTGGTGATGCTGGGCAATTCGGAACGCGGCGGCTACATGGTCGATGGCGATGCCGAAAAGATCGTGACCCTGACGCGCCTGGCTCGCGAAATGGGCGCCGATATCGTCAAGGCCGACCCCACCACCCATGCCGAGGACTTCCACAAGGTGGTCGAGGCGGCGCGCTGCCCGGTGCTGGTTCGCGGCGGCGGCAAGGAAGACCTCCAGGCTGTGTTCGACAAGTCGGCGGCGCTGATGGGCCAGGGCGCCCAAGGCATGGTCTATGGCCGCAATATCTACCAGCACGCCAACCCAGCCGCTGTTGTGCGCGGTCTGATGACACTGATCCATGACGGCGCCAGCGGGGCGGAAGCCTGGGCGACCTACCAAAAAGGCTGATCAATGACCGACTACCTTCTGGGGCTCGATGCGGGCAATACCGTCATCAAGGCCGTGCTGTTCGATGCTGCCGACGGGCGCGAGTTGGCCTATGCGGTTCGCGATGGCCGCGCCACCATGCCGGCTCCCGGCCATGTCGAGCGCGATCTCGATGAACTGTGGACCAACGCCGTCGCCGTCATCGGCGACTGCATCGCCAAGACCGGCATCGACGCGCGTGACATCAGGGCCATCGGCTGCGCCGGGCACGGCAATGGCCTTTACGCGCTCGACCGCGCCGGCAAGCCGCTGATCGGGATTCAATCCCTCGATACGCGCGCTACCGGCATCATCGCCGAGTGGGCCGCCGACGCGGTGGGCGAGCGGGCCTATCCGATCTGCCTGCAGAAACCCTGGGTGGCCCAGACCCCGACGCTGCTGGCCTGGGTCAAGCGGCATCGGCCCGACCTCTATGGCGAAATCGGCACTGTGCTGCTGTGCAAGGATTTCGTGGTTGGCCGGCTGACCGGCGCGCGCGTCACCGACACCTCCGATATGTCGGGCTGCGGCTTGCTCGGCATCCCCGACCGCCGCTACTCCGCCGATCTCTTGGCGGCATACGGGCTCGCCGACGCCATGCCGATGCTGCCGGAGGTTCTGGAAAGCGCCGATATCGCCGGGCGGATAACGCCGGAGGCGGCTAAGGCGACCGGGCTTGCCGTGGGCACGCCGGTGGTGGCCGGGCTGTTCGACGTGGTTGCCAGTGCGCTCGGCTCGGGCGTGCAAGCAACGGGCGCTGCGTCAATCATCGCGGGTAGCTGGAGCATCAACCAGGTGGTTTGCGACGAACCGTTGCGCGACCCTTCTGTTTTCATGCTCTCGACGTTCGATCGCGACCGGTGGCTGGCCATCGAGTCAAGCGCCACCTCGGCGGCCAATCTCGAATGGCTGGTGCATCAGTTCATGGAGCATGGCGAAGGCAACGCCTTCGGCCGGGCGGGCGACATGGTGGCCTCGGTCCCGGCGTCGGCCGATGTGCCGATCTATCATCCCTTCCTCTACGGCGCCCAGCAAGACGGCAATGCGAGGGCCGGGTTCTACGGCATTGGGGGCTGGCATACCCAAGCCCACCTGGTTCGCGCCCTGTTCGAGGGCGTGGTGTTCGAGCACAAACGGCACGTCGACGTGCTGCGCGGCGCTGGTGCGAGCATCGCTTCGGCGACGCTGTCGGGCGGCGGCTCGCGCAGTGCCATCTGGCCGCAAATCTTCGCCGACGCACTGGACCTGCCGGTCACGGTGGCGCGCAGTCAGGAAACCGGCGCACTGGGCGCCGCCATCGCAGCGGGTACGGGCGTCGGGCTCTTTGCTGACTATGCGGCAGGGGTCGCGGCGATGACCGCGCCGGCGCGCCACTATGAGCCTGTCACCGAAGCGGCAGTGCACTATGGACGGCGCTATAGCATTTATGGAAAGCTCGCCCGCGCGATGGGCCCGATCTGGGCGGAAATGGGCCGGCCGTGATCGACGATCTGGGTACGTATGACTATATCGTCGTCGGCGCCGGCTCGGCCGGCTGCGTCCTTGCCAATCGGCTGAGTGCCGATCCGCGGCGCAGTGTGCTGCTGCTCGAAGCGGGCGGCAGCGACCGCTATCACTGGATCGATATCCCCATCGGCTACCTCTACTGCATGGGCAATCCGCGCACTGACTGGATGATGAAGACCGAACCCGAGGCAGGTCTGAATGGCCGGGCCCTGCCCTATCCGCGCGGCAAGGTGCTGGGCGGATGCTCCTCCATCAACGGCATGATCTATATGCGCGGACAAGCAGCCGACTACGACGGCTGGCGCCAAATGGGCAATACCGGCTGGGGCTGGGATGACGTGCTGCCCTATTTCCGCAAGTCCGAGCACCATCATGGCGGGGCCAGCGACGGGCATGGGACGGGCGGCGAATGGCGGGTGGAGCAGCAGCGGCTCAACTGGCCGGTGCTCGACGCCTTCCAGGCCGCGGCGGAAGAACTGGGCATTCCGCGCGTCACCGATTTCAACGGTGGCGACAATTTCGGTTCGGGCTATTTCGAGGTCAACCAGCGCGGCGGCGTGCGTTGGAATACCTCCAAGGCCTTCCTGCGGCCCGCGCTGAAGCGGCCGAACCTGCGGGTGCTGACCAATGCCGAGGCCGAAGCCCTGGTGCTTGAGGGCACAAAAGTCACCGGCTTGCGCATTCGCCACAATGGCAAGATTGTCACCGCCTCGGCCGGGCGGGAGGTGCTGCTCTCGGCTGGCGCGGTGAATTCACCCAAACTGCTGGAATTGTCCGGCATAGGTCGACCCGACGTTCTGGGTCCGCTCGGCATCGCGGTCCAGCATCGGCTGGATGGGGTGGGCGAGAATTTGCAGGATCACCTGCAAATTCGCACCGTCTTCAAGATGCGCAATGCGCAGACGCTCAACACGCGCTACCACAACCTGCTTTCGCGCGCCGGCATGGGGCTCGAATATGCCCTCAAGCGCAGCGGGCCCTTGTCGATGGCGCCGAGCCAGTTGGGCATTTTCGCCAAGTCCGATGACCGGCTCGCCACGCCGGACCTGGAGTATCACGTGCAGCCGCTCTCCACCGACCGGCTGGGCGAGCCGCTGCACCGGTTTGATGCCGTCACAGTCTCGGTCTGCAACCTGCGTCCCGAAAGCCGCGGCTCAATCCACATGGAGAGCCCGGACGCCGCGCAAGCGCCCAAAATCCGGCCCAACTATCTGACGACGCCGAACGACCGGCTCGTGGCTGCAAATTCCATCCGCCACGCGCGGGCGCTCATGCGCACCAAGGCGGTGGCCCCCTTCGAGCCCGAAGAATTCCTGCCCGGCCCGCACTTCGCCAGCGACGCCGAACTCGCCGCCAAGGCCGGCGATATCGCCACGACCATCTTCCACCCAGTGGGCACCTGCAAGATGGGCGCAGATCCGATGGCCGTGGTCGATGACCGACTGAGAGTCCATGGCCTCGCGGGCCTGCGCGTGGTCGACGCCTCGATCATGCCCGCCATCGTTTCGGGCAATACCAACTCGCCCGTGATCATGATCGCCGAACGCGCGGCCGAGTTAGTGCTGGCGGCGGGATAGACTGCCTACTGCCAGTACATTTGCCGCAGTGCTAAAGGCCGAGATCCTTCACCCTGGCCATCAGATCAACCCGCAATTCCGACGTGACTTCCAGCGCCCGATCTTCGCGCACCGGAGTTCCGTCAGTTGTCGGGTGGGTGGCCAGGGCGACGTCGCGCTGGCGGATGAGGGTGGCGATCTCTGCCCCATAGAGTCGCAAAACCGCAGTGAGCCAACGGTTGGCCAGGTATGATGGCTGTGGCATCTGCATGTCGAAGCGTTCAAGCAGGGCAATGCTCGGCTCAGCGTCGAGCCACGTGTCACCCACGACCCATTGGTTGACCGTGAATAGGCGCTGCAGCCGGCCATGGGCATCAACGCCAACAGCCACCAGATGATGCACCGGCCCATCCTTGCCATCCGGGCGGACGAAGCAATGGAAATGTCCATGCTCGGCCTCTTCCGGCGGCAGGTGGCAATGATAATACCATTGTCCGCCCGAGACCGGGTCGAACACATCATTGGCAGGATAGTGCGTCCACGCCGCCACGGGCGCATCGCGAAGCGTCGCTCGAAGCACGGTTTCGCCACCCTTCGACAGCACCTGCTCGCAGAACAGCGCTTCCTGCGCCGCCCGGACCAGATCGTCGTCGACGGGCATTACACGCCGCCTGCCGCGCACGGAGCGGCCGCGGCACAAGGCGCTGCTGCAGCACAGGGTGCAGCCGCAGCACAGGGTGCAGCCGCCGCGCAAGGTGCAGCGGCGGAACACGGTGCGGCGGCAGCGCAAGGCGAGGCTGCGGCGCAGGGTGCGGTCGCAGCACAGGGGCTGGCCGCGGCATCGCTCGTCGGCACCGCATCAACTCCGGCCGCCATCGCCGCTGGCGCTGCCTCGCCGCTCCCCCGCGTAACCTGATCGGCAGCGACCGCTGCGGTCGCCGCCAGCAGCGCGGCGCCGAACAGTATGGTGTTTCGCGTGCCGTTCATTTCTTGAATCCGTCCATGCCAAAGGTGGGCCGCAGTGCGATACCGACATAGCTGCCGAGGAACGCTGCGGCGAACCACACCCAGCCATGCAGGCTACCCGAGGCGATGCCGCTGAACAGCGCCCCGATATTGCAACCAAACGACAGGCGCGCGCCATAGCCCATCAGTACCCCGCCGATCGCGGCGGCCAGTGCGGATTTGGGCGGCAGGTTGGCCTTGGGCGCGAACTTTCCCGCCAGCCCGGCGGCCAGTGCCGCGCCAAGCAGGGTGCCGAAATCCATCACCGACGTAATATCGAACAGCACGCTGCGGTTGAGCGCCAGCGCCTGGGCCGGTGCGCTCCAGAACTCCCAGCTCGCCACCGGAACTCCGACCGATTGGGCGATCTTGGCGCCCCAAAGCCCAAAGCCATAGGTGATCGACCACGGATGCCCCGCGATCAGCAGCGTGGCGATGTTGAGCAGCGCCAGCAGCACGCCGGCGCCCACCAGCGGCCACGGCCCTTGCAGCAGTCGCGACAGGCCGCGCGTTTTCGGCTTGGAGGGACGCTCCAACGCGCCATGCGTCCGCCTTTCAACAAGTACCGTGATCGCGGCGACCGCCGCCAATCCCACTAGCGTCACCACCACCGCGACCGGTGCGCCCAGGCTGGTGCCCAGACTGATCGTTGGCAGCGAGGGCTGCGTCAGCCACCAGGGCAAATGCGCGGTGCCCACCAATGCGCCGAAGATGAAAAACGCCAGCGTCAACAGCATGCGGGCGCTGCCGCCACCCACGGTGAACAGGGTGCCCGAGCCGCAGCCGCCACCCAATTGCATGCCCAGGCCGAACATCGCCGCGCCGACCAGCACCGATACGCCTACCGGCGCGACCGCGCCTGCAAGCGGCTGACCGAACACGCTGCCCTGCGCCAGCAGCGGGATGAAGACCACCGCTGCGATTGCCACCATCAGCATCTGCGCCCGCACCGCGCCGCCACGGCGTTCGACAACCAGCCGGCGCCAGCCGCCGGTGAAGCCGAACGAGGCGTGATAGAGCGTTGCACCAAACAGTCCGCCAACGAGGAACAGCACGGCCTGCCGCAGGTCGACGATTTGCGCGATGACCACTGTACCGATCACCAGCATGCCAAGAGCCACCGCAACGGGGCCGCGGTCGAGCTTGGGCCAAGCGAACGAGGAAGACGATGGGGATGCGCTGAAGTCGGTCACGGGCAAACTGATCCTGAAGCAACGGCCGGGCGGGGCCGCGAATTTTCTAAACGCCAGCGCCCGGGACCGCAATCCCGGGCGCCGTTACAAGTTGCAGCAATGGCTAGTTCTGCACGACGACAGGGCGTTGCGGATCGAGCGTCCACTGTGACATCGAGCCATCATAGAGCCGCACGCCCTTGAGGCCGGCGACCTCGGACAGGCCGAACCAAGCGATGGAGGCGAGGTGGCCGGTATTGCAGAAGGTGATGATGCCGTTGGTGTCGGTGACCCCGGCCGCCTTCACCAGCGCGTCGACCGTCGCCTTGCTGGCGAAGCGGCCGTTATCCTTGTCCCAGAAGCTGTCGAAGTTGAGATTGACCGCGGTTGGGATAGTGCCGAGTTCCTTCACCGTGGCGGTCTTTTCCTTGCCGATGAACTGCGCCACGGTGCGAGCATCGATCAGGTTCACGTCGCTGGCGATCGCCTCCTGCACCTCGGCCACCGCTGCACGCAGCTCTGGCCGCGGGGCCGCGGTGAAGCTGCCTGCGCCGGGGGTTACGGCATCGGTCGAGACCGGCTCGCCGGCTGCGGTCCAGGCCTTGTAGCCACCATCGAGAATGGCGACGTTATCGTGCCCCAGCACCTTGAAGGTCCAGTAGACGCGGGTCGCGCCACCGAACTCGCTGACATCGCTACCGGCGGGAATGATCACAACCTGGGTGTCGTTGCTGACGCCGAGCGCCGCGATCTTGGCGGTGATGTCGTCGAGCTTGGGCAGCATGCCGGGGGCGCCATCAATGCTGGCGCGCCAGCCATAGGCGGAATATTGCGCTTCCACGGCGCCGGGCACGTGGCCGGCAGCATAAGGGGCGGTGCCGTCCTTGGGCTTGTCGCGAATGTCGATGATCACAAGGCCCGGCTGGCCAAGCTGGCTGTTGAGCCAGGCGGCGTCAACCAATGGCTGATCGGTGAGGCGCTCCCCATGCGCGCTGCCGACTGCGGCAAGGCCGAGCACGAGCGCGGTGGCGAGGATGTTTAAACGCATTTGGAGTATCCCAATGGAATTGAACTGGCGCCATCATAGTGCCTCGCCCCCACCAAGGCTGCCTACACCATTCCAAATCCAGGCAGCGCCGGAAACTTTCGATCCTAACTATGCCCGATGCACGACAATCAATTTCCAGGGGATGCCATAGGCATATCCGGCGCGCCGGGTGATAATGCCGGCGCAATGTTCGGAATATCCTGATGACCTTCCTCGCCCGCCTCCTGCTTGCCGCCCTGCTGCTCGCCCTGCCTGTCACGCTGACCCCCGCCATGGCCGAGGATGCGGCCGCAACCGCCACGCCGGCCGCCGCTGTGATCTCCTTCGAAAACGAGGCCCAGCTCAACGCCCTCGCCGCCAAGGGCAAGACGGTCGTCTTCTTCTATGCCGCCTGGTGCCCCAACTGCCGTGCAACGGTCACCGAGCTGAACGCGCGCTGGAGCGAGGTCACTCCGGGCCTGACCCTGGTCATTGCCGACTATGACAAGGAGCAGGCGCTCAAGGCCAAGTTCGGCGTCACCTATCAGGACACCTTCGTGCTGCTCGACAACGCCGGCAAGGGCGTAGACGTGTGGAACAGTGGCGGCGTTAACGGCCTCAACCAGCACGCCAGCCTCTGATCGGCATGGCGCTGACCCTGGCCTTCGCCTTTCTTGCAGGCGTCATCACTATCCTTTCGCCCTGCGTACTGCCGCTGCTGCCGATGATTCTGGCGACGGCGACGCAGGACGGCAGGGCGCGTCCCTTCGGCGTCATTGTCGGCTTCGTCGTTGCTTTTAGCGCAGCCACGCTGGCGCTCAGCCTGCTGGTGCGCACGCTGGGCGTACCGCCTGACGTCAATCGTACCCTGAGCGCCATTGTCCTGGCCGTGCTCGGACTGGTGCTGATCGTGCCGGGCCTGCAGTTAGTGTTCGAGCGCTGGACCGCTAGCCTGGCCGGCCGCGCTCCGGCACCTGCCGGAGCCGGCTTCGGCGGCGGGCTCGCTGTGGGCGTGGGCTTGGGCCTGGCCTGGACGCCATGCGTCGGCCCGATCATGGCCTCGGTGATCACCCTGGCGCTCAACCAGGCCGTCGGACCAGGGGCCATTGCCATCACGCTTGCGTTCTCGCTGGGCACAGCTTTGCCCATGGCGGCGGTGCTGTTCGGCGGCCGGCAACTGGTGCGCCGCCTCAACTGGTTCCAGAGCCACGCGAGGGCGATCCAGCGCGTCTTCGGCATAGTGCTGGTGCTGACGGGCCTAGCCATTTGGCTGGGCTGGGACCGCACAGCGCAGATCGTCCTGCTGGAATGGTTTCCCGGCTGGGAGGGCGCCCTAACCGGCTGGGAAGCCCTGCCACCGCAGGGAGTTTAGCGCTCCACGGGGCTTGCGCCCAAGGCAATGAGAAGCGCGTCCAGTTGCTCGAACTGCTCGTCAAACCCACCCGTGCTGCCGGAGGCCACTGCCTCGTCGAGAGCGTCCTTTGTGGGATAGAGGTCGTGCACCACCAGCAGTGTCTTTCCGTCCTTTTCCTCGAAGGTCACCGTCGTCACGGCGCCGTCCGCAGCTTCTTCATTGGTCCAGACAAGCCGCACGTTTGGGATCACTTCGATGTACCTGCCGTGGAAAACCCAGGAGGTCGACGCATCATGGCCGAATTCGAGACGGTATGTGCCACCGGTGCGAACATCCATCTCGCAGGACAGCAGGGGTATGCCGATCGATTTCGGCGCCCACCACCGCTTGAACAGCTCGGGCTTGCTCCACGCCTCGAACACGATGCGGGCCGGAGCCGCAAAGGTTCGCGTAACGACCAGCTCACGCTCGGACCGGCGTTCCATATTCGTGCGTTCATTTATTGCGTCCATCGGTCTTCTCCTTCTGATTAAGTTCTTCGACAATCTTGTCCAACTCGTCGAAGCGTGCGTCCCAAAGCTGGCGATACCGCTCGATCCACCCCGCCTCCTCCTCCAGCCGGCTCCGGCCAAGCCTGCATTTGCGCACGCGTCCGATTTTCTCGGTCGTGACGAGGCCCGCCTGCTCCAGCACGGAGACATGCTTCTTCATGCCTGTCAGCGTCATGTGGAACTTCTCGGCAAGGTCCGTGATCGAAGCGTCCGAACGGCCAAGCTGTTCCAGAACGCCCCTGCGGGTAGCGTCCGAGAGCGCGGCGAAGGAAGCATCGAAGCGAGTTTGATAATACTGAACCATGTAGTTCAGTTTAGCAGATGGACCGCACTATGCAAGGGCGCTGCGCATCCCCACGTCAATGCGCTCAGCGCACTCTCCAGGCCTGCGTCCTGCCAAGCACATCTGAGACCTCGCTGAGCAAAGCGTTGATATTGTCAATTTGCTTTGCGAGGGAGGGAACCAGGGCCGCTTCCGCGACATTGTCGGCGACCATGTTGCCTCAGTTCACGCATCGTCCTTGTCGTGATCCCCGGCACCCTCCAGCTATAGGCCTTCATTGTGCATCAGAATTCCCGGCGTTCCACCGACATTGCCCGCGCCCACAAAATGCGCTTCGGCGCTGAGGTGCGGGCCGAAACGACACGGTTCAAGCTCTGGGCCCCGCGGTGCAAATCGATCCGCCTCAAGCTCAAGGGCCGCCGCAAGCTCCTCGATCTGCTGCCCCAGGGCGATGGCTGGCATCGCCTCGAGGTGCCCGATGCCGGCCCCGGCACGCGCTACAAATATGTGCTCCCCGACGGCACCGAGATCGCCGATCCGGCGTCTCGCTACCAGCCCGACAATGTCGAGGATTTCAGCGAAGTCATCGACCCGACGGCCTTCGTATGGACCGACACGCACTGGGTCGGACGGCCTTGGGAGGAAGCCGTCATCTATGAATTGCACGTCGGCACTTTCACCCCGGCCGGTACTTTCGCCGCCGCCGCCCAGCATCTCGATCATCTGGCAGCGCTCGGGATCACCGCGATCCAGTTGATGCCGCTGGCCGAGTTCTATGGCGACTTCAATTGGGGCTATGACGGTGTGCTGTGGTTCGCGCCCTCATCGGCCTATGGACGACCCGAGGATATGAAGGCCTTCGTCGACGCCGCGCACCAGCGGGCGATGATGGTGTTCGTCGACGTCGTCTATAACCACTTCGGCGCCACCGGCAACAATTTGCCATCGATCGCGCCGATCTTCACCAAGGCCCATAAAAGCCCTTGGGGCGAAGCCATCAATTTCGACGGCAAAGGCGCCTCCGTGGTGCGCGAGCTGGCAATCGAAAGCGCGCTCTATTGGGTCACCGAATTCAACCTCGATGGCTTGCGGTTCGATGCCGTTCACACCATCGCGGATGACAGCACCACCCATATTCTGGAAATCCTCGCCGCACGGGTGCTGGCCTCCCGCCCGCAACGCCACACCCATCTGATCGTCGAGAATTCGGAAAACCAGGAGCGCTGGCTCAAGCGCAATAGCGGCCTGCAACCGGTGCATTATACGGCGCAGTGGAACGATGACATGCACCATCTGCTCCATTCCGCCGCGACCGGCGAGAACACCGGCTACTATTCCGATTTCGACAACCTGCGCTCGCGCTTCGACAAGCTCGGCCGTTCGTTGGCGGAAGGTTTCGCCTATCAGGGCGAGTTCAAGAAGCGCGAAGGCATGGCCCGCGGCGAGCCGAGCAACGGCCTGCCCGCCACTGCTTTCGTGACCTATATCCAGGACCACGACCAGATCGGCAACCGCATCATGGGCGACCGGATCACGGAACTGGCCAGTCCCGACGCTATCAAAGCGCTGATCTCAGTCTACCTGCTCAGCCCGCAAATCCCCATGCTGTTCATGGGCGAAGAATGGGCCGCCAAGCAGCCCTTCCCGTTCTTTTCCGACGTTCCCGCCAGCCTGCGCCAGATCACGCGCGAGGGGCGGCAGGAGCAGTTGAAACAGACGCCGGAGCACGAAGACCCCAAAAAGGCCGACGTCAGCGAAACCGCCGATCCGACCAGCCCCCACACCTTCGCCTCCGCCAAGCTGGACTGGGCGGCGCTGCGGCAGCACGAACACCGCGACTGGCTGAACTATTACCGCACGCTGATCGACCTGCGGCACATGGAGATCGTGCCCCGGCTGGTGCGGATGGAAGGCTTTTCCAGTCATCACCAGGTGCTGGGCGACAATTCCGTGCTGGTGGACTGGCGCCTCGGCGACGGCTCGATCCTGCGGCTTTACCTGAACCTGTGCAGCGAAGCGCAGGAGGATGTCCCCCCGATCATCGGCCGCCGCCTGTGGCTGCAGGGCTTCGTCGACGAACACCGGCTGGGCCCGTGGACCGTCCTGTGGACCATCGACGTCACCGGCGCCTGAAGCGTTCCTTGTGCACTCGCGGACCGGAACGTGTCACGCCATTCATTTCCAGCACCGTAACACTGGAAACTATCATGACCGATCGTCTGACGATGCAATATCCGCGAGAGCAATATCCATCTCCCCCGTATCCGTGCCAACCCCAGCCGGAACCGGGGCTTGCCGCAAAATGGACCCGCAGCCCGACCAATGCCAGCGGGATGCGGGCCAATTAGCTGAATTCGCTGGTAAGATACGGGGCGGCGGACACCGCTCCCCCTTTTCAAGGAGCCCGACGTCGTAGGATGATCGTTGAACTGATCCTCAAAGGACGAATGATCCAATGACGACCTCTATTCACGCCGAGACATTGACCCTGCCTGCATCGCGCCTCGGCCAGCCGAGCAATGTTCCACGCTTCCGCTGGCAGCAACCCATTCCCGACAATGAGACGCCGCCACACTTTGGCCTTTCGGCCGATGAGAGCAGTCATGGCTTTCAATGGGGCAAGGACTCGATACTGCCCTACCAGGTATCCGACGATTACGATCGCGACCTGAAGCCCGGCACGCTTGAGGTCCTCGTCATCGAGAACGCACGCCTCCGGGCCGTTGTCGCGCCCACGCTCGGCGGCCGCCTGCTCGAGCTCAAGGACCTGAGCACAGGCCGCGATCTGGTGTTTAGCAATCCGGTGTTGCAGCCAGCAAACCTCGCGGCGCTCAACGCCTGGTTCTCGGGCGGCATCGAGTGGAACGGCCTCATTCCCGGACATACCCCGTTCACCTGCGCGCCGGTGTTTGCGGGTGTGCGTGAGACGTCGCGCGGGCCCGTCCTGCGGCTCTACGAGTTCGACCGTATCGTCGAAGCTACCTGGCAGATTGATCTGTTCCTGCCAGAGGACTCCGATGTCCTGTTCGCACATGGCCGTATCGTCAACCCGTCGGACACGGCCCGCCTGGCCTATTGGTGGACCAATGTCGCCGTGCCGATGACGCCGGGCACGCGCGTGCTGAGCCCGGCAGACTATTCGATCGAGCACATCTGGCCCGGCAATAATCTGGGCCGCTGCGACTTCCCGCGCGAGGACTGGGACGCATCCTATCCGCAGAACTGGGAGAACGCGACGTCGGTGTTCTTCCGCGCCCCGTCCGCGCCGCGCCTGTTCATTGCATCCATCGATCGCCACGGCTACGGCCTGGCGCAGTGCAGTACGCGCGAAATGCCGGGTCGGAAGTTCTTCTATTTCGGCAGCGGCGCCGGCGGCCAGAACTGGATGGACTATCTGTCCCGGCCCGGCGAAGGCAATTATCTCGAAATCCAGAGCGGCATGACGCCGACGCAGAACCAGCGCTTCGAACTCGCGGCGCACGAGGAGCGCGAATGGACCGAGGCGTTCATGCCGCTCCAACTCGACGCGACAGCCCATGACCCCGATTATCGAGCCGCGACCGCCCATGCAGCCAACGCCATCGAGCTGGCAATACCCGCCCATGAACTGGCGCAGGTGCACGCCTTCTTGGCCGAACAAGCCCGTCTTCCTCTCGATGTTCGCCACTCCGCTGGCGAGCGCTGGGGCGCGCGAGAGGAACGCCTGATCGGCAAACCCCTCGCAGCCGGTCTCGACTTCAGCGTGGACGGGGCCAACGACTTCTGGGACGACTTGGCGAGTGGCGCCGCCATCGCCGCCTCGAACTTGCGCGACATGCCTGTCGGCGTCGCCCTGTCGCCCCGGTGGATCGAGCGGATCAAAGCCAATGCGCCGACATGGGTGGGCGAACTGACGCTGGCCACCGCCGCGCTCGATCGCAATGATCGCCAGGCGGCAAGCGAGCATGTGGCGCAGTCCCTCGCACTCAAGCCAAGCTGGGCCGCCCATCGCATCGAGGCCTTGTTGGCCACCACTCCGGTGGATGCATCGAGCAGCTATCTGCGCGCCTGGAACGCCAGCGACGCGCCGCCTGAGCTGGCGGTCGAAATCGCGCAGTATTTCGTGACCATGCGGCTTTCGGGTGAACTCAAAGCCTTCGTTGATGGGCTGCCGGCACACATCCGGAGCAACGAACGCATCATACTCGCCCGTGCTGCCGTCGCGGCCAACGATGGTGATTTCGACGAACTCGAACGCCTGCTCTTTGATCGACCTTTTGCGACCATTCGCGAAGGAGAGACGCTGCTGTCTGATCTGTGGGTCCGCCTCCGGCGCGGGCGGATCGAGGCGCAGCTCAAGCGTCCCGCTAGCGTTGATGAGGTCAAGGCCGACCTCAAGGCCCATCCTGTGCCCCGCGCGCTCAACCTGCGCATGCACGCGATCGACGAGACTTAAGCCGGCGCAGTCGCCTTAGTGGCGCGGGCTTTCACCGATGCGGCGATGGCGATGAGCATCGCCTCATCGACGGCCACTCCCTGGTGGCGGAGCGCCAGCACCGCGGCGCCCACCGAACCGTCGCCCGAAAGGCGGATGTCCGGCTCGTGGCCGGCAGTGCGCATCACCTGCGCGATGGCCGAGGGCAGGCCCCCGAGATGCGCAACGATACCGCCGCTCAAGACCACCGGCCCGGGCATGTCGGCAGAAAACACCTGCTGGAAATCGGCGAGCAGGTAACGCTCGGACTGGGCCAGCAACGCTGCCGCAACCGCATCGTCGCGATTCGCGATTACCAATGGCGCAAGTTTGGCAAGTTCGATCGGCGCCATCGAATAGATGGCGTCGATCAGCAGGCGCAGCGGCATCGGTCGGCCATCGAAAGCGCGCGCGTCGGTGAGAGCAATGTTGAAGGTATCGAGGATGGCTTTGGTCAGGGCGGTCTTGGGGCCGCGGCCTTCGAGCGCGGCGACGATGGCGATGGCGGCCTGGTGCCCGAGCCAGTAGCCCGAACCGAGGTCGCCGAGCAGCCAGCCCGCCGCATCGGCGACGCCCACGATCTCGCTATTATGAACGCGCACCGCGCCCGCGCCGGTGCCGCAGACGACGCAGTAGCCGCTGGTCGTTGCGGTTACGGAAGGCAGCAGGGCGTTGAGGTCGCCACTGAAAACCAGCGGACCACTCAGGCCGAGCGCACGTAAGGCCGCTTCGATCCGCGTCTGTGCGACGTTCACGCTGGGGCCGGCCATGGCGAGCAACGCCACCACCATGTTGAGCGGCACGCCGGCATCGGCGACGGCGGCATCGGCGGCAGCAATGATCGAGGCGGCAGCCTGGTCCGGCGGGTTCGAGCCAGGGTTGCCCCCGCGGCTCTTGCCTTGGCCAAGGCAGCGCCCCTCCATGTCCACCAGCGTCGCACGGGAGGTCGAGCCGCCGATGTCGAGGGCCAACAAAGCTGTGATCATTTCGCTATCCCCCCGCTTGCCAGCACTATACTTGCTCGATAAGAATTGTTTTCAGCGATTGTCGGCCGTCTTGAGATTGATTTTCAACATAGGCTCGTAACATGCGATGACTGGGGCGGCAAAGACGTTCAGCGTGGTGGATCGCATCGTGACGTATCAGTCGCAGATGCCGGTCACGATGGCAAAGATTGCGGCGGTGCTTATCGCGGATCCCAGGGCCCCGCTTGCTCTGTCGATCACCGAGCTCGCCAAGCGCGCCGGCACCTCCGCAGCCACCGTCACCCGCTTCTGCCGCCTGATTGGCTATGCGGGTTTCTCCGACCTGCGTGTTGGTATCGCCGAAGACGTCGGTCGCGGTGGCTCCCAGGCCGCCTGGATCGCCGATATCGGCCGTTCCTTTGGCCCGGACGATCCACCCGAGGACATCCGCGACGCCCTGTTCAACACCCATATGCTGTCACTCCAGACGACGGCCGGCCTGATCGATATACCCACCGCCGTTCGCGTCGCCAAGGCCATCGTTGCGTCGCGCCACCTCGATGTCTATGGCGTTGGTGGCAGCGCGCTGACCGCGCTTGAAACCGAGGCACGGCTCTATCGCATCGGCATCGGCGTGCATGCGTGGTCGGAAATCCACGACGGGCTCACCAGTGCCGCCATTCTCGACCAGCACTGTGTTGCCATCGGTATCTCCAATACGGGCCGCACCGAAGAAACCATCCAGATGCTGGCGGTCGCCAAGGCGGCCGGTGCGTACACGGTGGCGATCACCGCCAACCCGACGTCGCCGCTGGCCAAGCTTGCCCATGATGTCCTCATCGCCGCCTCGCCCAATGGCTATCTGCAGCCTGCCGACCTTTCCGCGCGACACTGCCAGCTGTTTGTCGTCGATCTGCTCTATCTGCTGATCGCGCAGCTCGACTACGATCGCACCACCCGCCTGCTTGCCGCCTCCGGCGCCGCAGTAGCGCCCCGTCGCCGGCCGTTCCGCCGCGGCGCCTTTTCCCAGTCCGCCGCAGGTCTTGCGGTGGCCGAACGCCCCAAAGAACCGAGTGCACTATGACCACCCTTACCGCCCAGTTTCTGCGTGAAGTCACGACCCGGCTTGAGCGTCTTGCGGGCCCGAATGCGGCGATCGACGAGGCCGTCAAGCTCACCGCCGATGCGCTCGAGGCGGGCGGCGTCATCCAGGCCTTCGGCACCGGTCACTCAGAGGCCTTCGCGATGGAAATCGCCGGTCGCGCCGGCGGTCTGATCGCCACCAATCGTATCGCGCTGCGCACCCTGGTGCTGCGCGGCGGGCGCGATATCTCGGCGCTCGGCGGCGCCGAATTCGAGCGTGACCCCAATGTCGGCGAGAACCTGATTTCGCTGTTTGACGTCCAGCCGAACGACATTTTCATGATCGCCTCGAATTCCGGCGTCAACGGATCGATCCTTGGCGTGGCGCTGGCGGCCAAGGCGCGCGGCCACAAGGTGATCGCGCTGACCAGCATGGATCACACCATGAAGGTCACGCCCAAGCATCCGAGCGGCAAACGCCTCTGCGAAGTCGCCGAGGTGACCATCGACAATCTGGCGCCCTTCGGCGACAGCACGATGGTGCTCGAGGGCGGGATCGGCATCGGCGCCGTGTCCTCCATCACTGCAGCTTTTATTGCCCAGCGCATCACCATCGGCGTCGCCGAAACGATGCGCCAGCGCGGTAAAACGCCCCCCGTCTATATCTCGGCAAACATTCCGGGCGGCGACGAGCACAACACTGCTCTGGAGAATCTGTACGGCGCGCGTATCCGCAGGGAGGCATAACCAACTTGCGGGAACGTTCGGCGTGGAGTGAATTAGTCCAATAATTATAACAGGGAGAACTAGGATGAATGATACTTTCGATCGCCGCTCGTTCCTCAAGGGAACAACGGCACTTGCAGTGACGGCACCGTTTGCCGGCCTGTTGGGTTCAACGGCGTTCAGCACCGCAGCATTTGCGCAGGATGCGGCCAATCCGTTCGCCGTCGCCGAGGGCTCGACCGTTGACGCGGTCATCTTCAACGGCGGCTACGGCATCGATTATGTCGAGTTCGCCGCCAACCTCATGCAGAAGAACCACCCTAAGGTCACTGTGAAGGTCTCGCCGTCGACGCAGATCGCCCAGGAATTGCAGCCACGTTTCCTCGGCGGCAACCCACCTGATCTGATCGACAATTCCGGCGCTCAGGCTATCGGCTTCAGCGCCATCATCGATCAGCTCGAAGATATGAACTCGGTGCTCGATGCGCCGAACTTGGAAGGCGTTAAGATCCGCGACACGCTGGTGGGCGGCGTCGAGCTGCCTGGCACCTTCGGCGACAAGTTCGTCGCGCTCAACTACGTCATGACGGTTTACGCGATCTGGTACTCCGCCAGCCTGTTCGAGGCCAACGGCTGGACCCCGCCGACCACCTGGGCCGAAGCTATCGAGCTGGGCAAGAAGGCCAAGGAAAAGAACATCTATCTGTTTGGTTGGGGCAAGGAAGCCGCCACCTATTACCGCACCACCGCAGTCGCCTCGGCGATCAAGGCGGGCGGCGATGAAGTGCGCCTGGCCATCGACAACTTCACCCCCGGCTGCTGGTCGCTTCCGGCCATGCAGTCGGTCTTGACCGCGCTGCACGAGATCATCTCGGGCGGCATGGTCAAGCCGGGCGGCGCTGGCACGCAGTTCACCGCTGCCCAGGCGCAGTGGTCGAACGACGAGTCGTTCCTCCTCTATCCCTCGGGCTCGTGGATCGAGAACGAGATGAAGTCGGCCACCAAGGACGGCTTCAAGATGACCGGCATGCCGGAATTGTCCGTCGACGCGAACGACAAGTTGCCCAAGACCGCCGTTCACTCCACGGCCGGCGAGCCGTTCATCATTCCGCTCGGTGCTCTCAACCTTGCCGGTGGCAAGGAACTGCTCCGCACCATGCTGTCCAAGGAAGCGGCGGCGAACTTCGCCAAGTCCAAGCTTGCGCCAACCATCGTCAAGGACACTGTGCCCGCCGACGGTTTTGGCTCGTCCGCCCTCGTCTCGCAAAGCAAGCTGCTGGCCGACGCTGGCAGCAACGTGTTTACCTGGAATTCGTTCGATCTCTACGGCACCAACCAGGACGAACTCGTGGCGTGGAACAGCTTCCTCGATGGCAAGCTTGATGTGGCGGCCTTCACCGCCGCGCTGCAGGCGATCACAGATGCCGTCTACAACGACGCATCGGTCACTAAGGTAGTCGTGAAGTGATGGAAGGCACAATGGCGAGAGCTCCCGCCGTCAAGCGACGGTGGAAGCTGCGGGACTTGGAGAACACCAGCTTCATGCTGGTGTTCCTCGGGCTACCGCTTGCGATCTACGTTATTTTCGTGATCTCGCCATTCGTGCAGGCCTTCTACTACTCGATGACAGATTGGTCAGGCTTTTCGAAGTCTATGAACTTCGTTGGCCTGGCCAATTATTTCGCGCTGGTGCACGATCCGGTCTTCACCAAGGCTGTCTACAACAGCCTTGTGCTGGTCCTGGTCCTGCCACCGCTTGTCATCCTCCTCTCGCTGACGCTCGCGACGCTGGTGACCATCGGTGGAGCCAACCGCGGAGAAATCCGGGGTCTCAAACATTCCGGCATCTACCGCGTCATCTCGTTTTTTCCCTACACCGTGCCAGCGATCGTCATCGGCATCCTCTGGGCGCAGATGTATGATCCGTCCAGCGGCCTGTTGAACGGCATTCTGACCGGGATGGGCTTTGATTTCTTCAAGTCTTTCGCTTGGCTCGGCGACGAGCGCACGGCAATGGGCGCCTCGATCTTCGTCATCACCTGGTCGATGGTCGGCTTCTACATGGTGCTGTTCATCGCGGCCATCAAAGGCATTCCATCCGAGATCTATGAAGCCGCGCGCGTCGATGGCGCCGGGCGCTTCCGCACCGCCATCAGCATCACCGTGCCGATGATCCGCGACAGCATCCGCACGGCCTATGTGTATCTTGGCATCCTGGCGCTTGACGCTTTCGTCTATATGCAGGCGCTTAACCCGAGCGGCGGTCCGGCCAATTCCACCGTGGTGATTTCCCAGCACCTGCTGAACACTGCCTTCAAGAAGGGCAAGTTCGGCTACGCGACATCGATGGGTGCAACGCTGGCGGTCATCACGCTGGTCTTCGCCGCGCTGGTGTTCTTCGTATTCTGGTGGACTGGCCGGCCCCCAAAGTCGGTTCGGGTGAGCACCGAGGCCGATCCGGTCGTTCGGGTTACGCCTGTCGTGCGGGCCGCACCAGTGGCGACGCCAGCAAAAGCCGTTGTCCCGTTCAAGCGCGCGGTGACACGCGCAACCATCTGGACGGACACGACCGTTGCCACGATTTCGCACATCGCCCTGATCGTCTGGGTTCTGGTCATCTGCGCCCCATTGCTGTGGGTACTGATGAGCTCGTTCAAGACGACCTCGCAGATCTTCCAGTCGCCCTTCACGCTGCCCACCAGTTTCAACTTCGACAACTACGTTTCGGCCTGGACCTCGGCGAGCATCGGCACCTATTTCGTCAACACGGTCATCGTCGTTGGCTGCGCGCTCGTCATCGTTATGCTGCTCGGCTCGATGTGTGCCTATTACCTGGCGCGCTACGAGTTCAAGGGCAGCAAGGTGATCTATTACCTGATGCTGGCCGGCCTGACATTCCCGGTCTTCCTGGCCGTCGTGCCGTTGTTCCAGACGCTCAAGGGCTTTGGGCTGCTGAACACCTTTCCCGGCCTGATCATCACCTATGTGGCCTTCGCGCTGCCGTTCACGGTGTTCTTCCTGTTCGCCTTCTTCAAGACACTGCCGCAAGAGGTCGCCGAGGCGGCCATGATCGATGGTGCCGGCCCGTGGCGCATCTTTTTTACCATCATGCTGCCCATGGCCAAGCCGGGGATCGCATCGGTGGCGATCTTCAACTTCCTGGGACTGTGGAACCAGTTCCTGCTGCCGATCGCGCTGAATACCAATTCCAACAATTACGTGCTGTCGCAAGGCATGGCCTCGTTCGCATCGCAGGCCGGCTATGCCGTCAACTTTGGGTCCCTGTTCGCGGCGGTGGTGATCACGGTACTGCCGGTGCTGGTCACCTACATCATCTTCCAGCGTCAGCTACAGGGCTCTGTGTCGCCCGGACTGCTGAAGTAGTCGGGCTCTGGGACCGGTCACAACCGCCGGCCCCAGCCCGCTGCGCGGGTGCTGCGCTGACGAATGCTGGGTTCGGCCAGCGCTACCCATCGGACGATGAGCAATACGCCGCTTTCGCGACTCGAATTTGCCATTGGATTCGTCTGTGGCCCGCCCGTTTGCCCCAATGGCGTTCCACTGAGGCACTGGCTGAGGGCACTCGCTGCGACTACGGCGCAGACCAACGTACTTTTATCATTGATTTCAAAAGGTTAGAATAAACTGGCTGGGGCGCCAGGATTCGAACCTGGGAATGGCGGCATCAAAAGCCGCTGCCTTACCGCTTGGCGACGCCCCAACTTGCGCGGTTCCTACACGGTTTGTGGGTGCTTCGCAATAATGACGGAGCCAAGGATAATTCGCCTGTGGAAGCGCTTGAACGGGAGGGGAAGCGCGGGTATAACCCGCCGCATCGCAAGGCCCTTCGGGCCTGCGCCAGTGACGGAGTATAGCGCAGCCTGGTAGCGCACCTGCTTCGGGAGCAGGGGGTCGAGTGTTCGAATCACTCTACTCCGACCAATTAAAACCCCGGCCTCCCACGAGGCCGGGGTTTTTTGTTAGTCGTGATTCGGCGAATGCGGTGCGATCGAAGTCTAGCCAGCCAAGCGCTGGGCTTCGGCTTCGGTCGGCAGGCGGCCTTCGGGGGTCAGGTGATTGATCGCCTGGGGCAATGTCTTGGTCAGGCGATCGAGCAGCTCGGCGCGCGACAGACCGGTCTTTTGCGTCAGCTCCGTGATGGTGTCTTCGCCCAAGGTCTCTTCCAGATCGGTGGACTGAACGGGCGCATTTTCCTGGCCCGGAACGATCCAGCTATCCGCCTGAGCGCCGCGCCCGGTCTGGCGGAAGCGATCGACGAGATCGCCAAGACCACCGCTGAGCACGCCCCCAGCGGAAGCGCCGCCAAGCGCTCCGCCGAGGCCACCCAGGATATCGCCGAGCCCGCCGGTAGCACGACCGGGATTAGCAGGATCGGCCGGCTGGTTGCCCAGCCCATTGAGCAGGCCACCGAGCTTGTCGCGGTTCTGGAAGCCCGCGACGGCCAGCAGGCCGAGCAAGGCAACCATTGAATGCATCCCATTATTGCCCATTTTCAGTCTCCTATAACCTGGATCAGGCGCGGCGGCGGGCGATCAGGCCCCAGACGAACAGAACGATGATGGCGCCGACGACGGCACCAATCAGGCCCGCGCCTTCGCCGGGCGCATACCAGCCCAGGGCTTGGCCAAGGTAAGAAGCGACGAATGCACCGACGATGCCCAGGATCGTGGTCATGATGAAGCCGGAGGGCTCATTGCTGCCCGGCATGATGAACTTGGCAATGATGCCCGCGACAAACCCGATAATGATCGTCCAGATGATACCCATGACGCTTCTCCTGATGAACTGCAGCAGCAACGTGCGCTGGGTTAGGCGGTTCCGCCCGGGCACAACAAAAAAGGCCGGCCCCGAAGGACCGGCCTCGATCAGGCAGATTTTTTGGGATCAGCGCTTGGCGCCGAACAGGGCCCAGGCACCGGTGACGGTCAGCGCGGCAAAAGCCATTTTGAGCACGTCCCAGATGATGAACGGCTTGATGGCGCCATCGAAGGCCACGGTGAGCAGATTGCCACCGGACAGCCAGGCTGGCAGCGCGGCGCCGCCCTGGACGATGAGATTGGCAACGACCATCAGCCAGGCGAAACCGAAAGCGAAGGAGACCGCGTCGGCAACCAGCATGGTGGCGAACATGGTGAGGGGGCGCTGGGCAGCGCCGCGATCGGCAGCCATGCCGATGATGAAGGCCATCGGCACCCAGCCGATGATGAAGCCGAAGGACGGGCTCATGATGTAGCCGAAACCGCCGCCAGTCGAGAAAACCGGCAGGCCGGACAGGCCTTCGACAAGATAGAGCAGGACGGTGGCGACACCGATGCGAGCACCGAAGCCCGCGGCGAGCGCGGCAACGACCATGCTCTGCAGCGTGATGTGAACCGGCCAGACAGGCACGTTGACCTTGGCGGCGACAGTCAGGAGCGCGGTGCCGAGAACGACGGTCACAAGGCCCATGGCGAGCTTGGCGGCGTCCGATTTCGGCTGGAAAGCGCCGAGCAACGTATTGGGCGTGGTCAAAGTCACAGCCATTTTATACCTTCCGTGCATCTGATGAACCGGCACCCCTCCCGGGAGCATCTCGATTCAGAACCAGAACTTCATAATCGCTTGGAATATTTCGCGCAATGGCATCCCCTGCCCAGGCCCTGATCTTCAATACGGACTTCGACGCGCACACTGGGGAGGCCGTTCCGGTGGTGTCCGGCCTGGTGCGGGTTACGGCGCCCAATGCCAGCGCTTATACGTTCACGGGGACCAACAGCTTTATTGTCGGCCATGACAGCGTCGCGGTGATCGATCCCGGTCCGGACAGTGCGGGACATCAAGCGGCACTTGAGCGCGCGGTGGCGGGGCGGCGGATCGAGGCGATCATCCTCAGCCATACCCATCGCGACCACAGCGCCTCGGCGCGGCGGCTGGCCGACACATGGCGCGTGCCGCTGTGGCTCGAGGGGCGGCACCGGCTGTCGCGGCCACTGCGGCGCTTCGAGCGCAATCCGATCCAGAATTCATGCGACTGGGACCTGGTGCCGGACCGGAAGCTAGCCGATGGCGAGGTGATCGAGGTCGGTGGAGTGCACCTCAGCGTGCACACGACGCCGGGGCATTGCGCCAATCATCTGGCGTTTGGGCTGGTGGGAACGCCGACGCTGCTGACCGGCGATCACATCATGGGCTGGAATTCGACATTGGTATCGGTGCCGGATGGGTCGATGGCCGACTACCTGGCGTCGCTGGACAAGGTGATCGCGCTGGAATTTACGCACTATGTGCCGGCGCATGGCGGCCCGATTGCCGATGGCGTGACCTATGCCCAGGCGCTCAAGGCGCATCGCGAGGCGCGCAACGCGCAGGTGCTGGCGGCGGTGACGGCGGGGGCGGATACGCTGGGTAAGGTGGTTTCGGCGGTTTATCCCAAGATCGCCCTGCCGGTACGGCTGGCCGCGCGGATGACGGTGACGGCCCATGTGGAATATCTCGAGGGCTTGGGCGAACTCACGGTTCGCCACGGTCCATTCGGGGCGCGGCTCAAGGCGGATTAGCGATCGGGGCGATCAGCCTCGATCGACAACCTCGTTGGGTGCGTCTACGGCGGCCGGTGGACGCTGGCTGGGTGTCGGCGGCTGGCTAACGGGAACGGCATCGTCCGTGGCGCCATCGTCCGGGTCAGCCTCGACCGGCTGGTCGGCATTGGGGTTATCGCGCAGCAGCGTGGTAATTTCGGTATCGAGCGCTACCAAAAAGTCCTCAATGCGCTGGCCGTTAGAGCCGAAGTCGTGCAGCGCATTGATGGAAGCCGAGCGCATATCGACGTTGACACCGTCGGCAGTGCCCGTGATCAGCAGGACCGCCTCCTCGCGCCAGCCGAACAGGGTGACGACGCGGGCGTTGATCTGGCCAGTGCCAGTGGGCGTGGTCGGCGCTTGTTGCCGGCGAATGTCCCAGCCGCGATCGGTGACCATGCGCAGCACGATGTCATAGGCCTGCTGAGCATCGAGCGGATAGGTACGGGTGCGCACGTTGGGGAAGATGGCATCGATTTGCGCCAGCGACAGCAGCTTGGGCGGCGGCATCAGCGTGGTGTCGGGTTCGAGCACCAGCGGCATGCGGCCACGATCGGTGGTGGCGATATCGGTGACCGGCGGGTAGCGCGTGGCCAGCATGGCCAAGTAGGCGACCGGCACGAGGCAAAGCAGCCCCAGGAACAGGCCGGCAAAGGTGAGGCCCCAGCCCTTGTCCCCGGTAAACCAGAGCCGGACGAAGGCAACGAGCGCCACACAGACCGCCAGCACCGCCACCAGCGCGGCCAGCAGGGCCGCAATCAGGAAGATGTCGCTCGGGATCAGGTGCTCGCGATGCAGCAGCACCGGGATCACGGTCAGGGGAATAGCGAGGCTACCGAGGCGGCGCGCTAGAATTGCCCATTTCGATGTTCTGATCAGTATGCGCAAAAGTCGCCGTATCTCCCAAGCTCAGCCAGACTAGCGGCAAACCATTGCGCGAGTTTGAATCAATTTGCCGAAAGCGGGCTTACGGCTAATTGCCCAGCTTGGTTTTGCTGGGCGGCGCCTTGAGGGGACTGCCGCACATGGTCTTGATCGCGGTCCATTCGGCGGCGGTGAAGGGCGGCTCCAGTCCCGCCGGGGTTTCGTGGGTCAGGGCCTGCAGGTGCACGCGGCGATCCTCGGTGAGCGGGTGGGTACTGAACAGAGCCAGCGCCTTGCTGAAATCGTCGTCTTCGGCAACGCGGTTGAGCAGATCGGCAAGGCCGGCGGGCTGGAAATCCATGCGGCTGGCGACTTCGGCGGCGTAGGCGTCGGCCTGGCTTTCGGCCTCGCGCGAAAAATGGGTGTCGATCATGGTCGAGCCCAGGCCCGCGGCGATGGAAATGCCGGTCATATCGCCGAGGATGAAGCCCACCAGGGCGCCAGTACCGGCGCTGGAGATCAGCCCTTCCATGGCATGGCGGTGCACCACATGGCCGATTTCATGGGCCAGCACTCCCGCGAACTCATCGGGAGACTCGGCGCGATCGAGCAGGGCCGAGAAGAAATAGACCTTCCCGCCCGGCAGCGCGAAGGCATTGGCCACATCGGTGCGCACCACCTTGATATCGAGCGTGAAGGGCGAGCCGGTGCCCAGCGCCGCGGCGCCGAAACGGGCAATCGCCGCATTGGCGACGCTGTTCGGATCGGGATCGCAGATGGCGAAATTATCGGTTTCCTTGAGGCTCGCCTCCATCTGAGTCGCGACCGTATCGCCCATGGTGCGCTCCCAATCGGGCGGCACGTAATTAACCACCCGCGCAGCCAGCAAGGGCACGCCATAGAGATAGGCCAGGATCACGGTGGCCAAAGCCACGGTCGCGATGACGCCGATGCGCACCTGCTTGGAAAATTCCATGGCCTGCTTGGTGGTCAAGTCCGGCAACATGGCGCGGACCTGACCGATTTCGGCCGGGCCGGTGACGATGATGCGGGCACCCGAATTCTGCGTAATCGAACTGAGGCGGAGTTCACCCTTGCGGCCATAAGCGGGGTGGATATCGGCGGCCGCCCAGCGCGTCAGGATGGCGTTGGTCTCCCGATCGCGCAGTAGCAGATTACCAGCGCTGCCGACGCTTTCGTAGTCGAGGGAGACGTCGATGACCTGGGCAACGAGGCCATCCTGATATCGTGCGGGAACGCTCATCAATAGGCTCCCACGTTGAGCGCATCGGCGAGGCCCTCGCCGGCCAGCGTCTTGTCTTCGCCGCGGGCGCGCACGCTGCGCAGGGACGCGACGTCGCCGATCGTGGCGTTGCGGGCCACCAGCTTCCAAAAGCCGACGCCGATAAACAGTTCGTGCATGAAGCTGAACGCGGCCAGGATCAGCAGGTAGCCCACCACCACCGCGATCAGCACGCCGGCGCTGCCCTGCAAATGGCTCATGAACAGCGCCATGTCGAATTGTTCGCCCGCAAAGGCGTCGTTGGCGAGCGTGAACAACACCACCACGCCGCCAATGGCGAGCACGACATAGGCGACGAACAGCGCTAGGCCAAACAGGAGATATTGGCCGATCAGGCTGCGGGCGCGGATGGTGACCGCCAGATTGGCCGTCCCAAGATGCACCTGCGACCAGAAGCGGGTCATTTCGCGCGATTGGTAGATCAGGACGAAGGCGCCGCAGATCAAAGCGGCCACGAGGCCGGGGATGACGCTGAGCGGATCGCTCGGGCCGCCGGGGGTGAAAGCGCCCATTCCGGCGCTGGTCAGAACGCCAACGCTGCCCACAACCACGACAACGCCATAGGCCAGGTAATACGGCCCCAGCAGCGCTCGGGCGCGGCCAGTGAAATTGAACTGGCGATCGCCGTACCAGGTGTTGTTCCAGCGATAGCGCCAGAGATTGCTGCTCATCCACGGATAGACGATGCCCAGCGTGAGCAGCATCAGGATGGTCCAGCCGAAGCGGCGGAAGGCATAACCGAAGGCATTGCCGGCCTGATCGAAGCGAATGCCGCGCCATAGCGTGCGCGAAAGGCGGAAATCGCGCGCGCGATAGCCCGCATAGCCGGTGAGAAACCACAGCACCACGGCCACGATGCCATAGCCGGTGACGGCGACTTCCCCGCTCTGGGTGGAGAGATAAAAGAACACCGCATAGATCGGCACGAAGACGATCAGCGCCAGCATGAAGCCAATCAGCAATTGCATTGCGTGGCCGGTGTAATCCAGCGGATCGCCATCGATTTCGGTATTGGACCAATAGAACCGGCGCTTCCAACTGGTCACCCAGAAGCGATAAAGACCAATGGTGGGCAGCATCAGCGCATAGCCGCGCAATAGAATGCCGGCCATTTCGCGGCGCGTGCCGGTAAAAACGACCTGTACCGGCCGTTCCTGCTCACTCTCCAAGACCATTACGCGTCCCCAGCTGCCCCGCATACTGTCTATGCGAGGCTTTCGGCTTTTGGAAGACAGGTGAAGATGTCTTGATCAGGGATAGAGGCGAGTATTTGCCCAGGGCGCATCGGGGCTTTGCCGGGTAAAGCGCACCCGGTCATGCAGGCGATACTGCCCGTCCTTCCAGAACTCGATGCTGAGCGGCACGATGCGGAACCCCGACCAGTGGGCCGGGCGGATGATCGGGCCGTCGCCGGCCTGCGCCTCAAGAGCCGAAACGCGATCCATCAGCGTCTGCCGGCTATCGAGCGGACGCGACTGTTCGGAAGCGGACGAAGCGATCTGGCTGCCCCGGTGACGCGAGGCGAAATAGGCGTCGGCCTCAGTTGGCGTGACCACCTCGACCGGGCCGCGCACCCGCACCTGGCGGCGCAGCGACTTCCAGTGCATCAGCATGGCGGCGCTGGGATGGGCATGCAGTTGCTCGCCCTTGGCGCTCTCGAAATTGGTGAAAAAGGCGAAGCCCCGGGCGTCGCGCTGGTTGAGCAGCACCATGCGCGCATCGGGCATGCCATCGGCATCGACGGTGGCGAGCGCCATGGCGTGCGGGTCATTGGGCTCGGCTTCCTGGGCCAGGGCGAACCATTCCTCGAACAGCGCAAAGGGATCGAGATCGGTGCGGTCGCCATCGTCAAACAGGCGTTCGGTCAGGGTCTGCAGCATGATGACAGCCGTAAAACTGGACAAGGCGGGGGACGCTCGCCATATAGGACGGGAAACCATGGCGAAGCAACGCCAAGACTCAATCGACAGGACACGATGCGCGATCCATATACCGTGCTGGGGGTGACCCGCTCGGCAAGCGAGAAGGACATCAAATCCGCCTATCGCAAGCTGGCCAAGAAATACCACCCCGACCAGAATCCCGAAGACCCCGCGGCGCATGAAAAGTTCGCCGAGGCGACGCATGCCTACGACCTGCTGAACAATGTCGAAAAGCGCGGCCAGTTCGATCGCGGCGAAATCGATGCGGACGGCAATCCGAAGTTCGCTGGCTTTGATCCGCGCACCGCAGGCGCGGGACGCGGCGGGCGCACGGCGCAGGGCGGGTTTTCGGCCGAGGACATCCTCAAGGAATTCATGAGCGGCTTCGGCGGCACGCAGCGCGGCGGCGGTGCCCGTCCGGGCCCCGGTGGCGCGCAATGGGACCCGTTTGCGGGTGCCGCCCAGCAGCCAGGCGGCAGTGGCCGCAAGGGCGAGGACGTGATCGTGACTGCGGCGGTGTCACTCGAAGACGCGAACAACGCGGCCTCGGTGCCGGTGCGGATGCCGAATGGCAAGGTGCTGTCCGTCAAGCTGCCCGAAAAGGTCGAGGAAGGCCAGCAGATCCGGCTCAAGGGCCAGGGCACGCCCAATCCGTTTGGCGAGGCCGGCGACGCGTTGGTGACGGTGAAATTCCAGAAATCCAAGCAGTTCCGCCGCGACGGCGCCGATTTGCGCACCGATGTGGCCCTGGCGCTCTACGAAGCCGTACTAGGCACAAAAATCCGCGTCCCGACGCTGGGCGGTTCGGTCGAACTAAACCTGCCGCCAGGCGTCGATACCGGCAAGGCGCTCCGCCTCAAGGGCAAAGGGCTGTACGGTGACGGCGATTTGTACGTGAACCTCAAGGTGGTTTTGCCACCGGGCGGCGATCCGGATTTGGAAGCGCTGATGCGCTTTATGCGCGAGAGCAAGCCGTACAAGGTGCGGGACTGATTGTGGCACGCCCTCGTGGTTCGACGCGCCAAGAGGCGCACCTCACCATGAGGGCTATTTTTCGGCCTGTGCTATTCCAGTAGCTCTCATGGTGAGGTGCGAGTTCTTCACGAGCCTCGAACCACGAGGGCGTGGCACTATCGTGGTGCCGCCGCCCGCTCCAAACGGTCGTTGATCGCCTCCCCCAGCCCCTCCATCGGAACCGGCGCCACCGCAATCACCGCCGCCCCCGACGCATCCAACTCATGCAGCATCGAGAACAAGTTCCGCGCCGCCTCATGCAGGTCGCCGGCTGGCGAGAGATTGCGCACCGGGCCCGCGAAGCCTGCCTCTGAACCAAACGCCAAATAAGCCTCCCCAGCCTGCGGCGCCGTATTCAGCCGCACCGCCGCGCGCGGCGCATAGTGGCTCAACAGCATTCCTGGCGCCGCGATCGCGCTGTCCTTGGGCGCAAGCTCCACGCTCTGGCCGATCGTCGCCTCGATGTCAGACCGGGCCAGCGCCCCTGCCCGCAACTGGATCAACCGATCGCCATCGACGCGGATGATGGTGGACTCAACACCAGATGTGCACGGCCCACCATCAACCACCGGAACGCGACCCTCAAAGCCCAGCACGACCTGCTCGGCGGTTGTCGGCGACAACCGCCCGGATGGATTGGCAGAGGGCGCAGCCAACGGCAGGCCGGCCGCGCGGATCAGTTCCAGCGCCAACGGATGGTTCGGAACCCGGATCGCCACGCTATCCAGCCCGGCCGTAGCAACATCCGCCAACCCATTTCCCGGCTTCGCCGGCAGCACCAAAGTCAGTGGACCGGGCCAAAATTCAGCCAACCGCTCGGCGAGCGGCGGGAACTCGGCCAGGGTCTTGGCCATCGCCAGATCAGCGACGTGGATAATCAACGGGTTAAACCGGGGGCGGCCCTTGGTCTCGTAAATCGACAGAACCGCATCGGCGTTGGTGGCGTCGGCGCCCAGGCCGTAAACGGTTTCGGTGGGGAAGGCACACAGCTTCCCCTCACGCAGAAGTGCGGCAGCGGCGGCGATATCGAGGAAAGCGCTCATGAGGGCTGTTTGACAACCGGGCGGCGGCACGTCAAGACGGAGTGAACCCACGAGAAGAGTTTCAGAGTGACCACACTTCTCATCAACCAGCCCAATTTCGACGGCCACGTCACGCCGACAGGTCATCCCGAACGCGCCGACCGCATCCGCGCCGTCGACGATGCGCTGGCCAAGTCGCGCTTCGACGCGCTGCTGCGCCGGCCCGCCCCTTCCGGCGACCTGACGCTGGCGGAACTGGTGCATTCGACAAAGTACATGAGCATCCTGCGCGATGCGCGTCCGGCCGAGGGCATCGGCCAGATCGATGGCGATACCTTCATCTCCTCCACATCGCTGGACACGGTGAGCACCGCTTTAGGCGGGGCATTGGCGGCGCTGGACGCGGTGCTGCTGGGCGAGGCGGACAACGCCTTCTGCGCCATTCGTCCACCAGGGCATCATGCGGAATTCGACAGCCCGATGGGGTTTTGCCTGGTCAACACCATCGCCATCGTGGCGCGTGAGGCGCAGCGCAAGTACGGCGCCGAGCGGGTGGCAATCGTCGATTTCGACGTGCACCACGGCAATGGCACGCAGGACATTTTCAAGAGCGATCCCAGCGTGTTCTACGCCTCGAGCCACCAGATGCCGCTTTATCCCGGCAGCGGCAAGCCGAGCGAAACCGGCGTCGGCAATATCACCAATGCCCCGCTCGATCCCGATACCGACGGGCAGGCGATGCGCGAAGCCTATATCGGCCGGATTTTCCCGGCGCTGATTAACTTTTCACCCGATCTGATCCTGATATCGGCCGGCTTCGACGCCCATGAGCGCGATCCCCTGGCCCAGCTCAACTGGAATGCGCAGGATTACGGCTGGCTCACCGGCAAGCTGATGGACGTGGCCGAGCGCCATTGCGGCAACCGGATTGTGTCGCTGCTCGAAGGTGGCTATGACCTCAAGGGGCTGGCCGGGGGTGTTTCGCACCACGTGGCCATGCTGATGGACGGCGCCATCGGGCGGCTGGAAGAATAGGATTTTTGCCATGGCTGAGGCCAATGAGGACATCAAGGCGCTGAGCTTCGAGGCAGCGTTGGCCCAGCTTGAGGAAATCGTCGGCAAGCTGGAAAGCGGCCGCGCGCCGCTGGCGGAATCGATCGCCATCTATGAACGCGGCGAAGCCCTGAAGGCCCATTGCGAGGGTTTGCTGCGGACGGCCGAAGCGCGGATCGAGAAGATCACCCTCAGCCGCGACGGCAAGGCGACGGGGACGGAGCCGCTGGACGCTTAAGGCGTCGCGGGACATCGATGAGCCAAAACCCAAAAACCCTGCGCAATTTCCGCATCGTCTTGTGGAGCCTTGTGGTCCTGGTCGCCATCGGCGCGACGGGACTTTACCTGTTCAAGCCTCCTGCCCGTCCGCTGGGCGTCACCGGGCAGGCGTTCGAGCTAGCCTCCACCAAGGGCGGCGAGTTCACGCAGGCCGATCTCAAGGGCAAGCCGAGCCTCGTATTCTTCGGCTACACCTTCTGCCCCGACGTGTGCCCGACGACGCTGGCCGAGACGACGGCGTGGCGTGCACAATTGGGCGTCGGTGCAGATGATTTGCGCATCATTTTCGTCACCGTCGACCCCGATCGCGACACGCTCGACAAGGTCAAGGGCTATGTCGAAGGGTTCGATCCCTCGATCATCGGACTGGTCGGCGACCAGGCCCAGACCGACGCGGTCAAAAAGGCGTTCGGCGTGTTTTCCGAAAAGAAGGGCGAGCCAGGCGACCCGTATTATCTCGTCGATCACACGGCGCTGGTCTACCTCATCAACGCCGATGGCACCTTCCAGAGCACCGTCGCCTATGACGAAGCCAGCGACACCGCCGTGGGCAAGATCAAACGATTGATCGCCGGATGAGCGAACGCATCCGCCTTGACCTGGCGCTGGAGCAGCGCGGCCTCGTGCCCAGCCGCGCGCGGGCCCGCGACGCGATTTTGCGCGGCACCGTGACGATCAACGATGTCACTGCGGTCAAGCAAAACCAGATGGTTGGCAAGGACGACAAACTGGCGCTGAGCGATCCCGCCTCCAACTATGTGTCACGTGCCGCGCTGAAGCTGGTGGCGGGACTGGAGGCGGCGGAGATCGACGTGACCGGCAAGGTCTGTCTCGACGTCGGCGCCTCTACCGGCGGTTTCACCCAGGTGCTCATGGAGCGCGGCGCTGCCAAGATTTATGCAGTCGACGTGGGCCATGACCAGTTGCACCAACGCCTGCGCGGCAGCGATAGGGTCATCAACATCGAAGGCTTCAACGCCCGCGACTTGAGCGCCGAGCAAATCACCGACCCCGTCGAAGTGCTGGTGTCGGACGTGAGTTTCGTATCGGTGACCAAAGTGCTGGCCGCGCCATTGGGCCTCTGCGCACCGGGGGCCTCCGCGGTAATCCTGTTCAAGCCGCAGTTCGAGGTCGGCCGCAAGAACGTCGGCAAGGGCGGCATCGTGACCAGCGCCGAGGCAATCGCCGAGGCACTGGGTGAGGTCGTGGCGTTCATGGCCGCGCAGGGTTTTGCCCACCGCATGTCGGTGGCCTCCCCGATCACCGGCGGCGACGGCAACCAGGAAACCGTAATGGTGTTCGCGCGGACCTAGTTCCGCTCAAATCCCACCGCACCCTCGCGACCGGTCTGCCCACGATGGCGCAGATAGTGATCGGCCAGAACACACGCCATCATCGCCTCACCCACCGGCACCGCACGGATACCGACGCAGGGGTCATGCCGACCCTTGGTGATGATGTCGGTATTCTCGTTTGCCGTCGTCACGGTCTGGCGCTCCGACAGGATCGATGACGTCGGCTTTACGGCGAAGCGGCAGACCACGGGATCGCCATTGGAAATGCCACCCAAAATCCCCCCGGCATGGTTGGACAGGAAATACGGCCGGTCCGGGCCCGCGCGCATCTGGTCGGCGTTGTCCACGCCGGTGAGGCTAGCGGCTTCGAAACCCGCGCCGATTTCGACGGCCTTGACGGCATTGATGCTCATCATGGCGGAGGCCAGGTCCGCACTCAGTTTGCCATAGATCGGCGCGCCCCAGCCGGCGGGCACGTTTTCGGCCACAACCTCGATGACGGCACCGACGGAATTGCCCGATTTGCGGATGCCATCAAGATAATCGGCCCACATTGCAGCCGCCGTGGCGTCGGCGCAGAAGAACGGATTCTGGTCGACCTGATCCCAATCGAAATTGGCATAATCGATCTTGTGCGGGCCGATCTGGACCAGGCTGGCGCGAATAGTGATACCCGCCAGCACCGCGCGGGCCACGGCGCCGGCCGCGACTCGGGCTGCAGTCTCACGCGCCGATGTGCGGCCACCGCCACGATAATCGCGAATGCCGTATTTCTGGTCATAAGTGTAGTCGGCGTGGCCCGGACGGTATTTGTCGCGGATTTCGGCATAGTCCTTGGAGCGCTGGTCGGTATTGTCGATCATCAGCGAAATGGGCGTGCCGGTGGTGCGCGACCCGTCGGTGCGCTCGTCCTCGAACACGCCGGACAGGATGCGCACGGCATCGTCTTCGCGGCGCTGCGTGGTGTATTTGGATTGGCCGGGCTTGCGGCGGTCAAGATCCCGCTGGATCATTTCAGCGGTCAGCGCAATACCGGGCGGGCAGCCATCGACGACCACGCCGAGCGCGGGACCATGGCTTTCACCCCAGGTGGTGAAGCGGAAAAGCTGTCCGAAGGTATTGAAAGACATAGTGTGGCCCTTTGCGTGCGGGCTTTTTAGGAGCGAGTGGCGGGAAGGTCAATCGAGCCAGTTTTCAACGCGCAAATTTGGAACGCGTGAGAACTCGCGGATGTTGTCGATGATGAGCGGCAGGCCGAGCGCGAGAGCGTGAGCGGCAATGAAAAGGTCATTGGCGCCAATCGGCGTTCCGGCCCGTTCTAGAGCCAACCGCGTGGAGCAGTAGTGTTCGATGACATCAAGGGACAGCGGGAGGACGTCGAACAGTCGTGATGCTATATTTACCTGAGTTCTGAGGCGGTCGGATCCCAACTTGTCGACGCCAAAACGCAGTTCCGCCGCAACAACTAGGGAAACGCACAACCCGCCCTTAGGAAATTCGCGGAAGCGGCCAGCGGCGCCGCCACTCGGAGCGCGTGAGAGATGATATTTGTGTCGAGCATCGCCGCATAGGCGGTCACAGCTCGATATCGTCAAGTGGCAGAAGTCCTTCGTCCACATTTGGGAAGTCCACATCGACCGGATCGAGACTATCGAAAAACTCGGCCCAGGAGCTTGGTTCGTCTTTGGTCGTGGTGCTCGGCTCGATGATAAGGCGATTACCGTCCTTGATGATCGTCACCTCTTTTCCCGGCAACTCGAACTCTACAGGAATGCGCACAGCCTGGTTGCGGCCATTGCGGAACAGGCTTGCAGTTTTGATCTCGTTCACGGGCGCCTCCATCAGGCATATGCCTTAACATATGCCTGAACATGTGGCCGGACAGGAAGTCTAGATATCGCCCGCCCTTAGCAGTTCCATCTTGCCCGGCGTAAAATGCATGATGGCATCCTGCGGAGGGGCCCAGTTGATGACTTCGAGGATGGGAGCGCGCTCGATGAGGACGCGCAGGGTGCGGGCGATGCCGCCATGGGCGACGACGATGGAGGGGCCCGACATGGTGTGGGCGAACTGTTCCATGCGCGCCTCGACGTCGCGGTAGTTTTCGCCATTTTCCGGACGGTATTCCCAATACGACTCGGTGCGCAGGCCGGGGGCGTGGGCCATGTTGGCGGGTAGCTCCTCAAACAGCATGCCCTCGAGCACACCGAAGGAAATCTCCATCAGGCGAACATCGTACTTGACTGGCGGCAGCGGCGTGGTGAAGCCGGCGCGGACGCGGTCCATGGTGTCGCGGGTACGGTTGAGGGGCGAAGCGTGCCACTCGAATGCCATGGGATCGAGGCCACGCGCGGCCAACAGGGCGGCGAGCGCCAGACCGTTCTGGTCGGCCTGCCCCTGCCCTTTTTCGTTGAGCGGGATATCCTTGCGCCCCTGATAGCGGCGCTCGGCGTTCCAAGGGGTTTCCCCATGGCGGACGAAATAGATCTCTGGCCAGATCAAGGCGGTCATGTTCGATCTCTCTTGCAGGCGCGCGCCCGCCTGCCGCAACATAGTTACAAACGAGCGACTATTCGCCCGCCTGGGGCTCGACATTGTCGAGCAATTTCATGCTAACGACGTTGGAGCCAACATATCGGTTGTGGCACAGGGTGCCCTCACCGGCAAGTTCGCTGCCCTGCGAAACCATTGCAAGAATTTAGGTATTTCATGGCCCTGAGCACCGCCGAAATTGCCGCCGAGCTGAGCCGCCTGCTGGGGCCGGCCGCCGTCATCGCCGACCAGAATGACATGGCGCCATACCTCAACGAACCACGCAAACGCTTCCACACGCCGGCCGCCGCCATCGTGCGGCCAGCGGACGTGGCGCAGGTGCAGGCCGTGGTGCGCTGGGCCGATGCGCAGGGCGTCGGACTCATTCCGCAGGGCGGCAATACCGGGCTGGTGGGCGCGCAGGTGCCCCTGCGCGGCGACGAGGTGATCGTCAGCCTGCAGCGGCTGGACAAGGTGCGGAATATCGACACGGCGGCGGGGACGATGACGGCTGAAGCCGGGGTCATTCTCGAAAACGCGCATAAGGCCGCCGAGGCCGAGGGCGCGATGTTCCCGCTATGGCTCGCCTCGCAGGGGTCGGCGCGGATTGGCGGCGTGCTGTCGTCCAATGCCGGCGGCGTGAACGTACTAGCGTTCGGCAATGCACGGGAATTGTGCATGGGAGTCGAGGCCGTACTGGCGGATGGCCGGCTCTATCGTGGGCTCAATTCGCTCAAGAAGGACAATACGGGTTACGACCTCAAAGACCTGCTGGTCGGTGCAGAGGGGACGTTGGGCATCATCACCGCAGCGACGCTGAAAATCTTCCCGCAGCCGGAGGATCACGAGACGGCTTTGGTCAGCGTGGCGTCGCCGGAGATGGCGCTGGAGCTGTTTCAACTGCTGCGGGCACGGGCCGGCTCGCGCCTCAATGCGTTCGAACTGATCCCGCAGATCGGGCTAGAATTCCAGTTGCGGCACGGCATGCTGACGCGCGACCCAACGGCCGGCCCCTCTCCTTGGTATGCGCTGGTTGAACTGTCGCGGATGAAGGGCACCGAGCCGGGTGCGCTGGAGGCAGCGCTTGAAGCAGGACTGGACCTGGGCCTTCTGGAAACGGCGGCCATGGCGCAATCGGCCGCCGACCGCACCAATATGTGGGCCTTCCGCGAGCAGATGAGCGAGGTGCAATCGCGCGAGGGCGCCTCGATCAAGCACGACGTGTCGGTGCCGATCGCCGCCATCCCACAACTGATCGCCGAAGGGTCGGCGGCGGCGGAGCGGGTCATGCCTGGCATTCGCCCGGTGCCATTCGGCCATATGGGCGACGGCAATATCCACTTCAACTTCAGCCAACCGATTGGCGCCGATCCGAAATGGGTGATGGCGCAGGACGACGCCGTGCATGAGGCAATCTACGAGATCGTTCTGAAGCTGGGCGGCTCGTTCTCGGCCGAACATGGCATCGGCCAGCTCAAGGTGGACCTGCTCAAGCGGGTAAAGGACCCGGTGGCGCTGGAGATGATGCGCGCGATCAAGACCGCGCTCGATCCGAAGGGGATTTTGAACCCCGGCAAGATGCTGGGGTGATCGTCACCAAAATGTACCTACTTGATCGCATCCGGCGCTGGTCCCATTTCGAGCAAACAGATCATTTTCCCGTTTCGGAGACCCAATGCTGCTCGATATCCAATTTCTCGATGATGCCACGCGCCCCAAGGCGCCCAAGCTCGAGGGGCTAACGCCGGCGCAGCGCGCGCCGGGGGAGCACCTCAAGATGATCCACGACCACCTGCGCGAGAACATGCACGCCATTGGCGCGTTGATCGAGCGGGCCTCAGTTGGAGCGGTTTCGGTCGAGGAGGTTGCGGCGCAGACGGCGGACCTGGAGATCATCAGCAATTACCGGCGCTTCGGCAATCTGTGCGGGCGGCATTGCCAGATCGTCAATACGCACCATTCGATCGAGGATTACGCGATCTTTCCGGAGCTGAGCAAACAGAGCGAGGCGTTCCGCAAGGTCGCGGAGCGGCTGCAGGCGGAGCATGTGGTGGTGCATGAACTGCTGGTGCGGCAGATCGATGCGCTGAACGCGCTGGCGCGCGAACCCAGCACCTCGCGGTTCGAGGACGCCAAGGAAGTCTATGACGCGCTCGGTCGGGTGCTGCTGTCGCATCTCGGCTACGAGGAAGCAGAGATCGGCGACGCGCTGGGCTATTTCGGAATCGGCGTTTGAGCCGACCAGCCTATGGCATTTCGAGGACGGGTGCCCGCCGGCGCTCGTTCCAGGCGACCAGTAGCCCCGCCGTCGTGATCAGGGCCGCGCCGAGATAGACCGAGGTGGACGGCACCTCCGCCCAGAACAGGTAGCCAAACACAAAGGCCCAGATCAGCGCCGAATATTCGACGGTTCCCAGCACTCCGGCCGGGACAAGCCGCGCGGCATCCACGAGCGCATATTGCGCCACGCCACCGATGAGGCCAGCGACGATGACGAAGGCGATGGAGCGGGCATCCATGGGTTGCCAAAAGAAGATCGAGGCCGCGCCCATCACCGCCACATAGCAGAGGTTGATCGCCAGGGTCTGCACCAGCGTGCCTTCGCTTTTGGAGATGGTGCGCATCAGGATCATCGCCACGGACCAGCAGAATGCTGCGGCGAGTACCATCAGCGACGGCCAGCCCAGGCTCATGCCGACCGGATTGCAGGCGACGATGACGCCGAAAAAGCCGATGGCGGCGGCGCCGACGCGCGCCAGGGTCAGCCGCTCGCCGAGGAAGATTACGGCCAGCACGATGGTGAAGACCGGCGCGAAATAATACAGCGTCGTCATCTCGGCCAATTGAAGGTAGCGGCCGGTGGAATAGTACATGCACCAGGCCGCCAGCGTCAGCGCCGCGCGATAAAGCATCATGTGCTTGTTGGGCGACAGGCGCAGGCCGGTTAGCACGCCGGCCCGTCCGATGGAGAGCGTGATCACGACGATAACAAGGCTGCGCAGGAACAGGATCTGCACCACGGGCAGTTCCATGATGATGCCCTTGACCACGGCGTCATGCACGGCGAACAGCGAATAGGCGAGGAATCCCAGAGCCATGCCCTTGAGGGAGGCGGTATCGGCACGGCGAATTGGGGCGGACACGGGGAAACTCGCAAGCAGGCTGGAGGGGTCGATATGGCCACACTGTCTAGCACGACTGCATGAAGATGCGACGGGCGGCTAGAACAAATCCATCTGCGCGCTCCCACCGGCTTTCTTCTTGATGACCGGTTCAGGCCGAACGTCGCTGACCGGCTCGATCAGCCCAGGATCGTCCATGCGCGCCGAGTTGACGCGGCTCGAAACCGGGTGGAATTTCAGCGCCCCAACGGCCAGCGGCAGCGCCAACTGATAGGCGCTCTTGGCATCGGTGCCGCGCACATCCAGCCATTGCTCGATGGCGTCGCCCTCAAGAATCGCCGGCATCCGGTCGTGAATAGCAGAGAGCTGCCCATTGGCCGGCACGGTGATGGTCGCCACCGTATCGACTTCCTCCCCCTCGGGACCGGACCAGGTGGCATAAAGCCCGGCAAGGGCCATCGGACGACCGTCCTCATGGGTGATGTAAAACGGCTGCTTGGACTTGTCGGGATTGGTGCGCCATTCGTAATAGCCACTGGCGGGGATGATGCAGCGGCCATGCTTGAGGGCGTCGCGGAAGGCCGGCTTTTCGGCCATGGTCTCGACCCGCGCATTGATCAGCAGCGGAAACTCGCGCGGATCCTTGACCCATCGCGGCACCAGCCCCCAGCGGGCGAAATGGGCCTCACGGCGCTTGGATTCTTCCCAGATGGCGGCAACCGGTTGCGTCGGCGCAATATTGAAGCGCGGGATCATCTCGATGCTGTTCAGCGTCTTGAACAGTTCCTGCATCATTTCGGGCGGCAGGGTGGATGCGTAGCGTCCGCACATGCTTGGGGTCTCCTTACGCCTGGGTTACAGGTAGTGCCGAGCCAGCAGAATCGCAAATGGAGCGGTGATGAGCAGTCCAGCCAATGCGGCCAGCGTCGCCCTTATCCACAAGCAAAAGGTGCTACTGATCAAGCGCGCCTATGCGCCCTACCAGCATTTGTGGACCCTACCGGGCGGGCGGATCGAGCCGGGCGAAACCATCGAGCAATGCGCCGCCCGCGAGATCAAGGAAGAACTGGGATTGAGCATCACTGAGCTGCGCCCGGTCATGGTTCAGGCGCTGGGGGCGGACAAGGTTTTCCAACTGGCCGTGTTCGCCACGCAGAGCTTTGCCGGCGACATTGTCCCATCGCACGAGATCGCCGGCGTTCAATGGATCAGTCCCGACCAGATCGGCGGCCTGCGTACCACGTCCCGTCTCGATCTTGTGCTCGCCAAGGCGTTCGCGCTGTTCGAGCGAAACTGATAGAGACGAAGCAAGCCAGCATGCGGATGCACAATTGAAGCTTTTCAGAACGTTCGTGACGGCAGCAATACTGCTGACCAGCCCCTCGGCCTGGGCCATCGATCCGCTCTATCAGCCGCAGATGGAGCGGCTAGCCGAGATCATGGGCAGCCTCTATTTCCTGCAGCCGCTCTGCGACGCCGGCACCACCGATTGGCGGGCCCAGATGGAAGATCTCATCAATCTCGATGAGCCCGAAGAGGACCGCCGGCAACGCTTGGCCGGGGCGTTCAACGGCGGCTATACGGCCTTCGCGCGGTTTCACCACGCCTGCACCCCCGCCGCCAAGGAAGCGCTAACGCGGCTCCTCACCGAAGCCGAGCAGGTGGCACGCGATATCCATACGCGCTTTGCCGAATAGCCTTTTTCCCCGTTAAGTCTAATTCCTAGGCCAGCGTTAACCTTCGGGTTACTTCCTGCACGCCGGCTCGCCAGACCCATGCTAACCCAACCTTTATGTCAATCAGCAAGACCCCATTTCCAGAAGCCGACGACATCGGCACGGTGGACCACGACCATGGCGAGCGGCAGTTGGCGCTCGAATACCTGGCCGAGGCCTGGAACAGCGCCGAGGACGACGGGGTGGACAGTGTCGCCCTGGCGCATGCCTCGCTGTTCGCGGCGCTGGCGACCTTCGTCAAGCTGCATGGCGACGACGCCACCGCCGAGCTGGTAAAAATGCTCCCCGAGCGCATCCGCACCGGCGAATACAATCTGGACCGCGTGCTGCAATAGCGGCCGGCCTCATGCCGCGCCCGCGGCACCCAGCGTTCACACGGCCACGGACCTGCCTGACCACCCGGATGCGGCGCGGTCGGTGGAAGCCGGAGCCGCGGCGCTGAAGGTGCAAAGTCGTGGTGAGGTGCCCGACGCACCTCACCACTCAGACTGGCGTGGAACAGGTTCCAGATGTTGGTTAGTCTGTTGTGCAGGCGGCGTCGCCGTCCCGCTTATAATCAGCTTGGAAAGTGGGAATGCTGCCCTCACGGCCGCTCAGGTCCATATCGTCGGAGCCTAAGCCCAGATACATATAGGGCGCATCATTTTCGACCGTGCCAAAACCGAGTTGCAGCTTCTTCTTGAGCTTGCCCCACCTGGCCTTGCCAACCAACTCTTCATCGTCCGCATGGGTCGTCAAAAAGCGAAATAGAACTTCGCCGCAGGCGTTATCATCGGCAACGGAAACGCCGCAGAAATCTTTGCCGCAGGGGGCAACATCAATAGTTTTATAGAGAATGCCTTTAGATGAATAGACCGGCTTGTCATCGCTTACAGTCCAGCGACCGTAGTATTGGTCGGTTGCCGCGTATGCCAGAGTTCCGCTCAAGCCGAGGGCTAGGCCCAGCGTCAGGCTTGCAATAATGTGGGTGCGATGAGCCATCAGGAACTCCGGTTTGAATAAAATTAGCCCAAGGATTGGGTCAGTTTGCCGATGGCTAATGCTAGCGCCTTTAGCTAGTTTTGTCATTTATGTTGCGGTGCGCGGTATTTCCGAAAGTTTCGACAATGAGGGCTTTCCCGAAGCGCTGGCGGTAAAACTGGAACTCTTGCCGATTATTTTCCCCGTTCACATGGTGACGGGCGGTTTGGCGCTGTTGCTGGTGCCGCTGGTTTTATATTTGCGCGGCACAAGATGGCACCGTTTAGTGGGGCGCATCACGGCGATAGACATTTTAATCGCTGGTATTACGGCGATCCCGGTTGCAGTGGTCGTGCCTGTGACGGGAATTTCGGCGGCGGGGTTTGTGGCCCAGGGCATCACCTGGATAGTCCTGCTAGGCCTTGGCATCTGGAATATTCGGGTTGGGCGCGTTGCTTCTCACCGAGCCTGTATGTTGATGATGGCGGCGGTTACGTCGGGGGCGTTGTTCTTTCGGATTTATCTGGGCTTGTGGAAAGTCTTCGGCGTGTCCGAGTATTTTGAGGCGTTTTATGCGCTTGATGCTTGGATAGCCTGGGGGTTGCCGCTTATCGGAGTGGCACTTTGGCTGCGTCTTAACAGGAGGCCGCCCCCTAGGCCGGCAACGCCTCGAGAAACCGCATCGGCTGGCCCAGCGATGGGCTGACCAACTCGCCCTGCCACATCACCGTATTGCCGCGCAGGATGGTGCCGACGGGCCAGCCCGTGACGGAGACGCCATCATAGGGCGTCCAGCCGGCGCGGGATTTGACGTCTTCGTTGCGGATGGTCTCGATGCGCTTGAGGTCGACAATGGTCAGGTCGGCGTCATAACCCACCGCGATGCGGCCCTTGTTGGCGATGCCGAACAGACGGTTGGGGCCGGCGCTGGTCATATCGACAAAGCGAGTGAGGCTCATGCGGCCCGCATTGACGTGGTCGAGCATGATCGGCACCAGCGTCTGCACGCCGGTCATGCCGGAATGGCTGGCGGGATAGGCGTGGTCCTTTTCCTCGCGCGTATGCGGCGCGTGATCAGAGCCCAGGATATCGGCTACGCCGTTATCGACACCGGCCCAGATGCCGGCGCGGTGGACAGCGTCGCGAACCGGCGGGTTCATCTGGGCATAGGTGCCCAGCTTGGTATAGGCGGTTTCGTCCAGGGTCAGATGATGCGGCGTCACCTCGACGCTGGCGACATCCTTGTGGTCGGCGAGGAAGATCATTTCCTCACCGGTCGAGATATGCAGCACATGGATGCGCTTGCCGGTCTTATGAGCCAGCGCGACCAAGCGCTTGGTGGAATTCAGCGCCACTTCGGGCGAGCGCCAGACCGGGTGGCTGGATGGATCGCCCGGAACGCGCAGATGCTTGCGTTCTTCGAGCATGTATTCGTCTTCGGAATGGAAGGCGGCGCGGCGGGAAATGGCACGCAGGATATTTTCGACCCCGTCGTCATCAGGCACCAGCAGCGAGCCGGTGGAGGAGCCCATGAACACCTTGACGCCGGCGCAGCCCGGCAGCTTTTCCAACGTGGGCAGCTCACCGACATTTTCGTGGGTGCCACCGATATAGAAGGCGAAATCGCAATGCATGCGGTTGGTGCCCGCCGCGATCTTGGCCTCAAAGGTTTCACGCGTTGTGGTCAGCGGATTGGTATTGGGCATTTCGAACACGCCAGTGACGCCGCCCATGACGGCCGAGAGAGAGCCCGACTCGAGGTCTTCCTTGTGGGTCAGGCCCGGTTCGCGGAAATGCACCTGGGTGTCGATGACGCCGGGGAGAATGTGCAGGCCGTGGCAATCGATGACCTGATCGGCGGTGTCGCCCGACAGATTGCCGAGAGCGGCGATGCGGCCATGGCGCACGCCGACATCGGCTAGCCCGGTGCCATCATGGTTGACCAGCGTGCCGTTCTTGAAAATCTGCTCGTAGTGCGCCATGTCTTGGTCCCGCTCGCCAATCGTTCGTGGCCGATTTAGCGGAAGCTGCGCCTCAGGGGCAAGTCAACATGACCATGCATTTGCGTGCCGATCGTGCCGTGTTCCGGTTTTCCGGGCCGGACGCGCATAAATTACTCAATGATGTGGTGACCGGGCCAGTCCCCAATGCGGGGAACGAGGCGGCGTGGTGGGCGCTGTTGTCGCCGCAGGGCAAAGTGCTGGCCGAGGGCCTGGCGGGCTGGGCGCGCGAAGCGCTGTGGCTCGATGTCCATGCCTCGGTGGCAGATGATTTCTTCAAGCGCATGAAAATGTACCGCCTCCGCGCCAGCGTCGTGATCGATGATTTGCGCGAGACCCATCGTGTGGGTTGGGCGGGCGCGGTGGAGCCCGGCGCAATCGTGCATCAAGGGCGCATCGGCCATCGGGTGATCGACAGCGCCGACGAAGCCAAGGGCTGGGTGGCGGACGACAGCAACTATGCACAGGCCCGGATTGCGGCAGGCATTGCCGAACTGGGGCAGGATTTTGCGCCCGATAGCGTCTTCGCCCACGATATCGGCATGGATATCCTCGATGGCATCGACTTCGCCAAGGGCTGCTACGTCGGCCAGGAAGTCGTTAGCCGCATGAAGCATCGCGGCACCGCGCGGCGGCGGCCGGTGATCGTACATGGGGTGGAGACGGCAGCGCCGGTGCTGGCGAATGGGCGCGATAGCGGGACCATTGGCAGGGTGGTGGATGGCGCGGCGGTCGGGATCTTGCGGCTGGACCGGTTTGGCGCAGACGTCGAGGCGACCGTGGACGGGAAGTCGGTGACGCTGGAACTGCCCTCATGGGCCACCTACGCCTTCGGCGAGGTCAGCGCCGAAGAGGCGTAGCGCTTCTTCACCTCTCCCTTGGGGGAGAGGTCGACCCTCTTGGGGCGGGTGAGGGGGCGTTCCCCACGCACTTCACCCTGTGAAGGCCCCCTCACCCGGCGCTGCGCGCCGACCTCTCCCCCGAAGGGAGAGGTGAAGGGTAGAAATTGAAGAATCGGCCGCCCTGCCCTACCCTCAAGGCTCAATCAGTTTTGGGGGCAGCATGGCACGCGGAAAAGACCGCGCCTGGCAACGGATGTTGTCCGGACGGCGGCTGGATATCCTGGACCCCTCCCCGCTCGACGTGGAGCTGAGCGATATTGCCCATGGGTTGGCCCGCGTGGCGCGCTGGAACGGGCAGACGATCGGGGATTATCCATTTTCGGTGGCGCAGCATTCGGTGCTGGTGCTCGAACTGTTCCGCGCCCACAATCCACAGGCCGACGGGGCCGCACAATTGCAGGCGCTGCTGCATGATGCGCCCGAATATGTGATGGGCGACATTATTTCCCCCTTCAAGGCGGCGATGGGCGGCAATTACAAAGACGTGGAAAACCGTCTGCTCGGCGCGATCCACCTGCGCTTTTCGCTGCCGGCACTGCCCACCGCGGCACTCACCAAGCTGATCAAGAAGGCGGACCGCGAGGCAGCGTTTTTCGAGGCTGTCCACCTCGCCGGCTTCGCGCCCCCTGAAGCGCGCAAATTCTTCGGCGAGCCCAGCATGCCGACCTTTGACGTGGACGCCTTCGACCGCCTGATCCGGCCGTGGCCGACGCGCGAAGCCCATGACCGCTTCGTCGCCGCGTTCCACGCCATCACGCTCTGAAACCGAAGGACATTAACCCTAACAAAGGATGAACTTTGCTCCAGCGCCGCCATTATGGGTAATGAAGTGTTAAGAGGGCGCGAACATTCGCTCCATTTCGGGACACACCGCCATGGCTTTGCCGGATCGTAACGTGCTGCTGGGAATGGCCGTAGGGGTACTGTGCGGCATGGGTGTCGCGGCGATCGGGCCGGGCGCCGTCATGGCTGCCATTGCCGACGAAACGCGCACCGGCATCGATCCCAACGGCCTGGTGAAGTTCGAAGGCAGCACTTACGATGTGCAGTACGACGACACGGTCGACACCACGCCCACCAGCAAGAGCCGGATCAAGAAGGTCGAATTCGGCCGCGTGAGTTACGTGGACATCACCACAACCGCCACGGGCACCTATTCGACCGACGCGATGTTTTCGAACAATATCCAGTATCCGGGCATCGAAGTGAACCAAGTGCCGTCGGAAAATGCCGGCGCGATTTCAGTCCTCGGCATTGGCCACCATTGGATCGCGTTGCCGCTGGCGCGCGGCAACTCCTTCGTGCACATCCGCAGCCGCGACCACTCGACCTTCAGCGGCAATGGCGTCACCTGCGTGTTCACCCGGCATACGACAACCTGCTGACGATGAAGAAATCCAGCATGCTTGCCACAATTAGCCGAACAGCCAGCCGTTTTTGAACTTGTAGAAAATGTGCAGCCCGATCTGGGTGACCTTGGTCATGCGGGGCGCCCAGGCGGGGCGGACGTAGCTGGCGTGGTAGTGCGTCGCGTCCGCGACTTCAGTCAGATAAAGCTCGCCGGCAGTGACTTTGCTGGCGATTTCCTCGGCTTGCGCCCAGGACTTCTCGTCATTAATGCGCTCCGGAATGCCGTCGCAGGCAAACGAGAACTGGCACGAATTGCGCCGCGTCTGGTTCTGGTACACGACCCCGCAGATGGTGTTGGGATAGCGATGATCCTTGACCCGGTTGAGCACCACCTGCGCCACCGCCACCTGCCCGCGATAGCTTTCGCCACGCGCTTCAAAATAAATCGCCGTCGACAGGCACCAGAGTTGCTTGGCATCGGCCGTCATGACGGCGCCCGCCGCATAAGCCCCGGTAGCCGGCGCATTGGCACGGGCATAGGCCAATTGGTCCGAGGCTAGCATCGGCATGGGGGTCGCGCCCGCTTCGGGGGCGAGCCCCGCAATGGCGCGCAGGGCATCGGAGTCCATCGCGGGATCGAGCGCAGCGACGGAAATGCGCGGCTGGTCCTCGCCTTTGCCGACAATGATCGGATCAGCGTCGGCAAGCTGAGTGGTTGCGGCTGGCGTGGCCGGACCGGCGCGCATCTCGGCAATGTGCATGCGGGCCCGCTCAAAGCTCATGGCGATGGCCATGGCGGTGGGCGTGGGCCGGTGACGATCGGATTTTTCGGCGCGGTTGGGGCCAGAGAAGCTGGCGGTATCGGCCAGGGTATTGACAGAACCGGTGATGATCGCATCGGTGCTGGAATGAGCCATGCTGGCCTCTACAAGCACCGGCATGGGCTTGCCCAAATTGCCCAGATCTCCGGACGCGGGTCCGTGGGCAGCAGCGGTGAGGCCCGCAAAACTCAGTGTGCCGATGACGCCCAATGCCAGCAGACGGGCAAAAGGGTGTCGCCGAGCAACCGCTCTGGCCGCGCCCTTTCGGGCGACGGGCCGGTGTGGATGGGCCATCAAACGCTACTCAACACTTACGCAACAAAACTAATCGCCGGCGAAAGTGACGCTAAAATGCCGACGATCGTGATGATGTCTGATTAGGGTTAGCAGGCGGTAAACGGGCGATGTGACGACAGCGTGGGGAAATGCGGGCGCAGATGTGACGGGTAATTGTGTCGCAGGATTGTGAGCCATCAGTAGGACAACTGCGTTTGCAGTCGACACCCTGCCCAACTCGGGGAGGGATCAAGGGTGGGGAGGTTAAGCCCCGATCCTAAGATCGTGGCTCCGAACACCCCACCTATTATCGGCGGCGGTAGAAACCTACTCGCAAGCCGCGATAATCGGGGCGATGGCCAGGTCGAGGCCCTGGACGCGGAAGCGCACCGTGAGCGAGCGCGTGCTAACCGGCGTGACGCGGACGGTCAGGTTCGTGGCGCCCTGGAACGACTCGAGGAAGGTCTTGGCGTCGCGGGTCACCAGGAGGGCGGTGTTGGCGTCGGTGGTCGGCAAGGTCAGGTTGCGGGCGGCTTGCAGATCGAGCTGCAGGCTGATGCCGGCGTCGCCGCCGATGGGCGACATGGTATTGCCCGCAAAGGCAAATTTGACCGACAGCACCTTGGCAGCGCAGGCCACTGTCATCACCGCGGGCTGGCGACCGCTGGGCCGGGCGGGGATCAATTGCTCAGAATTGAAGGATACGCTGTTGGCAGTGTCGCCGGGCGCGGCGCGGAAAATGGCATCGTAGCAGGCGAGCCGTTCGGGATCATCGGTGACGGCGGCACAGCTCGCGCCGTTGCTCTGGGCGAAGGCGGGGGTGGCAGGCAGCAGAGGCAAAAGCAGCAGCGCCAGAACCGGCAGAAGTTTCAAAAGCAACATCCCTATCGTGTGCGCGGTCTCGTGCCGCGCTGCGCCACGTACATATAGGGGTTGCAATCGCGTTAGTTAAGCCAGGGCCTGAGCCAAGGTCAGCCGGGCCACCGGAACACGATAGGGTGAACAGCTGACGTAATCTATGCCGAGGCCGGCAAAGAACCGCAACGAGGCCGGATCGCCGGCATGTTCGCCGCAAATGCCGATCTTGAGGCCGGGATTGGTGGCGCGACCGCGGGCGATGGCCATGGCGATCAACTCGCCGACACCCTTCTCGTCGATGCTGACAAACGGGTCGCGCTCATAGATGCCCTTGCGCTGGTAGGCCGCGAGGAAGGTCGGCGCGTCGTCGCGCGAAATGCCAAACGTGGTCTGCGTCAGGTCGTTGGTGCCGAAGGAGAAGAAATCCACCAGCGGCGCGATTTCGCCAGCGCGGAGGCAGGCACGCGGCAACTCGATCATGGTGCCGAAGGAGAATTTGACCTTGCCGGAGCGCAGCACACCCGAATTGGCCACGATGGTGTTGACCTTGTCCCGCACCCAGGCCACTTCGCTGACGGTCGACACGAAGGGAACCATGACCTCGAACTCGACTGGCTGGTCCTGAGTTTCGGTGGCGGCGCGAACCCCCGCGATGACAGCCTGCATCTGCATCTGCAGAATTTCTGGATAGGTGATAGCTAGGCGCACGCCGCGGTGCCCCAGCATGGGGTTGATTTCGGCAATTCGCTCCAGCCGCAGGCGCAAAGCGCGTACGGCAAGGCCGAGCGACTGCGCCGTTTCCTCGATATCCTCATCGGTACGGGGCAGAAATTCGTGCAAGGGCGGATCGAACAGGCGGACGGTGACCGGCAGGCCCTTCATGGTCGAAAACAGGTCGGAATAGTCACCAGTCTGGAAGCCCACCAGCCCATCGACAGCGCGGGCGCGATCATCTTCGTCTTCGCTCAGGATCATGCGGCGCAGTGCCACCATGCGCTCGGTCGAGAAGAACATGTGTTCAGAACGGGCGAGGCCAATGCCTTCGGCGCCGAAACTGAGCGCCGTGCGGGCCGATTCGACGGTCTCGGCATTGGTGCGCACCTCGATGGTGCGGGAAGCATCGGACCAGCCGAGCAGCTTGCCGATGGCGCCGCCGATATGCGGCTGGGCCAGTGGAAGCACGCCGGCATAGACGTGGCCGTCGCTACCATCGATGGTCAGGCGGTCGCCGCTGCGGAATTCGCGATCGCCGATGCGGGCGATCATCTCGGTGGCATCGACCGACAGGTTGCGCACGCCGGCGACGCAGGGCTTGCCGGTGATGCGGGCGATAACCCCGGCGTGGCTTGACATGCCGCCGCGCGCCGTCAGGATACCCGTTGCGGCCTTCATACCCTCGATATCGGCAGGGCCGGTTTCGTTGACCACCAAAATGCAGTGCTTGCCCCGTGCGCGCAGCCGCGCGGCGTCCTCGGGATTGAACACGATGATGCCGCTGGCGGCACCGGGGGCAACACCAAGGCCGATGGCGATGGGGGCAGCGTTTTCGGTGGAGCGCAGGCGCGGATGCAGCAATTGCGCCATACGGGCCGGATCGACGCGGCTGACGGCGTTCTGCGCTGACCAGACTTTGCGCGACACGCGATCGACGGCCGCTTCGAGCTCGGCGGCCGGGGTCGCCTGAATGCCGCGCGCGGAGACGAACTGCACTTGCCCGCGCTGAATTGCCACAAGGCAGGTCATGTGGCGCCCGGCCTTGGCGTCGAGCAGGCTGACCAGCGCATGGATGCCCTCGGGCAGGCGCGGCAATGCGAAGCCATCGACGGGGGCTGGGCCAAGCGCGCCGGTGACGGCATTGCGGGTCAGGAACTGCTCCAGCTCGCCGGCCGCAGCGGTCTGCACCAGGACGATTTGTCGCGAGCGGTCATCGTCCTGCCGTGGGCCGGACCAGGCCTGACCGAAGCCGTAGGAATCGAAGGCGTTCTTGATGGCCTTAGCCAGCGGGCGGCTGGGATCGACCGCGTCTTCGGGGCTTGCTGGCGGACTGATGCCGGTCTTGGCGGGCATGAGGCCGCCATTGTGGTGGCTGGCGGAAGTACGCACCACCAGCGTCGGCGGCTTGGCATCCTCCCCCACCAGCTTGAACAGGCAGGCGATCCAATGGGTGCGCAGGCGCGTGTCCTTGCGGGCGCGCTCGGTTTGCAAGGCTTCCCAGGCGCCGCGGGTGATGGCGATGGTTGGGATGGTGGGAAAACCGGTTTCCCCGACGCGGAAAATCCAGCGGGCCTTGCCGGCGAGCAGCTTGAGCTGGCTGGCCGACAGGTTTGCCTTCCCCAGAGCGGGGGCAATCGCAAACATTTCCTGCGCCAAACTCACCGATAAGTCCTTGTCGTCAATACCATTGCATAATGCCCATCAGTGCCGGTCACCGCAACAAGACTTGACTTGGCCATGATCAGAAAGCATCTCACTGGAATGGAAAAGCGGCCACATCTCGACATTCTGCTGTGTGCCCCGCGCGGATTTTGCGCCGGGGTGGATCGAGCCATCCAGATCGTTGAGCTGGCGCTGGAGAAATACGGCGCGCCGGTCTATGTGCGCCACGCCATCGTGCACAACAAATATGTGGTGGACGGACTGCGCGACAAGGGCGCTATCTTCGTCGAAGAACTGGACGAAATTCCCGATACCGGGGCGCCGGTGGTGTTTTCGGCCCATGGCGTGCCCAAGAGCGTGCCGGCCGATGCGCGCACCCGCAACATGTTCTTCCTCGATGCCACCTGCCCGCTCGTTAGCAAGGTGCATGTGGAGGCGCAGCGGCACTTTGCCGAGGGCCACGAGATCGTGCTGATCGGTCACAAGGGGCATCCCGAAGTCGTGGGCACGATGGGGCAATTGCCAGTGGGCGCGATCACGCTGATCGAGACGGTGGCGGATGTAGCCACTTTCACCCCGCGCGATCCGCAAACTTTGGCCTTTGTGACCCAGACGACGCTGTCGGTGGACGACACGCGCGAAATCGTCGGAGCCCTACAGGCGCGGTTTCCGGCGATCAACGGGCCGCACAAGGAAGACATCTGCTACGCCACGACCAACCGGCAGGAGGCCATCAAATCGGTGGCGCCAGAGGTCGACGCGATGATCGTGGTGGGCTCGTCCAATTCGTCCAACTCACTGCGCCTCGTGGAAGTGGCCGAACGCGCCGGCTGCAAGGTCTCGATGCTGGTGGACCGGGCCTCGGAGATCGACTGGAGCCGGCTTGAGGGCATTCGCACGCTGGGCGTTTCGGCGGGCGCCTCGGCGCCGGAAAAGCTGGTGGACGAGGTGATCGAGGCGTTCGCCCAGCGCTATGAGATCAAGGTGGAGGCGCGGGTGACAGCGCGGGAAAATATCGCTTTCAACATTCCGCGCGAATTGCGGACTATCGCGGCGGCCGTTGGTCAATGAGCCTGGATTTGATCGAGAGCGAGCGGCTGGTGCTCAGCGGCTGGACGATGGATCAGGTCGATGACCTGGTGCGGTTGCATGGCAATCCGAATGTGTCGCGCTATCTGTCGGTGGACGGCATGCCATGGAGCGAGGCTAAGGCGCGCACGGCGCTCGAAGGCTGGATCGGGCTGTTCGAAACTCGCGAGCTGGGCAAGCTGCGGCTAACGCGGAAATCGGACGGGGCCTTCATCGGCCGGGCCGGCTACGGCATTTATCCCCCCACCGGCGAGCCAGAGATAGGCTACGCGCTCTTTGAGGAGCATCACGGGCAGGGTTATGCGACGGAAGCGGCATCGGCTTTGCGGGACTGGATTTTCCGGGACACCGACGCCTCTCATTTCATCGGCTTTGCCGACACCCGCAACGCCCCCTCGCTCGCAGTCCTCCGCAAGATCGGCATGGAACCGACGCGGGTCGAAACCGAACCCAATGGGCTGCTCTGCCAGTTCCACATCTATGAACGGCCCGCCCATGACTGAAACCGTCATCATCCATACCGACGGGGCCTGTTCGGGAAATCCCGGCCCCGGCGGCTGGGGCGCTATTTTGCAGTACGGCGACAAGACCAAGGAACTCTGCGGCGGCGAGCAACTGACCACCAATAACAAGATGGAGCTGACGGCGGCCATCGAGGCGCTCAATGCCCTCAAACGCCCCTGCACGGTCGAAATCCATACCGACAGCCAATACGTCAAGAATGGCGTGCAGAGCTGGATGAAGGGCTGGAAGAAAAATGGCTGGAAAACCGCCGACAAGAAGCCGGTCAAGAACCTCGAACTGTGGCAGGCGCTGGACGAGGCGACCAAGCGCCATACCATCGAGTGGAAATGGGTCAAGGGCCATGCCGGCCACGACCTCAACGAGCGCGCGGACCAATTGGCCAATGACGGCATGGCGCCGTTCAAGCAGAAGAAGCGCGATCCGCTGATGCCGCCGGTCTAGGGGCTTCTCACCTCCCTTTGGGGGAGAGGTGAAGGTTCAGGCCCGCTTCGGCAGCACACCCTTGATCGCTTTCCACGCCGGCGCGATCACGTATCCCGCGATTGGGATCAGGATCGCTCCGAGCACCAGACCAAACACGAAATCCACCAGCGCGGTGGCAAACCAGCCGGCAAAGCCTCCGATTGCGGGCAACGTATGCTCTGCCCAATGGGCGGCCCCTTCGATGATCAGCTCAGGACCGTTGAGGCCAAATTGATAGAGGCCGTGCGCGACGATGCTGCCGCCGACCCAGGTCATGGCGGCGGTGCCGATGACGCTCAAAACGTGCATGAAGACCGGCATGAACACCACGATTCCGCGGCCGGTCGCCCGCCCTGGACCTGTACGGGCGTTCTTGGCCATGAACAGGCCGAAATCATCGGCTTTGACGATCAGTGCCACGGCGCCGTAAACCGCGATGGTGATGCCGACGCCCGCAATGGCCAGGATCACGGCGCGGGTCCAGAAGTCCGGCACGTCGATGGCGGCCAGGATGATGGTCATGATTTCGGCCGACAGGATGAAATCGGTCTTGATTGCGCCGGCCACGCGTTGATCTTCCAAGGTCTTGGGGTCGACGGCAGCAGGTTCCAGCGCTGCCTCATGGGCTTCGGCGCTGTGGGGCGCCAGAGCGTGGAACACCTTTTCGGCGCCCTCATAGCAAAGATAGGCACCGCCGATCATCAGCAGCGGCGTGATCAGCCATGGGGCGAAGAGGCTCAGGATCAGTGCCGCCGGGAGCAGGAAGAGCAGCTTGTTCTTGATCGATCCCCAGGCAATCTTTCCCACGATCGGCAGTTCGCGGCTAGCCTCGAAGCCATGCACATAGTTTGGGGTGACGGCGGCATCGTCGATCACGGCGCCAGCGGCCTTGACCCCGGCCTTGGCGGCCTGGCCGGCAACATCGTCCAGTGAGGCCGCACCGATCTTGACGAGGCCCGCGACGTCATCAAGAAGGGCAAGAAGTCCGATGCTCATCGTCGATCCTTTTGTAGCGCCAGTGTGACTTGGCATCGCTTGGCCCTTGGCGCAATATCGCGGGCATGAAGAAAATACTGCTGACCGCCGCATTCACCCTCGTCGCAACGCTGCCGGCGCTGGCGCAGTTTCCCCCGCCCGGCGTTTATCAATGCGTCGACATGAACGGCAAGGCCTTCGGCGTCCTGACCTTGCAGGTCGCCGGCGACTATCAGTTCGACTCCAAGACCGCGGTGGGCGGCAGCGGCCAGGTGGCCTCGTCGGGCAATAGCGTCAACGCGCTCAGCGGGCCACTGGCCGATATCGGGCTGACCGGCAGCTTCACAACCGACGCCAAGGGCGAGGCGTCGTTCATGTTCACGACGAATATGGGCAGCGTGCTCTGCGCGCTACCCGCACAGTGAATTAGCCCGCCACCTTCGAGAAATCGGCGACCAGGTGCATCGTCTCGCGCAGGCGGCTGAGCAGGTTCAGGCGGTTGACGCGGACCATTGAGTCCTCGTCGTTGACCATGACGGCGGTAAAAAACGCATCGACTGGACCGCGCAGCGTGGCCAGTTCGGCCATGGCGCCCTTGTAGTCGTTGCGGCCGACATGGGCCGAGACGGCGGCATGCACGGCATCGACGACGAAGGCCAGATCGGTCTCCTGGGGCAGGCGCAGCAGGTCCTGATCCACCGCGCCATTGTAGACAAGATTGAACTTCTTTTCCTCGGCAGCCAGGATATTGGCCGCACGGCGATAGCCGGCGAGCAGGTTGACGCCGTCATCGGAGGATAGCAGTTCGCTCAGGGCGGTGACGCGCTCGATGATTTGCAGGATATCGTCGCTATCGGCGGAGATCACCGCATCGACCAGATCATGGCGGGCGCCCGCATCGCGCAGCGTCCCCTTGAGCCGATCGTGGAAGAAGGCCAGCAGATCTGGCTCGACCTTGAGCGGGAAGCGCAGGCCGTTTTCCGCGATAATCCGGATCACACCCAAGGCCGCGCGGCGCAATGCAAACGGATCGCGGGAGCCGGTGGGCTTTTCGTCGATGGCCCAGAAGCCGGTAAGCATGTCCAGCTTGTCGGCCAGGGCCACGGCGATGGCGGTGGGATCGGTCGGCACCTTGTCGGTGGGGCCGAGCGGCTTGTAGTGCAGCTCGACCGCATTGGCGATATCGGCGGGCTCGCCCTGCGCAATGGCGTAATAGCGGCCCATCAGGCCCTGCAGTTCGGGGAATTCGCCGACCATGCCGGTGGTCAGGTCGGCCTTGGCGAGCATGGCGGCGCGCTTGGCGCGCTCCACGTCGGCGCCAACGAGCGGGGCGATATCACCGGCTAGCTTGACGATGCGCTCGACGCGGGCGAACTGGGTGCCCAGCTTGGCGTGGAACACGGTGTCTTCCAGCTTGGGCAGGCCATGCTCCAGCGGGGTCGCCAGATCACCCTGGTAGAAGAAGGCCGCATCGCTGAGGCGGGCGCGAATGACGCGCTCATTGCCGGCGGTGATGACGGCGCCGCCATCGCTGGCGATGGTGTTGGCGGTGATGATGAAATTGGGCGCGAGCTTCCCCGAGCCATCGCGCAGGCAGAAGCATTTCTGGTTGATGCGGATGGTGGCAATGATGACTTCTTCGGGGAGCTTCAAAAACTCCGGATCGAACGAACCCATCATCACGACCGGCCATTCGACGAGGCCAGCGACTTCCTCGAGCAGGTTTTCGTCGGCGATGACGGTCAGTCCCTGCGCGAAGGCCAGGTTATCGGCATCGGCCTTGATGATTTCCTTGCGGCGATCGAGATCGAGCACGACCTTGGCGCGTTCGAGCGCGGTCACGTAATCGTCGAAGCGACGAACCTTGATGGCGTCGGGCGCGAGGAAGCGGTGGCCGAACGTGGTTTGGCCCGAGGTCAGCTCATTGCTGGCGAATGGAATGACTACCGGGTCTTCGTTTTCGCTGCCGAAAGTGGCGGTGATGGCGCGCAGCGGGCGCACCCAATTGAAGCTGCCGCTGCCCCAATGCATGGATTTGGCCCAGGAAAAATCGGTGAGGATTTTGGGCAGGATGGCGGACAGCAGTGTGGCGGCATCGGCGCCGGGCTTTTCGATCTGGGCGATGTAGAAGTCGCCCTTCTTGGGATCGCTTTCGATCTTGGCCTGATTGATGGAGGCCAGCCCCGCCGCGCGCAAAAAGCCGTCGATGGCGGGCTGCGGCGCGCCGACCTTGGGGCCCTTCTTTTCTTCGCGTGTATCGGGGGAACGCGCCGGCAGGCCGGTCACGGTCAGCGCCAGGCGGCGCGGCGTGACGAAAGCGCGGGCGCCCTCATAGACCAGACCCGCATCGACCAGCGCGTTGGTGACGGCCTTCTTCAGATCATCGGCCGCACGACGCTGGAAGCGGGCGGGAATTTCTTCAGAAAAAAGTTCGAGCAGCAATTCGGGCATGGCACGCACCAGACGTTAGAGGCGCGGGTTTGTTAGCTTGGGGGGAGACGGATGTCCATCATTGGCTGGGGTGATGGCGGGACTGTCTGGGGGATCGGGGCTAAACTAACACCCCCTCCCTCCTCCCCCATCAAGGAGGAGGTGTCTGCCGGTGGGTTGAACTGGATCGCGTTCAAAGAGTGGAGAGACACCTCCCCCGTGATGGGGGAGGCTGGGAGGGGTGTCGGTTAGCCCGAATATTAGGGTTCGCCCCCCTCAACCGCTCGTCATCGATTACCACCCGCCACCGCCGCCGCCGCCACCGCCACCGCCTGAGGATCCCCCACCACCACCCGAGCTGAACCCGGAGGACGACGCCTGCACCGGCTGCGCCGCCACCATGGCAGCGGTCATGCCGGCGGCCGCAGCGCTGACGGCGTTGGAGATATTGCTGGCCATGTTCCCGGCCCCGAAGCCGCTGCCGCCGCTATACCAGAGCGGGGAATAGCCGCCGGTGGCGTCGCTGACGGCGTTGCGGGCGAGTTCGGCCTCGAAATGGTCGCTCCAGGGCTTTTCAACGCCTAGCGCGATGGCATAGGGCAGGATGCGCTCGAAGCGATCCACGGTCATGGGCGGCTCACCGGCGATGTTGAGGCGCTCCTTTTCGGCGGTGTCCAGGTACATCTTGAAGCCGTCGATCTGGTCCATAACCTTGCGGCCCTGAATGGTGGGCGCACGCATCAGCACGGCGAAGACCACGGTGATCAGCACGATGGAAATCGCCGCGATGGCGGCGGTATTGACCGTCAGGTGGGTGAGGGAATCCAGCGCAAAGCCGAAGATGTTGAAGGCCACGATGCAGACCCAAAAGGCGGCGAACAGCTTGGTGAAAATGCCGCCCTGCGAGATGGAGCCGAACGAGGTTCCGAGTAGGCCCAGCACTACGCCGATGATGATGGAGCCGATCAGCCAGAGCGGATCGAGGACATCGAACAGCACCATGGCGCCAAGCAGCGCGAACGCCAGCACATAGCCAAGCACCGCATAACCGAGATTGCCCTTGAACCAGGTAGAGCGGTTTTCCTTCTCGATGGCAGAAACGAATTCGCCGCGCTTCTTCTGCAGCGCTGGCCCGGTGGTCTTGTCGACGGTGACGTCGCCCTCGGCGGCGAAATAGTTAAAAACGATCTGTTCGCCCGACAGCAAGGGCGCATCGGGCTTCTTGCCAGTGGCGGTGACGCGCAGGTGGTCGCCGGAATTGTCGATCGTCACCAGGCCCAGCACGCCAAGCTCGAAAATGGTGGCGGTGAAGGCGGTCCAGCCGGACTTATCGAAACCCCATTTGTGCACGTAGTGGACGAGGCCGGGGGAGAAGTCCTTGGGCGGGTGGAACAGGGGAATGATGGTGCCCTTTTCCGGGTCACGGCCAACGCGTGACCAGGCGAGGAAATTGTACGCCAGCACCAGCAGCGCCGCGATGACGGGGAAAATGACCTCGCGCAGGTCGGAAAGCCATTGCAGCCAGGCGTCGAGGCCCGTCGGCAGGATCAGCACGCCCTTCTGGAAGGCGACGACAAAGCTCATCCCCTCCCCCGCGCCCAGTTCCCGCGTGGTGCGGAAAGTGGCGGTGTTGTCCGAGGTGCGGGTGATGGTGACCGCCTGTTCGGTCGAGCCCACCGGGCCCGTATAGCCGGCCGTATTGGCGATCACAGCGCCATCGGGCAGCGTGACATTGGCCACAGCGTTGAGGATGGGGAAAATCCAGTAATTGCCCGTGGCGTTCCAATAGAGCTCGTCGTGATCCTGGAAAGTGCGCGCCATGCGCGTCATGGTATAATTGATGACGTAGCGGTGCTTGCCGGGATTGAGCAGGACATCTGGATCGCCGATCCAGACGCGCTGGAAATCGCCCATGCGCTCGACGCGGAACGTCTCGTCCTGGCCGTCACGGGTTACGGAAAGCACATCGAAGCCGGGGCGGATCTTGCCGCCCTCGGGTCCGAGCAGGGTCACGGGAATATCGCGATAGATGCCGCGCCGGATTTCGTCGCCCTCGGCCTGCACATCGATGGTTTCGGTGACATTGACCGTGCCATCGGTGGCCAGGATCACATCGGCGGTGAAATTTCGGATTTCTTCGCGCGCCGCCGCGGGCAGCGCCAGGAGCACGCCGACAAGCAGCGCAAGCAGAAGCCGGGCGATGGGGCGCATGGCGTCAGAACTTGACGGTCGGGACGGCGCGATCGGCGGGGTTTTCCAGCTCGAAATATTCGGCCTTCTCGAACTTGAAGTTGTTGGCGATCAGGTTGGACGGGAAGCTCTCCACCGTCGTATTCAGGTTGCGCACGGCGCCATTGTAATAGCGGCGCGAGAGCTGGATTTCGTCTTCGATGGTCTGCAGCGCCTGCTGGAATTCCAGGAAATTGGTGCTGGCCTTGAGGTCGGGATAGGCCTCGGCCACCGCGATCAGTCGGCCCAGCGCGCCCGACAGGGCGCCTTCGGCCTTGGCGCGTTCCTCGGGGCTGGCATTGGAGGCGCTCTGCGCATTGGTGCGAGCATCGGTCACCGCCTGCAGGGTATCGCGCTCGTGCGTCATGTAGCCTTTGACGGCTTCCATCAAGTTGGGGATCAGGTCGGTGCGGCGCTTGAGCTGCACATCGATGCCCGACCAGCCCTCCTGCACCAGCTGCCGGTTTTTGACCAGGCTGTTGTAGATGGAGATCGCGTAGACGACCGCGACGACGACGATAGCAAGAATAATCCAGATGGCCATAAGCGCCTCCAAAGCGAGGCGGAAATCCGCCCCAATGCCCGGCGGGACATTGGCATTGAGGACGCGGGGAAGCAACGGGATTTGGCGGGCAGACCACGCGCTTAAAACAACCGGCGCGCGCCCGAGACGGCGGCGAAATCCGCAAGGCATCTCAGGCGGAGACTTGGTCCGCCATTTTGCGCAGGGCCGTGATCAGTTCGTGATTCTCGCCCTCGGGGATGGCGCCGACATAGCGCAGCCAGGACCACATCGAAATCCGGTGCAGCACCGTATAGAGCCAGAGTGCCGCCTCGGGATCGGGATGGTCGATCGGCCCGTAGCCATCGAGGATAGCCGGGGTGCAGCCGGGGGACTCATGCTCGCAGTTGAAGAGGGACTTGGCGAGATCGAAGACGGCATCGGCAGCGCGGGCATTGCCGAAGTCGATCAACGCGGTCAGTTGCGGTTTTCCCGCGGCGTCGCGGTTGACAAGCACATTGCCGGGATGGAAATCGTTATGTGCGAATACGGGACCGCGACTGTGCGCGGCCAGATCGTAGCGGGCGCGGGCACTGCGTTCCAGCCGGTTCGCTAGTGCCGGGTCGCCGCCACGTTCGCGGAAGTGCTGGAACTCACGCTCAGCTTCGGCGCGGACATAGTCGAGATTGCTCGCCACCGGATCGATGATGCCGCTTTCGCCGATATAGCCGAAGGCGGGCATTGGAACCGCATGGAGCTTGCGCAGCAGCGCGCCCATCTGGCGGTAGATTTCAGCCTCGTCGGGCTGGCCCTTGAAGGCCCGGATGGAGGCACCGTGCAGGTAATTCGTGATGGCGAAGCGAAACGGCAGCCGCGACCTGCTCTCGTCGAGCAAGAGATAGCGCGTCACCGGCAGGTCAAGGCCATCAAGGAAGCGCGTCGCGAAGGCCTCCTTGGTCGGTGCCTTGCCCCTGATCTCGTCATAGGTCTTGAGCACCAGTGCGCCACCATCGCTCAGGTTGATGCGAAACGTCGCCGACGTGCCGCCCTGCAGTTCGGTGACGGTGATAGGTGCGCTGACATCCAGATCGCGCAGGATGGGATCAAGTTGGGTGACCGTCGGGGCTATGATGTCCTGCTCAGTCGACATGGCTCGGCCCCTTTGTTGCAGCCTAGTCCTCCGCCCCGCCGCCAGCCGTTTCCAGCCAGGCCGCCCCACACGCTTTGGCGAGGTCGCGGATGCGCAGGATGTAGCTCTGGCGTTCGGTGACCGAGATGACGCCGCGGGCATCAAGCAGGTTGAAGTTGTGGCTGGCCTTGATCACCTGCTCATAGGCGGGGACGGCCATGGTCTGCCGGTTGCCCTCGGCGCCCCTGAGCAGGATGGCCTTGCATTCGTCCTCGGCGTCCTTGAAGTGGCGGAACAGCATATCGGTATCAGCGGCTTCGAAATTGTATTTCGAGAATTCCCGCTCGTTCTGCAGGAACACGTCGCCATAGGTGACCTTGTCCTCGCCCGTGCCGCCGTTGAAATTGAGATCGTAGACGTTCTCGACGCCCTGCACATACATGGCGAGGCGTTCCAGCCCGTAGGTGATTTCGCCCGGAACGGGCGAGCATTCAAAGCCCGCAACCTGCTGGAAGTAGGTGAACTGGCTGACTTCCATGCCGTCGCACCAACATTCCCAGCCAAGGCCCCAGGCGCCCAGCGTCGGGCTTTCCCAGTCGTCTTCGACAAAGCGCACGTCATGCAGCGCAACATCGAGACCAATGGCAGTCAGCGAGCGCAGATAGAGCTCCTGCATGTCGGCCGGGGATGGATTCAGGATCACCTGGAACTGGTAATAGTGCTGCAGCCGGTTGGGATTTTCGCCATAGCGGCCATCGTTGGGGCGGCGGCTGGGCTGCACATAGGCGGCCTTCCACGGCTTGGGGCCAAGCGCGCGCAGGGTGGTGGCGGTGTGGAACGTGCCGGCGCCCATCTGCATGTCATAGGGCTGCAGGATGACGCAACCCTGCTCCGCCCAGAACTGCTGCAGCGTCAAGATGAGGCCCTGGAACGAGTTCCGTGGGTCCATGTAGGAGGGGCGATCGGTCATGGGTCGGGTCCGGCTGAATATCGGGCGGAACCTAGTGGGGCGGGTGGAACCGGTCAATCGGCATTGTAGTCGCTGCCTACTTCTTGTCCCCCGGCCGGAAGGTGCCGTCCTTGTCCCGCTTGAGGTCAATAACGCCGGGCTCGGCGCGTTCGCGCAGGTCGCGTTCGCGGCGGACGCGGCGGGCCTCTTCGTCTTCCTTCTTGAACGTGCCCGTCCAGTCGCGCCAGATCTTGCGGATGCCGAGATAGATGATCAGCGCGATGCCGACATAGATGGCGAGGCGGAGGAAAATGTAGGTCATCTACAGGCCCAGCCGCGCCCAGACGGCGCGGTCCTCGATGCTGGCGGAAACGTCACCCACGAGGCTCTCCGCGGAGAAGCCGAACCGGGGCAAATTGATCAGGCCGCGCTTGGGCGCGATCATCTTGAGCTCGACATCCTTGCCGTAGCGGCTGCGCAGCACTTCGTGCACGTCCCCGATAGCGTCGATCAGCCCGAGGTCGAGGCCGCGCAACCCGGTCCACCATTCGCCGGTGAACAGCGCATCGTCGGCGCCCTTGAGCTTACTGCCACGGCGCGATTTGACGTGGTCGATGAAGACTTGGTGAATATCGAGTTCGAAACCCTTGATGCGCTCGACGTCCTCGGCCTTTTCCGGCTGGAACGGGTCGAGCGTGGATTTGTTGCGGCCAGCAGTGTGGACGCGTCGTTCGATGCCGAGTTTGCCGATGGCGTCGACAAAGCCGAAGCCCGCCATGATGACGCCGATCGAGCCGACGATGGAGGATGGATCGGCGAAGATTTCGTCGCCGGCCACGGCGATGAAATAGCCACCCGAGGCCGCAGCGTCCTCGACAAACACGAGCACCGGCTTGTCGTGCTCGTTGGCGAGGTCGCGGATGCGCTTGGAAATCAGCCGCGACTGGACCGGCGAGCCGCCGGGGGAGTTGACGATGATGGCCACGGCAGGCGCCGATTTGATGGCGAAGGCTCGGGCCAGCAGCGGAGCGACGTTGGCGATATTGAGCCGGCCCTGGCGCTGGTCGGCGGCGATCACGCCTTGCAGGCGAATGACGGGGATGACGGTCTTGTCGCGCCCCAAGAGGCGCTTGAACCAGTTGCCCCGTTTTGCCGGTGTCTGCGCCATGCCCGCTCCGATGTTGCTCGCGCCAGATTTAGGGCGCATCGCACCCAATTACCAGACGAGCTGGGCGGTCCCACGCAGAATTGCGTCGAATTGGGGGGCAAAGGCCCGGCCTTCCGCATCGTGCAGCGCGCGGGTGGCCAGCATGGTCAGGGGTGCGCGAGAGCCCTTGATGGCGCGTAGCAGTACGCGAGTGACCGGCGCGTCGGCACGGGGGCTGAGCGGCAATATGGTGATGGCGCCAAAGCGGGCGTCGAAGGCCGACAGCAGCGGCGACAGCGATTCGACGGGATAGATGAAGATGATTTCGGCCCCGGCGGCAGCGGCGCCGGCGGCGGTCTTCACCCAGAGGTCGAGGCTTTGCGCCCCCATATGGCGCGCATCGGCGCGGGCGCCGTTTTGCGCCAGGGTGCCACCGGCGCTGTCGAAAAACGGCGGATTGGCGATGACGCTGGAATAGGCGTTTTCGCGCAGGCCGGCAGTGAGGCGGGCGGCGCCCTTGGCGGCCACATCGACCTCAATCAACGTCGTGCGGGCCGCGAAGCGGTTTTCCTCAACATTGAGCCTCGCTAAAGCCAGCATCTCGAGGTTTTGATCGACCAGCGTCGCGGCCAATGCCGGGTTGTGCGCCAGCGCCACGAGGCCGGCGGTGCCGACACCGCAGCCGAGGTCCAGCAATGCAGCGCTGTCCGGAGCAATAGCGGCGCCGAGCAGGACGCTGTCCAGCCCCGCCCGAAAGCCGTGGCGCGGCTGCGACACAGTGATCCTACCGCCCAAAAAGGCGTCGCGCGTCAGCGTTTGGTGTTTTACAAAGACGTTTGGCTGGTCTAGGGACATCGCATCCGAATGGCCGGTTTGGCGCCAGTTTACATGCCTGGGCACACGGTGCTCAACCAGAATTGCCGAATGCGGTCAAACGAGGATGATGTGCCGGTGTCAGTGGCGACGCAAACAAAACAGGCTCCCAGCGCCAACGCGATCGAGCGCCTGCTGACGGCGACCTCCGCTGATATGGCCAAGGTCAATGCGCTGATCCTGGAGCGTGCCGATTCCCACGTCGAAATGGTGCCCGAGCTGGCGCGCTATCTCATCGAGAGTGGCGGCAAGCGCCTGCGCCCGATGCTGACCGTGGCGGCTGCGGCGCTGTTCGGCGGCGGCGTGGGCAGCGCGATCAAGTTCGCGGCAGCCGTCGAATTCATGCACAATGCCACCCTGCTGCACGACGATGTGGTGGACGAGAGCGACATGCGCCGGGGCAAGCCGGCTGCGCGGATGATCTGGGGCAACCAGGCCAGCGTGCTGGTGGGCGACTTCTTGCTGGGCCAGGCCTTCATGATGATGGTCGAGACCAAGGATATCGATGCGCTCGGCGTGCTGGCGGCGGCTGCCGCGGCGATGGCCGAGGGCGAAGTGTTCCAATTGGCCAAGACCGGGGACCTGGCGACGACACCCGAAGATTATGCCGAAGTGATCCGCGCGAAGACCGCGACGCTGTTCGAGGCGGCCTGCGAAGTGGGCGCCATGGCGGGTGGTGCCGACGATGCCGGCCGGCTGGCGCTCAAGGCCTATGGGCTGGAGCTGGGCAATGCGTTCCAACTGGTCGACGATGTGCTGGATTATCGCGGCGAAAGCGGCGCCATGGGCAAGAATACCGGCGACGACCTGCGCGAAGGCAAGATGACGCTGCCGGTGATTCTGGCGCTGGCGGAGGGCACTCCGACTGAGCAGGCGCTGATTTCGTCGGCGCTTGGCGATGCAGATGCCAGCGACGCCCAGGTACGCGACGTGGTGACCATCATGGGCCGCTATAATACGCTGACGCGGACACTCGACCGGGCCGACGATCATGCACGGGCGGCGGTCGACGCACTGGCGAAATTGCCGGCTTCCGAGATGAAAACACTGCTGGCCGAAGTCGTCGAATTCAGCGTGCGGCGGGCTTATTAAACAAGCACGATATGGCCGCTCTATCGTCCCCTCCCCCTTGAGGGGAGGGCCAGGGTGGGGGTTGCTCAGGTTGAACTCGGACGCCTTGGCTTCCTCAAATCCCAGCCTGCGGAAACTTCCCCCCCTCCACCTCCTCCCCTCAAGGGGGAGGAGAGCCAGATCGTGGCTCCCTAACGTTACGGCACAATCAACGGCGCCGCCGCCACCCAGTGATCCGCGTTCGCCGCACGCATGACCTGCGCGGCCTGATGGGCCTGCCCGCTCGAGCCAAACAGCCCAAACACCGTCGCGCCCGAACCAGACATCCGGGCCAAGATGCAGCCTTGGGTTTGCCCGAGCAGCTCGATCAGATCACCGATCACCGGGACAAGCTTGATCGCGGGCGGCTGCAGGTCGTTGCGGGTCTCGGCCAGCCAGATGCCGAGCTGGGCCGGGCGCGTCAGCGGCGACGGTAAAGCGGGCAGCGGATAATTGTCATGGGCGCGCAGGCGCCGGAAGATGTCCGCGGTGGCGACCGGCACCAGCGGATTGACCAATACGATATGCAGCGTGGGGAATTCGGGTAGGGGCGACAGAATTTCGCCCACGCCGCGCGCCACTAACGGCACCGAGAGCAGGCAGGCCGGCACATCGGCACCAAGCCGCAGCGCGAGAGCCGATAGCTCAGGCAAGGGAATGGGTATGGTCGACAGGCCCGCCATCAGCCGCAGGGCAGCGGCGGCGTCTGCAGAACCTCCGCCAATGCCAGCCGCGACCGGCAGGTTCTTGCGCAAGGTCAAGGCGAGGGGTTCTTCGACGGCGCCCGGCCACTGGGCGCGGAACGCCGCAACCGCGCGGGTGATCAGGTTATCGCCGTTGCCCAGCGCCTTGGCGAAGGGGCCGGTGATGACCAGCGTGTCGGCCTTGGCCGGCATAGCTTCGATGTCGTCGGCCACGTCGGCGAAGACCACGAGGCTTTCGAGGTCGTGATAGCCGTCCTCGCGCCGCCTTGTCACATGCAGCGCGAGATTGACCTTGGCGGGAGCTGCCTGGACGCTCAGTGGCACCTTGCGTTACGGCGCAGCGTCGGCGGTCAGGCCGTTGGCCAGCTTGGAAATCGTCCGCTTCTTGACATTGCCGATGGTGTCGACCGAGGCCGCAATCTTCCACTGGAACTTGGCTTCGAGTTCGCGACCGGCCTTCCAATAGGCGTCGCCCAGATGGTCATTGATCTCTGGGTCGTTGGGCAGCAATTGCACCGCCTGTTCGAGCGTGGTCACCGCTTCGTCGGTGCGGCCCAGCTTGTAGAAGGCCCAGCCCAGCGAATCGACGATGTAGCCGTCCTGCGGCACAGCGGCGACGGCCTTCTGGATCATCTCCAGCGCCTGGTCGAAATGCATGTCCTTGTCGATCCAGCTATAGCCGAGATAGTTCAGCACCTGCGGCTGATCGGGATTGAGCTTGAGCGCCTCGAGGAAATCGGCTTCGGCCTTGGGCCAGACGCCGGCGCGCTCATAGGCAATGCCACGCACGTAGTAGAAGCGCCAATCGGACGGGCTTTGCCCACCGCTGATCGCCAGGGCCTTGGTATAGGCGTCGGCGGCCTCGGGATATTGCTCGTCATAGCGCAACAGATCGCCCATCACCGAAACGGCATCGAGGTCATTGGGGCGGGTGGCCACGATATTGCTGAGGCGGCGCAGCGCTTCGGGGCGGTCGCCCATGGTGTCGAGATTCTGCGCGATGCGCACGACGGCTGTCGGCTTCATCGGCGAGGTGGCGGGGACACCATCATAAATCGCATTGGCGGCTTCGTTCTGGCCTGCCTGATCGAGCAGTTGCCCGAGCGCCAGCGAAATCACGTCGGCCTGCGGATCGAGATAAAGCGCGAGGCGCAGGAAGACGATCGACAGATCCATGCTGCCATCGCGCGACAGCGCCACGCCGATGCCGTGGTACATTTCGGCGGCGCCGACCTGCACGCTGGACGCGAAGACGCCCGGCTTCTTGCCGGCATCGATCATATTCTTGACGATGGTGACGATGGGATGGTTGAGGCCCTGGGCCTCGAACTTGGCGATGGCTTCCTTGGCCTGGTCGAAATGGCCGGCATTGGCAAGAATGCGGGCATAAACTTCGACGACGCGCGCGACATTGGGTTCCGCGTCGAAGGCCTGCCCCGCCAGATCGATGGCCTTGTCGGTATCGCCGGCGGCTTCCGCCATCAGCGCACGGTGGAACAGCAGGAAGTCTTCAAGACCACCCTGCCCCAGCTTATCGAGTTCGGACTCGGCTTCCTTGGCCTTGTTATCGCCCACCATGGCCCAGGCGCGCAGGATGCCGCCGGTAATGGCGGTGAAGCTGTCCTGCCCGATGTCGGACAGGGCGGATTCGGCGGCCGGATAGCGGCGTTCCTTGAGCGCCTCGGTGGCGACGACCAGTTCCGCGAGTTCATTTTTGGGATCGAGTTCGAGCAGATGCTTGGCGGTCGCGGCCGCCTGGCCAATCTGGCCATCGGCGGCAAAGCCGATAAAGGCGCGCTCGACCAGGATTGGATTGTTCCAATCGGCCTGCGCCGCCGCCATCAAATAGCTGGCGGCTTCCTTGGTGCGCAATTCCTTGAGCGCCTGCTGACCCGCCAGATAACTGCCGGTTTCGCTGGGGCTGAGCATGTTGAGCATGTTCATCGCCTGCTGCGGCAGCGGGCTTTGCTGCGCGAGGACCGGCGCCGCAAGACTGCCCAGAGCCAGCGCCAGAACAGCGGGGCGCGCGAGACGGTTGAAAAGCTTGGTCACGAGGCTCAGTTCTCCCTTGGCCGGTGCAGGCCGGTTTTCGCGCAAACAGTGTCGATTTTGCGGCTGTCGCGCAAGCTCGGCGCATTACGCGGGCAGTCACATTGTGCTGTTGTGGCAGTCCACCGCATCTGGCAGGCCGTCCAGTGCTGTGACATAAGTCGGCCCATGGCTCAAGATCGACCGCTCAATCCCAGCGAATTGCTGTCGGTGCTCGACTGGTATCGGGCTGCCGGAGTGGACGTGGCGGTGGGCGAGGAGCCGGTCAACCGGTTCGCCCAACGCCCGCCAGTGCGACCAGCCGAAGTGCCTGCGGCAGCGAGCGAATCGCGGGCCCCGGTGCAGGGGCTTGCCGAGGCTGCACCCGCCGCACAGCCGGCCTTCGTCACCGATCCCGGGGAAGCGCGCGGGCTGGCCGCGACGGCGCAGACCCTGGCTGAACTCGAAGCCATCGTGGGCGCCTATGACGGATGCGGGCTAAAGCTGCGCGCCACGCAATTGTGTTTCGCCGACGGCAATCCACAAGCGCAAATCATGCTGATCGGCGAAGCGCCGGGCGCCGAAGAGGACCGCCAGGGCAAACCCTTCGTCGGCAAATCAGGGCAATTGCTGGACCGGATGCTAGCGGCCATCGGGCTGGATCGCACCAAGGTTTATATCGCCAATACAGTGCCATGGCGGCCGCCGGGTAATCGCACGCCCACGCCCGAGGAGCTGGCGACCTGCCTGCCCTTCCTGCACCGGCAGGTGGAATTGGTCGCGCCTAAGGTGATCCTGACGCTGGGCGGCCCGGCCATGCAGACCGTGTTCAATACGACGATCGGCATTCTCAAGATGCGGGGGCGCTGGAGCGAATTGACGGTGGGCGCTCATGGCGTGGAGGCCATGCCGACGCTGCATCCGGCGTATTTGTTGCGCAATCCGGCGGCGAAGCAGCAGGCGTGGCGGGATATGCTGAGTTTGCGGATGAAGCTGGATGCGCTGGGGATCGGGTAGCCAGGCTGGCGGGTTTCGTCCTCCGCGCTAAGCGCCAAAACAAATTCGCATCCCGCCGCACTTTTGCCGTGCGAAACAATGACACCGGGATATGGTCACCATTGCGTGATGATTTTAAATCCCCAGCCGGAAGCGTCCATGTCCTCCGTAATCAAGATTTATGCCCTGTTCCTGGGCTCGGCCCTGCTGATGTTCGGCGGTGGGCTGCAGGGACTGCTGCTCTCGGTACGCGGGGCCGAGGAAGGGTTTTCACTGCTGTCGCTGGGCCTGATCGGCACCGGCTGGTCGGTGGGCTTCGTCGCCGGCTCGATCTGCGTGCCGCTGATCGTGCGCAAGGTCGGCCATATTCGGGCGTTTTCGGTGATGGCGGCGATCGGCACGGTCACTATCCTGCTCAACTTGATGATGATTCACGACTGGAGCTGGATCGTGCTGCGGGCGCTGTCGGGCTTCTGCTTTGCCGGCGCGGCGATGATCGTGGAAAGCTGGCTCAACGAGGTTGCCGACAACAAGAGCCGCGGCACGGTGTTTTCGATCTATGTCACCATCAATATGGCCGCCTCCACCATGGGCCAGATCGCCATGTCGATGACCGGCACGGCCGGCTATATCCCCTTCGTGCTCGGCGCCATCAGCTTCATCTGCGCGGTCCTGCCCACAGCGCTGACGTCGAGCCCACAACCGCGTCCGCTGGCCTCGGCCCGGCTGGATGTGCGGCTATTGTACAAGACCTCGCCGGTGGCGGCGATCGCGGCATTTTCGGTAGGCATGGCCAATGGTTCGTTCGGCACGCTGGCGCCGGTCTATGGCTACGAGCAGGGGCTGGATGCCAGCGGCATTGCCTTTCTGTTCGCGCTAGCGGCGATTTTGGGCGCCGTGGCGCAAATCCCGTTCGGGCGGCTGAGCGACCGGATCGACCGGCGCATTGTTCTGATCGGGCTTTCGGGGGCCGCTGCGTTGATTGGCGCGCTGACCGTCATCATCAATCCTTCCGCGGGCTGGATGATGTATGTGCTGTTCGCGCTCTATGGCTTCTGCGCAAATCCGATTTACGCCGTGGCCGTTGCCCATGCCAACGACTTTGCCAAGGACGGCGAATTCGCCAAGATCGCCGGCGGGATGCTGCTGATCCTGGGCGTGGGGCTGGCGATCGGCCCTGCCGTGGCATCGTTCATCATGGGCGCTTTTGCGCCGGTGGGGCTGTTCATCGTTACGGCCGCCTTCCACGGCGCTTTGGCGGTTACGGCATTCCTGCGCATGCGGGTGCGTAGCGCGCCGGTGGCGGCCAATCGCGCGCCGTTCCAGCCGATGGGCAATGACAAGCAGGTGACCCCGGAATCGGTTGCGCTCGACCCCCGGGCTGATAGTGAAGACATCCCGCCAAACGATGCGGAAACCGAAGAAGCGGAGAGAAGCGATGTTCAAGTCAGCCCGGTTTGAAGACCGCAATTTCGTTCCGCTGTCGATCGCCGTCATCGCTGTTTCCGACACGCGGACGCTGGAAACCGACACCGGCGGCGCCCTGCTCAAATCGTTGCTCGAGGCCGACGGACACAAGTGTGCCCAGCGGGTCGTGGTGCGCGACGATATCCAGTTGATCCGCGCGGCGGTGCAAAATTTCGTCGCCGATCCGAAGGTCGATGTGATCCTGACCACTGGCGGTACTGGCTTTTCCGGCCGCGACGTCACCCCGGAAGCAATCGAGCCGTTGTTCGACAAGCGGATGGAGGGGTTTTCGGTGCTGTTCCACCAGTATTCGGGCACTACGGTGGGTACCAGCTCGATCCAGTCGCGCGCGACGGCGGGGCTGATCGGCACGACGTTCGTGTTCACCCTGCCCGGCTCGCGCGGCGCCTGTCGCGATGCCTGGGAGGGGATTTTGACCCACCAGCTCGATTACCGGCACAAGCCATGCAACTTCGTCGAGCTGATGCCGCGGCTGGATGAGCGCTAGGCTGCGTCGGTCGCGCGGACCCGAATACTGTAAGCATGCTGGATTTCTTGCTGCAGTCGCGCCGGTTCGTTGGCGGGTTCGGCATAGAGGCTGAAGCAGTTCCGTCCATTGGCCTTGGCGCGATAGAGCGCGTCGTCGGCGCGAGCGGCGAGTTCGGCCTCAGTCTGGGCCAGATCCGGCGCCGTCACGATGCCGATGCTGACGCCGATCTGGGCGCTGGTGCCGGAGAGATGGAACGGCGCCTGTAGGGCGGCGATAACGCGCTGGGCCAGGTCGGCGGCATCGGCATGGGTTGAGATGCCAGTCTGGATGATGGCGAACTCGTCGCCGCCGAGGCGCACCAGCGTATCGGTGGGACGCAGCATGCTGGCGATGCGGCCGGCGACCTGGCGCAGCAATTCATCCCCGGCTTCGTGGCCAAGGGTATCGTTGACCTGCTTGAAGCGGTCGAGATCGAGCGCCAGCAGCGCCAATTGCGGTTCGCCGCGCTGCATGGCGCTGACGGCCTGGTGCAGGCGATCGCGGAACAGGGCGCGATTACCCAAGCCCGTCAGCGGATCATGCAGGGAGCGGTGCTGGGCCTCGGCACGCTCGGTTTGCAACTGGGTCGAGGCGCGCTGCAGATTGCGCAGCAGCAGTGTGATGATGATGCCGGCCACCACGAACGCGCCGAGCAGAGCGGGCAGCGTATCCTGCAGGATGCGGGCGCCCGGCCGGTCGGGCTGCCACTTGAACCAGGCAATGGTGTCGCCGGCATTGTTGCGCACCGGATAGGCGGCTTCGCCCGCCGGCACATCGGCGGTGAGCGCAAAGTGCGCGCCGTTGAAGAGGTATTGGTCCTTCAACGTGGTGGCCAAGGCATCTTCCAGCAACATGCCCGAAACCAGGATCGGCTCATTGCCGGCGTCTTCGGTCATGTCGCCGGAATAGGACAGCATGGGCATGACGCTGATCATGGCCGGATGACCATCGAGCAGGGCGACGTCCGTGGCGGACGGCGCGGTGCCGTTGACGCTGTTATTGTAGGCGGAGGTCGCGGCGATGCCATCGAGTGAACGCAGCTTGTCAATCAGCGGCACGATGACGGCGCGCACCGACTCGAAGGCCTTAGCGGGCACCTTGCCGCCGTCGCGCATGGCATAGACCGGGCGTAATTTGGAATTGAGGACGTAGCTGCGCTGCTGGCCATAGGCCGTATAGGCGGCGGCGCCAATATTTTCATCCAGCCAATCTGTATCGCCCTCGGCCACGGCGGTGAGCGCTTCGTCCCATACCGCGTAGCCCACCTGAATGGGCGGCATGGCCTTCAACTGATCGTTCAAGGCGTTGGCAACCAGCGCCGTTTCGCGCGCCAAGGCATGATCGTCGGTGCGAGCCGTGGACCAGACCACGAAACCGCCGACCGCCACCACGGTGATGGTGATGGCCAGCACAACCGGCAGCATGACCTTGTGAGAAAACTGCCATTTCGACGCTTTAGTCGTGCTCATGCCATGCCCCCGCCTGTGGGAGGCAATTTCCCTTACGGAGCTTAGCGGAAGGTGAACTCCTCCCGCCAAGCTGCCACAGGGGTTAACGAGTGCTAAGCGGCCTGAAGCCGAGCCTTGAAGGATGCCGGGCGCTCCACGGTCAAAATGAGCAAAGCCGCGAGGACGCAGAGAGCCCCGGCAATGAAGACGGCGGGCATGTAGCTATCGAACTGGGTGCGCGAGGCGCCGGCGAAAAAGGCGGAGCTGGCGGCGCCGAGCTGGTGGCCGGCAAAGACCCAGCCAAACACCAGGCCGGCCTTTTCGGGACCGAAGCGCTCGGCGGCAAGCTTGACCGTCGGTGGGACGGTGGCGACCCAATCGAGACCGTAGAACACGCCGAACAACGCCAGGGCTTCGAGCGAGAAGCCGCTGAACGGCAGGTAAAGCAGCGACAGGCCGCGCAGGAAGTAGAACCAGAACAGCAGCCAGCGATTGTCGAAGCGGTCGGAGAGCCAGCCGGCGCTGATGGTACCGGCGAAATCGAAGATGCCGATAACGGCGAGGATGCCGGCGGCGCCAACGGCGGCAATGCCGAAATCGCCGCAGATGGAAATCCAGTGGGTCTGGATCAGGCCATTGGTGGAAAAGCCGCAGACGAAGAAGGTAAGGAACAACACCCAGAACACCGAGGTCTTGGCGGCGTCACGCAAGGCGGCGATGGGCGAGGTGAGCAATGACAGCATGCTGCCACGCGGCGGGGCCGGGACGATGGCGGCGCCACCATAGGGGGCAAGACCCAGATCGGCGGGACGGTCCCGCATCAGAACGAGGACGGCGAGCATGGCCACCAGCAGGATGCCGACCACGAGCGTCAGCGCGGTTCGCCAGCCGATCTGTTCGGTGAGGGCAGCGATCAAAGGTAGGAACACCAGTTGGCCGGTGGCATTGCTGGCAGTCATCATGCCGACGACGAGGCCGCGGCGCTTGTCGAACCAGCGGGTGGCGACGGTGGCGCCCAGCACCAGCGCGGTCATGCCGGTGCCGACACCGACGACCACGCCCCAGAGCAGGACGAGCTGCCAGACCTGGGTCATGACGAAGGAGGCCAGAATGCCGCCAGAGATGAACAGCAGCGCGGTGGTGACCACGGCGCGAATGCCGAAGCGGTTCATGAAGGCGGCGGCGAAAGGCCCGAGCAGTCCGAACAGCACTAGGCGAATGGCGAAGGCGGTGGAGATTTCGGTGGTGCTCCACCCGAACTCCTTTTGCAGCGGCTCGATGAGCACGCCGGCCGAGCCCATGGCTGCAGCGGTAGCGAGCATGACGAGGAAGGTGGTGCCCGCGGCAACCCAACCGTAGTGGATGCCCCGCGCCGCGAGGAAACTGGCGAGACGATTGGAAATCATGGCTGGCATCCTGGACATGAGGTCATTTGGCGTCCATTTTCGGGTATATACCCGCTTGTGCGTGAAAAAATCAAAGTTCGGCGAGCAGTTGTTCGAGCTGGGCAACCTTATCGGCACCGAGCCTGGTATTGATCTGCTCTTGCGCCCGCTCCCACAGCGGGATGGCGGTGGTCAGGACACCCTGCCCCGTTTCGCTGAGCTCGACCGTGGCTTCGCGATGGTCCTTGCCGGTGATGGCCTGGGTCAGGCCCATTCGGTCCAGCACCTTGACGTTGCGGCCGATGGTGGAGCGGTCGAGGTCCATGGCGGCGCCAAGATCCGTCAGGGAAACCGGCGCCATACGGCGGATTTTTTTGAGCAGACTGTATTGCGCCAGATTGATGCCGACAGGCGCCAATGCATCGTCGTAGACCGTGGTCATGCGGCGCGAGGCTTTGCGGACGGCGATGCAGAGGCAGGTTTGATCCATAGATACGGGTATATGCCCGCGTGTGAGGTTTGGCAAGGGAGGTGCTCTTGGAACTGTTCAAGCAAGCGGAGACCGCCCACAGCGCCACGTCCTCGTGGTTCGAGGGTCCGCTGCGCCTCCCGCCTCACCATGAGGCCTACTGAAATGATCAGGGCTGTTGGAACATCGCGAAATCAACAGCGGCCCTCATGGTGAGGTGCGAGCCCTTTGCGAGCCTCGAACCATGAGGGCGTGGCACAATGTTCAAGCAAGACAGGATTGCCACAAACGGGAGGAGGAAGGAAAATCCCTTTGTATGGGGCGCGTTCTGGGTTAGCCGGTGGATGACACATTCAGCGGTGGAAACGGCACATGGGCGCATCCCAAATCCTGATCGTGATGATGGCGGCCATCGCATTGACGATCTTTGCCGAGCGCAAAGGATATCAGGCCGCGCTGTTCCTCGCGATTGTGGGCATTGCGGTATCCTTCGTGCCGGGATTGCCGCGCACCGAGCTAGAGCCGGAAATCATTCTCGGATTGGTGCTGCCACCATTGCTGTTTTCGGCGGCGGTGAATTTCTCGTTTTTCAGCTTCATGAAGCGGATTGGCTCGATCCTCAACATGGGCGTGGCGCTGATCCTTGTCAGCACAGTGGCGGTGGGGGCGCTGCTGGGATGGCTTTATCCGGTGATGTCACTGCCGGCGGCACTGATCCTGGGCGCGGTGATCGCGCCGATCGATGCGGTCAGTGCGGTCGCGATAGGGGCAAAGCTCAAGCTGCCCAACCGGCTGATGACGGTGCTCAAGGGCGAAAGCCTGATCAACGACGCGGCGGCGCTGGCGCTGTTTAGCGCGGCCGTGGCCGGGGCGACCGGCGCCAAAATGCCGATCGACAATCCGGCATTGTATTTCCTGTTCGCGGCGGGCGTGGGCGCCATTTTGGGCGTCATTATGGGTGGGTTAGTGCACGAGGTGCGTCGCCGCCTGCATAATCCAACCATGGTCACGGCGCTGACCATCATCGTGCCGTTCGCGGCCTATATGCTGGCGGAGGAATTGACGGCATCGGGCGTCATGGCGGTGGTGTTTGCCGGCCTGTCGCTGGGGCACAATTCGTCGGACCTGAAATTCGATGGCCGCATCCAGCAGCGCGAGTTCCTCAGCGTCGTGGATGCGTTGCTCGAGGCTTTCGTTTTCGCCTATATGGGCCTGCAGTTCCGCTTCGTGGTCGAGGACGCGATCGAGCATGGATATAGCCTGGGCACGCTGGCGGGCTTGTCCGCGTTGACGCTGGCGGCGGTGATTCTGGTCCGCGTGGTCTGGGTGATGTTCAGCGCCGTGCTATCAAAATGGAGCCATCCGCGCCGCAAGGAGGGGTTTGAGCGGCGTCTGGCCAGCATCAATGCGCGGCCCACCAAGCGCGGCCGGCGTGGCCGCAGTCCGGATGCCAAGTTGGCCGAGCCGCTGGGCTGGCGCGAGAACCTCATATTATCGTGGTCGGGCATGCGGGGCGTGGTGACGCTGGCGGCCGCCGCCGGTACGCCGCTCATCCTGCCGGAGCGCGACCTGATCGTCACCATCGCCTTTGCGGTGGCGCTGGGAACGTTGATCCTGCAGGGGCTGAGCCTGCCCTGGCTGATCAAGTGGCTGGGAGTGACCAACGATGGCGACCTGGCTTTTCGGCAGGAGCAGGTAGCGCTGGCGCGGGTGGCGACGCAAAAGGCTTCGGTCGAAAAGCTCGAGGAAATCCGAGACGCCCAGGACGACGAGGCGGGAAAAGCCTTCAGCGAGCGCATGCTGGCCAACGTGAAGCGCGACTTTTCGATCAATCCGGCGGGCCGGGGCGCTGACGACAGCGTTGGCCGCGAGAAAATGATGGTCATTGTCGGCGAAATGCAGGCGGCGCGCCGTGGCTCCTTGCTCGCCGAGCGCGACGCCGAGCGGCTGGACGATGAAATCGTGCGTGAAATGCTGGAGAACATTGACCTGGAACAAGCAGTCATCGCGCGGCGCAGCGAATAGATGGCTGTATTGCGATCTGAAAACCGGCAAGTGGTTCACAAAGCAGGCGAACTACACTATATAACGTCCATCAGACCATTCTGCCTGTCGACGCCTCTGGGGAAACCCGGTTGCCAGACGTGATGATCCCAACATACCCGAACCCGCCCGGCGTCTGCCGAGGCCCTGCTTCGGGGCTACTCAGGAGCCTACATGGCCAAAGAAGACGTGCTCGAATTTCCGGGCGTTGTTACCGAATTGCTGCCCAATGCGACCTTCCGGGTCAAATTGGAAAATGACCACGTGATTATCGCCCACACCGCCGGCAAGCTGCGCAAGAACCGCATCCGCGTGCTGGCCGGCGACAAGGTGTTGTGTGAAATGACGCCATACGACCTGACCAAGGGTCGTTTGACCTACCGCTTCCGCTAGAATCAGGCAGTCGCGCCGGTCTGTTCGACCGGCGCTGGGCCGATTGCGGCCTATGCGATGCCAAGACGGCGGCGCGCTTCGGTGGCGATTTCGTCATTGAGATAGGCGTCGCCGCCAATGCCCCAGCCGCCATCGGGGGCCTCTACGATCTGCACCCAGACCTGGTCCTTGGGCGTGGCATTGCCCGATGCGGCGACGATGATGTCGGTCATCTCGCGGGTGACACCCAGCTTTTTATCGCGATCCAGAATGCCCACCGGGGTCAGGACCTGGATGCGCACATAAGTGCTGTCGCCATTGGCGTTGGCCAGCGAATCCGCGTCCATTTCGTGGATGAAGGCGGCGGTATTGTCGGTAAACCATGAAATCGGCGGCACCTTTTCCCAAGCCATCAGGCAGGCATTGAGCGCCTTGGTGAGCGCGGGTTTATTGCCGAACGTTCCTTTGGCAGCGTAGACATCGATCATGGGCATGAGAGCTTCTCCAGGAATTATGATGACCATCATAGTCAATAGACAAGAGTTGCCATATGACGATCGTCATAGTCAAGGATTTGCGTGATGGAGAACGATAGCCGGACCAAGATGGTGCGCAGTGCCGTGGCGCTGATCGCGGCGCGCGGGGTGAATGCGACGTCGTTTTCGGACGTGCTGGCCGATAGCGGCGCGCCGCGTGGCTCGATCTATCACCATTTTCCCGAGGGCAAGGCGCAGTTGGCCGAGGCCGCCGTGCAGGCGACGGGCGCATTCGTGCTGGCGCGACAGCGGGCGCTGGATGGGGCGAGCGCGGTCGAGGTGATCAACGGGTTCGTGGAACTGTGGCGGCGCGTGGTGATCGCGTCGAACGGGGCATCCGGCTGCGCGGTTGCGGGCACGGCGATCGATACGATGCCGGGGGATCAATTGATCGGCGTGGTGCGGGAGACGTTCAGGGCCTGGGTGGCGCTGCTAAGCGAGCAACTTGAAACCGCGGGGCTCCCCCCTGCCCGCGCCGCCGCGATTGCGCTGACGACGGTTGCCGGCATGGAAGGCGCCCTGATCCTCTGCCGTGCCGAGGGGAGCGTTGCCCCCCTCGATGGTGTTGCCGCCGAACTGTTGCGGCTGCTGTAGTTAGTGGCCGTGGGCCATTCCGGGCGCGCTGCCGGCGGGCTTGCGGATGAAGAAGGCCGCAATCACTGCGAGGAGCGAGATGATGGCGCCGCAGAGGAACGCCGCCTTGATGCCGCCGGTCGTGGCGGTCAGCACATCGGCTCCGCCGGCAGCCAGACCCGCCGACTGCAACGTCAGGATGGCGACGAACAAAGCCGTGCCAGCCGCGCCAGCTACCTGCTGGCTGGTGCCGATCACAGCGCTGCCATGCGAATAAAGGTTCGGCGGCAGCGAGCCGAGGCTGACGGTGAAGAGTGGCGTGAACATCAGAGCAAGCCCGACACTGAGCCCCAGGTGAGCGATCAGCAGCGCCCAGAACGGGGTGTCGACCTGGATGAAGGTCAGGCTCCACAAGGCGGCGCTGGTGAGGATGGCGCCGGGAATAACCAGCGGCGCCGGGCCATACTTGTCGAACAGACTGCCCACCGTCGGCGCGCAGAGGCCCATGATCAGCCCGCCGGGCAGCAGCAGCAAACCCGTCTGGAGCGTGGTCAAGCCAAGTACGTTCTGCAGATAGATCGGCAGCAGGATGAAGGCGCCGAACATCGCCATCATCAGGATGGACATCATGGCCGCCGAGATGGTGAAGGCCGGGATGGCCAGCGTGCGCAGATCGAGCAGTGCGCGATCCACTTTCTGCAACTGCAACTGGCGCAGCACGAAGATGACGATGGCCACGACGCCCACGACGAGCGGAATGTAGGGCGACACGAGCGGCGCATGGATCGCCGCTTCACCCAGACCGCTGAGGCCATAGACCAGGCCGCCGAAGCCGATGGCGGACAGGATGACCGACACGATATCGATCGGCGCATTGGTGGGCGTGGTGACGTTCTTGATGCGCGAGGCACCCAGCGCCAGGGCGCCAAGAGCGATCGGCAGCACCAGGATGAACATCCAGCGCCATTCGAGCACCGACAGGATCAGCCCGGAAATGGTCGGCCCGATAGCGGGGGCGACCGAGATGACGATGGAGATATTGCCCATGGTCTTGCCGCGCGATTCGGGCGGCACGAGGTTCATGACGGTGGTCATCAGCAGCGGCATCATGATGGCGGTGCCGGAAGCCTGCACGATGCGGCCGATGACCAGCACGCCAAAGCCGGGCGCCAGCGCCGAAATCAGCGTGCCGACGGAAAACAGCGACATGGCGAGGATGAAGACCGGCCGCGTATTAAGGCGCTGCAGCAGAAAGCCGGTGATCGGAATGACCACGGCCATGGTCAGCATGAATGCGGTGGTCAGCCACTGCGCGGCGCTGGCGGTGATATCGAGATCGGCCATCAGGTGCGGCAGTGCCACGCCCATGATGGTCTCGTTGAGGATGACGACGAAGGCCGACACCAGCAGCAGGCCGATCACCAGCTTGTTGCGGGCGCTATGGTCCTCGGCTGGGGAAGTAGCCTCGAAATCGGCCAAGGTTGGAGCATCGGTGGTCATGGGGCTTTCCCTTCATACGATCGGTATCGCCATAAAGACGAATGACTTCGGTTCACTTCGACACGGTGGTGCAACTAATCCACGACAGCGTGTGTCAGCAGGCCGAGTTTAATAGTTAAGCGTATTGTTTAGTAAACCGCCCTCCCCCGAGGGTCAATACTAAATCGACTGCTTAAGAATAGATGCCTTCCGGCAGCAGGGTTCGGAAGGGTCGGCTGGTTTAGGCCGATGGCCTCATCCTGTCCACCCACGGCAGCGCAGTCCTGCCTTGCGATGGTGGAACTGAAAACGGCATTGAAGGGCGGCGCCGCGATCACCACCTCATGGGCAACGGGAGTATGTCCCGTAAAATCTGTTCTTGTTATGTTCTTATGCAACCCCTATGTTCGGGGGACGTTGAATTCACGATTCGACTGTGGTTTGCCCGGCAGGAGAACAGCATGGCCCTTTATCAGGCCCCGTCTTTCGAAGCATTGGAAAAGCTCAGCCGCAGCCGCGACGCCGATCTGGCGCGGCGCGAACTGGTGGATCCGAGCCGCAATCGCGGCCGGGGCGCCCAGTCCAATCGCAGCGGCCGTTTCGAGAAGCAAAGCCGCGAGGGGTTCGATGACGGCTGGAACAGCGTCGAGCCGCTGCCCATTTTCGAGACTATCGAACATATGGAGCGCGCCAAGACCATTATCACGTCCAATGATAGCCCCGATCTCGGCTTCGATCGCTCGATCAATGCCTATCGCGGCTGCGAGCATGGCTGTTCATACTGCTTTGCACGGCCGACGCATGCCTATCTTGGCCATTCCGCGGGGATCGAATTCGAGCGCGATATCTATGTGAAGACCAATGCGGTGGAAGCGCTGCGGGCGGAGCTCGGGGCCAAGTCCTACAAGGTCAAGCGCATCGCCATGGGCACCAATACCGACCCGTACCAGCCGGCCGAACGCAAGCACAAGCTGACGCGCGGCATTCTGGAAGTGATGCTGGAAACCAAGCATCCGGTGAGCATCGTCACCAAATCGGCACTGATCGTGCGCGATCTCGACCTCTTGACCGAACTGGCCAAGTTGCGGCTAGTCAAGGTGGGCATTTCGATGACCTCGATGGATCACAAGCTCAGCCGCAAGATGGAACCGAGGGCGTCCTCTCCCGCCCGGCGGCTGGAAGCGATCCGGCTGCTCAGCGAAGCGGGCGTGCCGGTTTCGGTGCTGGCGGCCCCGATGATCCCAGCGATCAACGATATGGAGCTAGAGCGCATTCTCGACGCGGCAGCAGCGCAGGGTGCCAAGGGCGCAGGCATGGTGTTGCTGCGCCTGCCCGGCGAAGTGCGCGACATTTTCCGCGAATGGCTGTTGCGCCATTTCCCCGACCGGGTGCGCCATGTGCTGTCGCTGGTGCGCGACACGCGCGGCGGCCACGACAACGATCCGCGCTTTGGCACCCGCATGACCGGCGAAGGGCCCTATGCGACGCTGTTGCAGCAGCGCTTCGAAAAGGCGCGCGAGCGCTATGGGCTGGACGAGAAACTGCCAGCCATCCGCACCGACCTGTTCGAGCCGCCCCGGCCCGAGGACAAGCAGATGAGCTTGTTCTAGGAGTAGATTAGCTGATCGTCGCGGTGATGAAGTCCAGCAGGGCGGGATCGTCGTAGCGATCGGCTGACATCGAGGCGCCGGCGGCGATCATATCGAGATGTACTAGGCTGGTCCGCATGCCGATGGTCTTGAGGCCCGCCGCCGTTGCCGACGCAATGCCGGTACGGGAGTCCTCGAAGGCGACGGACGCTTCAGCCGAAGCACCCAACTGCCGCAGGCCCTCCAGATAGGGCAGCGGGTGCGGCTTGCCGTGGGCGAGTTCTTCGCCAATCACCAGAGCGCGGAACCGGCGGCGGATGCCAAGCCCATTAAGGATCAGGTCCGCATTGGCGCGCGGCGCATTGGTGACGGCGGCCATGGGCAGGCCGCTGGCATCGGCGAGGTCGAGCAGTTCGAACAAGCCCGGAACTGCATGGATTTGCGTTCGCGCAAGGTCGCGGAACAGTTGCTCCTTACCGGCCATGACCGCCATTTGCTCCTCTGGAGGCAAATCCGGCACGAAGCGCTTGGCGATGGCTTCGTTGGCCTTGCCTTGAAGTTCCAGCGCGAACTGGGCCTTGTCGAAGTGATGGCCATAGGGCTCGAACGTGCGATTGAACGCCTCGAGATGCAGCGGATCGGTATCGGCCAGCGTGCCATCAATGTCGAAAAGCAATGCTGCGCCGGACCGTGGATGCATTATTGTGCCGCCTTGAGGAAATGGTCGGCGGATTGAGCCTCGCCAGGCCTAAAAGTCAATCGCTTCGGGGAGTTTAGTCCGTGCCGATAATTGCCCCGACATTATCGCTCGATCAGTTCCGCTCGATCATCGTGGCGGCATTCCCCGAACTGGAGGGTGCGCAGTTCAGCCTCTTGACAGAGGGCTGGGACAGCGTGGCTGTGGATGTCGACGACGCGCTGATCTTCAAGTTCCCGCGCGAGCCGGATGCCGAAGTAGCGCTCGCCCGAGAGGCAGGGCTATTGGCCGCTATTGGTCCCGCCATCACCATGCCGGTGCCGGAGCTCCAACTGCTCCAGAATCCAAGGCTGTTTTCGCGCCACCGCAAGCTCAAGGGCGAACATCTGTTGACGGCGGACTATGAGCACTTGGCGGACAAGGAACGGCAACGCCTAGCGGAGGAAATGGCCGCTTTCTTTGCGCAATTGCATGCGCTTGACCGCGAAGCGATGGCGGCGGCCGGCGCTACATTGCTCGATAGCTGGCCGGCACCGGACTATATTCTGGAGCGCGCCGTGCCGCTCTTGCCGGCCGAGCGGCAGGCGCGGGCGGAACGCACTATCGCGGCTTGGCAGGCGCTGCCGCCCGATCCTCATGGGACCATCTATGGTTTTTTCGATGGCCATGGCTGGAACATGGCGTTCGATCATCAGCGCCGGCGGCTCAACGGTATCTATGATTTCGCCGATTCCGGCTTCGGCCCGCTGCATCAGGAGTTTGTCTATCCCAGCCTGGTTTCGGCGGACCTCACGGCTAGGATCATGACGGATTATGAGGCGATCACCGGCCGCGTGCTCGACAGGGAGCGGATCAATCTGCTGACGGGCATCCTGCATCTGGTCGAGATCGCCTGGGAGGCAGACGGCACGGAGCAGATGCTGCCGACATTGCTGGGCTTCTACGCCAATTGGGCGGGCCGGCAATAGCTCAGTATTGGGCGACCTTGCGGGCATAGCTGGCCATGAAATCGAGCGACGCGGTCACGCCGCGCAGGGACAGCCAGACGCTGCGGGTCTGCTCGTCGAGTTCGGTCAGGGGCACGGTCAGCGTCGCCGCATTGCGGGTCTTCATGGTGGCGATCAGGCTGTCGCGGCGGGCCGGGTCCGCAACGAACCACTGATTGGTGGTGTTGTAGCGGGTTTGCAGATCGGCAGTGAAATCGAACAGCAGCGGGGCATCGCCCCCAAAGGCGATCCGCAGCGGCCGCGTGGTATCGATTTCGACGGCGTCGGCTGCGCCGGTGAAGGCGATATCGATCACCCCGGTCAGTCGATTCAGGATCAGCGTCAGCTTCCAGGCCGGCAGGCTGGTGCTGTTGAGCTCTTCGCTGCCGGTGCTGGCGAAACAGGAGTTGCCGTAATAATCGGTGGCGTCCTCATTAATGATATCGGGACAGGCCGCCAGCCAATCCTGATTGTACTCGCGCCATTCGCCATAAGGATGATGGAACGGTGCGGCTGCAATCGGCAGGCCCGAAAGGGCAACCAGAAAGATGGCGAGGCTGATTTTCGCGATCATCGATAAACTCTATGTGCCGCCCCCCGGCGCAGTTCTGTTTACAGCAGCGGGGGCGAAGAATACAGGCCGGCAGTCGCGAGTTTTGGGGAGATTATGGTGGAGGTGACGTAGATCAACGGTTTGAGCGTGCTGGAGCTGGAGCCAACGGGGCCCCTGCTGGGAAGCGGGCGTGACGCCACCGATATTCTGAGCGAAGCGTTTTCCACCGACGCGACAGTGATTGTGCTGCCCGTCGAGCGGCTCGATCCGGACTTCCTGCGGCTGCGTAGCGGGTTGGCCGGCCCGTTTATCCAGAAATTGCAGAACTATCATTGCCGCTTGGTGATCCTGGGCGATGTCAGCGCTGCGGTTGCGGCCAGCACGGCGCTACGGGACTTCGTCTATGAGACCAACAACGCCGGTCATCACCTGTTCGCTGCCGACCGCGAGGCCATGCTCGCGGCTTTGAGTTGACTTCGCGGCGCGGGCGCGGATGCTGCGGACATGTTATTCGAATCAATTGAGCAGACCGAACCCGACTATACGCACGAGCTCGCGGCCCAGGCGCGCGGAGCCCGGATCGTCGCCGGCGTCGATGAGGCCGGACGCGGGCCGCTGGCCGGGCCGGTGGTGGTGTCGGCAGTGGTGCTCGACCCGAACAATATTCCGGCGGGGCTCAACGATTCCAAAAAACTGACCGAGGAGCAGCGCGAGGCGCTGTTCGAACTGATCGTGGTCAGCGGCGCGATCGTCTCGGTCGTGGTGGCGCCGCCCACGATCATCGCCAGCCGCAATATTCGGGGCGCCACGCTGTGGGCGATGAGCCAGGCGGTGCGCGGGCTATCGGTCGCGGCCGACCGGGCGCTGATCGATGGGCGCGATATTCCGCCCGGCCTGCCCTGCGAAGGTATTGCGCTGATCGGCGGCGACGGGCGCAGCGTGTCGATCGCAGCGGCCTCGATCGTCGCCAAGGTGACACGCGACCGGATGTGCCGCATCATGGATTGCGACGCGCCCCATTTCGGCTTTTCGGCGCATAAGGGCTATGGCACGCCCCAGCATTTGCGGGCGCTGACCGATCATGGTCCGTGCCGGCATCATAGGGCGGATTTTGCCCCGGTCGTCGAGGCCCGACTGCGCCTGACGGTGAGCGCGACGATCATCGACCTAGCCTCTTAACCTCTCGCTAACCCATTCTATTCATTCCACTTTAACCCTACCGCGTTACAACAGGATAGTTAGTCCTTTGTTAGGGTTAAGTGTATGTTGCGTACCGCGCGTACGGCCTTTTCGGCCGCTGCGGAGGAGCCCACGCGGCTCCCGATCGATACTATTCTGGTGGGCGATTGCATCGACCACATGAATGCGCTGCCGGCCGGGTCGGTCGACCTGATTTTCGCCGACCCGCCCTATAACCTGCAGCTCGAGCAGGGCCTGACCCGTCCCGACCAATCCAAGGTCGATGCGGTGGATGACGATTGGGACAAGTTCGACAGCTTTGCCCATTATGACAAGTTCACCCGGGCGTGGCTTGCGGCGGCGCGCCGCCTGCTCAGGCCCGATGGGGCGCTGTGGGTGATTGGCAGCTATCACAATATCTTCCGCGTCGGCACGGCGTTGCAGGATCTCGATTTCTGGATGCTCAACGACGTCATCTGGCGCAAGGCCAATCCGATGCCGAATTTCCGCGGCACGCGCTTTACCAATGCGCATGAAACGCTGATCTGGGCGGCCAAGAGCCAGAAAAGCCGCGTCACCTTCAATTATGAAGCCATGAAGCTGGCCAATGACGACACGCAGATGCGCAGCGACTGGCTGTTCCCGATCTGCACCGGGGCCGAGCGGCTCAAGGACGATGCCGACGACAAGGTGCATCCGACGCAGAAGCCCGAAGCGCTGCTGTTCCGGATCTTGAACGCCACCACCAAGCCGGGCGATATCGTGCTCGATCCCTTTTTCGGTACCGGCACCACCGGCGCGGTAGCGCGCAAGCTGGGCCGTCACTTTATTGGCATCGAACGCGAGGACACTTACATCGCGGCGGCGCTCAAGCGGATCGCGGCGATCCGGCCGGGTGTGTTCGAGGCGCTGCAATCCGTGACGCCAAAGCGCAAGGAAACCCGCATTCCGTTCGGTTCGCTGATCGAGCAGGGATTAATCGAGCCGGGGGCGCAACTGTTTGACTTAACAAAACGTTACTCCGCCATGGTTCGTGCCGACGGCTCACTCGTCTCGGGTTCGCATCAGGGCTCCATCCACAAGGTTGGGGCGTTGGTCCAAGGTTCCGAGGCATGCAACGGGTGGACATTCTGGCATCACGACACTGCCCGGGGCGTCGCCCCGATAGACGATCTTCGTACGGATATCCGCGCGAAACTTGATTTGCTTTCTGCCTGATCCTGACCTCCAATCAATCAGGCTCTTACTTCGGCCGCCGGTTTGCCCCGGCGGCCTTTTTGTTTTTTTTGCGGACCATAGATCCGAACCAGGCTTGGGTTATCCCCTGGGCACTGGGACAGTTGTCGGCGACACCCCCGCCAAAACCAATGCCGCTTATCCCTACACGCGAAGCCATTGTTACTATCCCATCATCTTGACAGGAGATTGAGATGAGGAACCCCGCTGATCTAAAGACGGTGAGGAGAACAATCGTGGAATTTCAGGCAGCACTAGCTGCTCTGCGCGGCGAGATGTTGCTACGAAAGTACCGATCCACCCAACCTCGAGTGCCTGCTGGTAGCTCGGAGGGAGGGCAGTGGACAGATGGAGCGGCCAACTCCAACGCCGTCTTTGTCGTTGGTCTTACTGAGGCGGAATGCGATGCCCAATACGACTACGATACCTTCATATGTGTGGCTACTGGCTCAAGGTCGTGTCACGCAAGAGCAGCTGAACGATATGGAGCTTGCTTAGCCGGCAAGAAAATTGTCCCACTAAATTTCTGAGGTCCCATGATCTTCGCAACTCGAACTATCTACATTCATACAGGTGATCTAAAACGGCCCGTCGTGATTGAGATATATCCTCCCGAACAAAATGATCGGTCTTGGAGTTGCACTTACAAGATAGACTGGCCCGGGGCGCCAAGAGTCGCAATGGCACATGGTCAGGACGGCGTTCAAGCGCTACTCATCGCAATGCAGAAGATCGGCATCGAGCTATATTCGAGCAGCTATCACCGGGCAGGCAACCTCATGCTCGATCGTCCGGGCAGCGGCTATGGATTCCCAGTGCCGCCAATCATGCGCGATCTGCTAGTTGGCAACGACGCGATAGACGACGCTCCCTAACTTGCCATCCCCGCCGTCGCCAAGACTTTGCGGAATAGCGTTGGCAGTGCCTCGGCTTTGAGGGTCTTGGGGTCGGACCACCAGCCCTTGTCCATGCCCTTCGGATCAACCATGGCCGACCAGACTTCCAGCTCCAGCCGGAAATGGGTGAAGACGTGGCTGATCTGACCGCGATGGCGCCAGTCGGCGGTAGCTGGATAGGTGGGAGGCGGGAGTTCCCCAGCCCAGTCGGAGCCGGGGACTTCGGTCATTTGGGCGAGGAGGCCCTTGCCAGGGCGGGTTTGCAGGTACACGTCGCCATCGGCGTCGGTCATCACGTAGGCATGGCCCTTGCGGGTGGGGCGGTCGGCTTTTTGGGGCTTGATAGGGTAAAGCGTGGGGTCCGCGGTGCGGGTGGCGATGCAGCCGGGCTGGATGGGGCAGAGCATGCAGAGGGCCTTGCGCGGGGCGCAGATGGTGGCGCCGAGGTCCATCATGGCCTGGGCGAAATCGCCCGCGCGCGTCGGGACCGAGCCTTGGAGAGCCGCGCGCAGTTCATCCTTGGCGTCGCGGACGGGGACATCGAGCGCGTAATAGCGAGCGAGCACGCGGTCGAGATTGCCGTCGAGGACGGCGATGGGTTCGTCGAAACAGATCGCGGCGATGGCGGCGGAGGTGTAGGCGCCGACGCCCGGGAGAGTTTGCAGGCCGGCGGAGGTGTTCGGGAAAACGCCGCCGTGGTCGCGGACGACGGCGATGGCGCAGGCATGCAGATTGCGGGCGCGGGCGTAGTAGCCGAGGCCGGCCCATTCGACGAGCACGGCCTCGATGGGCGAATCGGCGAGGTCTTGCACGGTGGGCCAAAGGAAGGTGAAGCGCTGGTAGAACTTGCGTACGGCCGCGACAGTGGTTTGCTGCAGCATCACCTCAGAGAGCCAGACGCGGTAAGGATCGGGCGCGATGCCGTGGGCGCGGTCGGCGGGAGGGATGCGCCAGGGAAGATCGCGGGCGTGGCGATCATACCAGGCGAGGACGGATATGGCGTCGATGGGAGCGGGGGACGGCAGGTGCATGGGGGAGAATTGGGGGAAGGCGGGGATTGGCGCAAGCGGAGTTGGGGTCACATCAACAGGATCGCGGCTAAACGACACCCCCTCCCAGCCTCCCCCATCAAGGGGGAGGTGTCTGCCGGTGGGCGGGGCCCGATCGAGTCTAACGAGTGGAGCGGCACCTCCCCCTTGATGGGGGAGGCTGGGAGGGGTGTCGCGGAATGCTACAAATGCTACACCCCTCATCATGACCACCGCCCCCAAATCCCCGCCCGAACCCAAGCGCCGCAATCGCTCGCTGTCGCTGGCTGATGCGCTGGCGGGGGCGCTCGATCCGGTGCTGAAGAAGCGCGGCTTTGCCAGCCGCGATATCATCACCCATTGGGGGGCGATGGCGCCAAAACCCTATGACGCGGTCGCCATTCCGGACAAGCTGACCTGGCCGCGCGGCGAGCGCAGCGCCGAGGGGGCGACGCTCTACCTGCGCTGCATTGCCGGTCATGCGCTGGCGATTTCCCATGAGGGGCCGGTGATCGCCGCGGCGGTCAATCGCTATTTCGGCTATGTGCTGGTGGGGGCTGTCCGTTTGTCGGCAGAGCCATTCAGCGGACATTCAGCCAAGGGGGATCAAAAACGTTCTCAACCGAGCCAGAGCGTCATCGCAAAGGTCGGAGCCTCGGTCGCCGGGGTTGAGGATGAAGGCCTGAGGGAAGCGTTGCGGGCATTGGGCCACGCGCTGTCCAGCAGGCCGGAAGGCAAGAACAAATAGATTGTTCACTCCCTGTTGATGCATGTGCCCACTTGCCGACACTTTGGCGATGTGTAGTGTCGCCACAAAGCCATCAGGAGCGTTCCCAGTGAAGTTTACCCGTCGTGACACCCTCGTTTTAGCCGCTGCCGCCTCGGCGCTCAGCCTTAGCGGGATGGCTCCGGCTTTGGCCGCCGATGGCGACACCGTGGACATGGCCAAGTTGATGGCCCCCACCGGCTTCACCGACAAGGTGCAGGGCTCGCCCGATGCGCCGGTCACGGTGATTGAATACGCGTCGCCGACTTGCCCGCATTGCGCGACCTTCTCCAACACGGTCCTCGCGCCGTTCGAAGAGGCTTATGTGAAGCCGGGCGACGTCAAGTTCATCCTGCGCCCCTTCGTGCGCAATGTGCTGGACGCTGCGGTGTTCATGCTGGCGGAAGCCGCCGGCGAAACCAACTATCACAATGTCATCTCGACCTATTTCAAGACCCAGCAGACTTGGGGCACTTCGGACAAGCCGCGCGACGCGATCCTCGAAATCGCCAAGCAGCTCGGCTTTACCCAGGAAACCTTCGACGCCGCCTTGACGAATCAGGCGCTGTTCACCGGGATGGAATCGCTGCGCGATCAGGCGCTGAACGAGTTTGGCCTTGCCGGCACGCCGACATTCTACATCAATGGCAAGACCCTCTCCGGGGAAAAGACGCTTGAACAGCTTGCGGCCGAAATCGACCCGCTGCTGCCCGCCGGAACCGCACCAGTTCCTGCCGCGGGAACGACTCCTGCTGCCCCTGCCCCAACGGGCGAGACCGCAACTCCAGTTGCGCCGGCTGAAACTGCAACACCGGTTGCTCCCGCTGCACCAGCCGAGACGACAACACCCGTCGCCCCGGCTGCTCCGGCACCTGCTGCGCCTTAATATTGCATTTTGCGGTGGGTTCCCCCCACCCCTAACCCCTCCCCTCAAGGGGGAGGGGAATGCCCTCCACTCGATTGAAGCCATCGGCTCCGTCGCCCCTTCCCCCTTGAGGGGATGGCCGGGGTGGGGATTGCATGCAGCGCGCTCGATGCCGGCAGGCATCCCATGAAATTCTCCCGTCTCAAGCTGCACGGCTTCAAATCCTTTTCCGATGAAACCGTGCTCCATATGGAGCCGGGGCTGACCGGCATTGTCGGGCCGAACGGCTGCGGCAAGTCCAACCTGGTCGAAGCGATGCGCTGGGTGATGGGCGAAAGCTCGTACAAGGCAATGCGCGCCTCGGGCATGGACGACGTCATTTTCTCGGGCTCCGGCGGGCGCCCGGCGCGCAATTCGGCCGAAGTTACGCTGGTCCTGGACAATTCGGACCGCACCGCGCCGGCCGCGCTCAACAATGCCGACATTTTGGAAATCACTCGCCGCATCGAGCGCGAAAATGGCTCGGTCTATCGCGTCAACGGCAAGGAAGTGCGCGCCCGCGACGTGCAACTGCTGTTCGCCGATGCCTCGACCGGCGCACACTCGCCCGCCATGGTGCGGCAGGGGCAGATTGGCGAGTTGATTGCCGCCAAACCGACGCAGCGCCGGGCGCTGCTCGAAGAAGCCGCCGGAATTTCCGGGCTGCATTCGCGCCGCCACGAGGCCGAATTGCGGCTGCGGGCGGCCGAGGGCAATCTCGAAAGGGTCGACGATATTATCGGCCAGGTCGACACCCAGCTTGAAACACTCAAGCGGCAGGCACGGTTGGCAATGCGCTATCGCGCCGTTTCTGGCGACATCCGCCGTGCTGAGGCAACGCTGTTCCACATCCGCTGGGTGGCGGCGCGCTTTGCTGAAAAAGAAGGCGAGGCGCAGCAGGCGGTGCTGATCCGCAGTTTGGCCGATGCCAATCATGAGCAGTTGCAGGCGCAGCGCGCGCTGGAAACGGCGGACGCAGCGCTGCAGCCACTGCGCGATCGCGAGGCGGTGACTGGGGCCGTGTTGCAGCGCTACACGATCCTGTCCGAGCAATTGGCGGAAGAGGCCCGTCGCAATAGCCGGCGGCGGGTGGAACTGGAAGATCGCATCAAGCAACTGGCCGCCGATGGCGAGCGTGAGCGTGATCTCGTGGCCGAAAGCGAAACGACGCTGGCGGTCTATGGCGAGGAACAGGCGCACTTACAGGACGAAGGCGAGGCGGCGCAGGCGGAATTTGACGACGCTCGAATTGCCGCCGACGCGGCGCGGGCTTCTGTCGTGACGGCTGAGGCCGAAGCACGCGCGGCGGCCGATGCACTGTCCCAGGTTCGCGCCCGGCGGGTGCAGGCGCAGCGCAGTGCGGAGGACGCGGCGACACGAATGACCCGACTGAGCCAGCAAGTGGCCGAAGTCGAGCGCGAGGCCGCAACGATTGCCGCGAGTCTGGATGCCGACGAGACGCTAACGCTGAAGCGCGCGGCTCTGGCCAAAGCGCAGGCGGACACGTCCGAGGCGGAAGAAGGCGCGGTGGCGGCGGAGGAAGTTTCGGTCGCGGCGCAGGCCAAACTCGATGCGGCGCGGCCTAAATTGCAGGAGATCGAGGCCGCGCTGAACCGGCTGGAGGCCGAAGCCTCCACACTCGGCAAAATGCTCAATGTCGGGGCCTCGCTGTGGCCCGCGATCGTTGACCAGCTCAAGGTGACGCCGGGATACGAGACGGCTCTGGGCGCGGCGCTGGGGGATGACCTTGAGGCCTCCTCGGATGCGGGGGCGCCGATGCATTGGGCGGCGGCGATTGACGGATATGACGATGCCGCCCTGCCCCAGGCGGCCGAGCCGCTGTCGCGCTATGTCTCGGGCAATCCGCTTTTGAAGCGGCGGCTGGACCAGATCGGCTTGGTGAGCGACACTGACGGACCCGCCCTGATGCACGCGCTAAAACCCGGTCAGCGGCTGGTGACGCTTGACGGCGCGCTATGGCGCTGGGACGGTTTTGTGGCGGCGGCCGACGCACCGAGTGCTGCTGCGCAACGCCTGGCACAGCGCAATCGGTTGGCGGAACTGGACGAGGAAGTGGCGCGGGCACGGGCCGAGCGCAATGGCTGGAAGCGCGATATCGATGCGCTGACCACGGCGCTCGCGGAAGCACGGCAGGCCGAAAAGCAGCAGCGCGACGGCTGGCGCGCGGCGCAACATGCAATCGGCGCGGCTCAGATTGAGGTCGACAAGGCGCAGCGTGCCATCGGCGATTTGACTACGCGGCAGAGTGCGCTGGAAGAGGCGCGGGTGCGGCTGGCGTCCAGCCTGAGCGAGGCCGAAGCGATCCGCGACGATGCCGAGCAGGCGCTTGAAGAGGCTGGCGACGAGGACTATGCCGGCGAGCTGGCTGACGCGAAGCAGGCGAGCCTGGCGCAGCTGCGCGAGCGGGCCGATCAGGCGCGGCTGAAACTGGGCTCGTTCGAAACCGCAGCCCGGATGCGGGACAGTCGTTTGGCGCAATTGGCCAAGGACAGTCAAAGTTGGCAGCGCCGGCGCGAGGGCGCGATGGCGCAATTGGCGACGCTGGACAGCCGCACCGCCGAAGTCACCAGCCAACTCGCCAATGTCAACGAAACGCCGGATGGCTTCGCCGCCAGGCGCTCGGCTTTGGACGAGCAGATCGAGCGCGCCAAGGTGGAGCACAAGGCCTCGAGCGACAGCTTGAGCGTGGCGCAGACCACGTATCGTGAGGCGGACAAAGCCCTGCGGCTGGCGAGCGAGGCCTTGGCGGCGGCGCGAATCGAGCTGACGCGGATCGAGGAGAGGCTCAAGGGCTTCATCGTCCAGCGCCAGCAGATCGAGCGGCAGATCGAGGAGACGCTGAATATCGAGGCCAGCCGGACACTTGAGGCCTCGGGCATCAAGCCGGAAGAGGCGTTGCCCAATGAACATGCCATCGAGCAGAAGGTCGACCGGCTCAAAGCCGAGCGCGAGCGGCTGGGCGGGGTGAACCTGTCGGCCGAGAAGGAAGCCATCGAGGTTCAGGAAAAGCTCGACCTGATGGTCAAGGATCGCGACGACCTGATCGAGGCTATCGCCAAGCTGCGGCAGGGCATCGCCTCGCTCAATCGCGAAGGCCGCATCCGGCTCAATGAGGCCTTTGCCAAGGTTAATGCGCATTTCCAGGAGCTGTTCACCACCCTGTTCGGCGGCGGCACGGCGGAATTGCAGTTCGTGGAAAGCGACGATCCGCTGGAAGCGGGCCTCGAAATCATCGCCCGCCCACCCGGCAAGAAGCCCCAGACCATGACGCTGCTGTCGGGTGGCGAGCAGGCGCTGACGGCGATGAGCCTGATCTTTGCGGTGTTCCTGACCAATCCGGCGCCGATTTGCGTGCTCGACGAAGTCGATGCGCCGCTGGACGACGCCAATGTGGAGCGATTCTGTAACCTGCTGGATTCGATGCGCCAGCGCACGCAGACACGGTTCATGGTGATCACCCACAATCCGATCACGATGAGCCGGGTGGATCGCCTGTTCGGGGTGACGATGGCCGAACGCGGCGTCAGCCAACTGGTTTCGGTGGATTTGACCACGGCCGAGAGCTTCCGCGAGGCGGTTTAGGCAGAGAATCCCCCGTCGCCTGCCCAGACTTCGCCACGATTAGCTGTGGACAGCATGCCGCACCCCGCTATCAAGCCAAAAATGCCATACACATCAGTATGTTAAGCCGACCGGCCTCGTCTTGACACTCCCAGCACCCTTCCCTATGTTGCGCGCGACTAATAAAGGCGCCCCGGAACACACGGGAGTGGCCGGCCAAGGGGAGCGAGCGGATGCCAAAACCGCAAGATACCGAGGGTCAGCCCGATAGTGCCAAAGGGGTGACGCGCGATCTCGCATCGCGTATTGCCTCAGCCCAGAGGGAACGCAATGTCGAGGCCAATAGAGCTTCGAACATGTCTCCCAGCGACATGAGCGGTATGGCGCGCGGTATGCGCATCGGCACCGAGTTCATCGCCGCTATTCTGGTGGGAGCGGGCCTGGGTTATCTGGTCGATCTCGGCCTGGGAACTCGGCCATGGGGCTTGCTCATCCTCCTACTGGTGGGCTTTGCCGCAGGCATTCTCAATGTCATCCGCGTGGTGACACAAATGAACAAGGCGGCGCCGCCGCCACCGGGTTCGGACCTAGGTTCGAGCGCGGACGATGAAGACGATAACTAGACCGGGGTTTGGGCGTGGCCGATCCGAATAAAGTCGATCCGATCCATCAGTTTGGACTGACCAATATCTTCTCGCTCGGCGGCGAAGGCGGCTTCGCTTTCACCAATTCGGCCCTGTTCATGGTGCTGACGGTCGGCCTGATCGTCATCTTCCTGCTCGGCTCGACCGCCGGCCGTCGCCTGGTGCCCGGCCGCGCGCAGGTAGTGTCCGAACTGCTCTATGATTTCGTGGCCAATATGGTCAAAGGGGCTGCCGGCTCCGAGGGGATGAAGTTCTTCCCCTTCGTGTTCTCGCTCTTCATGTTCGTGCTGATGGCCAACATGTTCGGCATGATCCCATTCTTCTTCACCACCACTTCTCACATCATCGTGCCGGCCGCCTTGTCCATCCTGGTGTTCGTCGTGGTGATCGGCTACGGCCTCTATCGCAACGGCTTCAAGTTCTTCAAGCTGTTCGTGCCGGCCGGCGTTCCCGGCTACGTCCTGCCCATCGTGGTGCCGATCGAGGTCGTCTCGTTCCTGTCGCGCCCGATTTCGCTCTCCGTGCGTCTGTTCGCCAATATCCTGGCGGGCCACATCACGCTCAAGGTGTTCGCGGGCTTCATCTATTCGCTCGGCTCGCTGGGCGTTCTCGGGTTCCTCGGCGCGTCGCTGCCGTTGATCATGACGGTCGCCATCACGGCGCTCGAATTCCTCGTGGCAGCCTTGCAGGCCTATGTGTTTGCGGTGCTGACCTCGATGTACATCAATGATGCGATCCATCCGTCGCATTAAACTGACTGCCTAGCTATTCGTGCGGCCACGGTGGCCGGACGGCAGAAAACACAAATCTTCGGTCTCCAAGGAGTATTCAAATGGATCCAATTGCCGCCAAGTACATCGGTGCCGGTATTGCAGCTATCGGCATGGCCGGTGCGGCTATCGGCGTGGGCAACATCTTCGGCAGCTTCCTGTCGGGCGCCCTGCGTAATCCTTCTGCCGCCGGCAGCCAGTTCGGTAACCTGATTTTCGGTTTCGCCGTGACCGAAGCTCTGGGCATTTTCTCGTTCCTGATCGCCCTGCTCCTGCTGTTCGCAGTGTGATATCAGCGTTCGTTCATGAGGAGCGGCGGCCGGGGGAAATTTCTCCGGGCTGCCGCTTTTTTCGAAGGCTTTCGAGCCGGCTCACCAACGGGTAGACCAATATGGCAACCGAAACTCCAGTGATGCTCGTCGCCCAGGCGGCTGTCGATGCATCTGCCGAGGGTGGTGCTGTCCACGCGACCACAGAGGCGCATGGCGGTGAACATTCCGAAGTATTTCCGCCGTTCGATCCTTCGAGCTTTGGCACCCAGCTGATCTGGCTGGCGATTACCTTCGCATTTTTGTATTTCACGATGAGCAAGCTGGCGCTGCCACGCATTGGCTCCATCCTCGAAGACCGCAAGAGCCGGATCGATGGCGACCTGAGCGCTGCCGACGCGGCCCGTCAGAAGACCGACGCAGCGATCGCAGCCTATGAGGCCGCCCACGCTGCGGCACGCGCCAAGTCGCAAGCCATTGCCGAGGAAACCCGCAACGCCATCAAGGCCGATATCGACGGCAAGCGCAAAGCGGTCGAGGCCGACCTCTCCAAGAAGGTCGCCGATGCCGAAGCCAGCATCCAGGCGACCAAGACCGAGGCCCTGGGCCATGTGTCCGAAATCGCCGCCGATACAGTGCAAGCCCTGGTCACCCAGTTGACCGGTTCGGCTTCGGCCGATGAGGCGCGCAACGCTGTCGCCACCGCGGCCAAGGAGTAGCTCGGATGGACTTTTCGACGATCGACGCAACCACCTGGGCGACCATCTGGGCCACCATTTCGCTGGTGATCTTCATCGGCATCATGATCTATTTCGGCCTGCCGAAGATGATCACCAAGATGCTCGACGCCCGCATCGCCCAGATCGAAACCGACCTGGCCGAAGCCAAGCGCCTGCGCGAAGAAGCCGAGGCCCTGCTGGTCGATTATGAAAACAAGCGCGTCGCTGCCGAAGGCGAAGCCGCCGGCATCGTGACCGCCGCCCAGGAAGAGGCCAAGCGCCTCGCCGAAGAGGCAAACGTCGCGCTGACCGACCTGATCGCCCGCCGCACCAAGTCGGTGCAGGACAAGATTGCCCAGGCCGAAGCCCAGGCACTCGGCGAAGTGCGCGCCCGCGCCGCCGACCTGACCGTGGAAGCCGCCCGCATCGTGCTCAGCCAGCAGATGGCCAGCAAGGGCGACGATCTGGTCAGCAAGGCGATCAAGGATGTTGGTACGCAGCTGAACTAAGGTTCGGCGGATGGCGTAGAGAATTGAGGCGGGCCGCAAGGTCCGCCTTTTTGTTTGTGGGCATCGATCTGGTTCCCCTCCCCCTTGAGGGGAGGGGTTAGGGGTGGGGGGAACTCTCCGCGAGAGTGAGGTTCATTCCAGCAGGCGCCACTCCTGTTGCAACTTCCCCCCACCCTAGCCCTCCTCTCACGGGGGAGGGGATCAGATCGAGTTCTGCGCACGGCTCTACCCTAATCCCACAATTCCCTGTGCCCTGCCCTGCGGCCCGATTGACGCCCCGCGGAATCTCCCCCATGGTGCCGGTGACTGCGGGAGAGCTGGTTCAGTCCAGCGCCGAAGGAGCAACCGCCCCGGAAACTCTCAGGCAAATGGACCGCAGTTCGACGAAAACTCTGGAAAGCAGGCGCACACGCCTCACCGAAGGAGCAACCGGCCCATAGGCGGCCGGGAAATCTCTCAGGTTCAGCGGACAGAGGGGGCACCACGGCGTTCGGCAACGAACGTCCGCAGTGTCCATTTGCCGGGAGCGCCGCTTGTCCGAACCAGTCGAAGACCTCAAAACCACTCCGCTTTATGCCAAACACGTCGCCGCCGGTGGCCGCATGGTGCCCTTTGGCGGCTATAACCTGCCGGTGCAGTACAACACGGGCATCATGGGCGAGCACAAATGGACCCGTGAGCATGCGGGCCTTTTCGACGTCAGCCATATGGGCCCGAGCTTCCTGACGCTCAACAATCCAAGCGGCGACGCCGATGCCGATCATGCGGCCGTCGCGGCCCTGGTGGAGCCGCTGGTCTGCGGCGACATCAACGGGCTTAAGCCCGGCCAGGTGCGCTACACCCTGTTGCTGAACGAGACCGGCGGCGCTATCGACGACCTGATGGTCGCCCGCTCGCCGCTGTTTCCCGGCTCGCTCTATATCGTGGTCAATGCGGGCACCAAGGACAATGACTTCGACATCATCGCCAAGGCTGCCGGCGACAAAGCCAAGCTGACCCGCGCCGACGATGGCGCCTTGCTGGCGCTGCAAGGGCCCGAGGCAGTTGCCGTTCTGGATACCATCGTTCCCGGTGTTGCCGAGCTGGGCTTCATGACCTACGCGCCGTTCGAGTGGAACGGCACCAAGCTGATCATCGCCCGCTCCGGCTATACGGGCGAGGACGGATGCGAAATCCTCTGTGATGCCAGCGTGGCCGAAGCGATGTGGGACGCCCTGCTGGCCGACGAACGCGTCAAGCCGATCGGGCTCGGCGCGCGAGACAGCCTGCGTCTTGAAGCCGGGCTACCGCTGTACGGGCATGACCTCGACGAAACTGTTTCTCCCACTGAGGCAGGGCTTAATTTCGCCGTCTCCAAGCGTCGCCGCGAGAGCGCCGACTTTCCCGGCGCTGCGCGCATTCTGAAGGAGTTCGGCGGGGAACTGTCTCGCATTCGCGTCGGCCTGTTCGTCGAAGGCGCACCAGCGCGCGAGGGCACCGAAATCCTCGATGCCTCTGGCATGGTCGTCGGCAAGGTGACCAGCGGCGGCTTTGCCCCTAGCCTCGCGCGTGCCATCGCTTTGGGCTTCGTGCCGCCGGCCCACGCAACTCCCGGCACGCAATTGCAAGTCAGCGTCCGCGGACGCATGCAGCCGGCGCAGGTGACTGCCACCCCCTTCGTGCCACACCGCTATTTCCGCAAAGCCAAATCCTAGTTGAGGGATCGATCATGACCACCAAATTCACCCCGGACCACGAATATATTCGCGTCGAGGGCGCGACCGGCATTGTGGGCATCACGCCCTATGCCCAGAACGCGCTGGGCGACATCGTCTTTGTCGAGCTACCCAGCGTCGGCAAGGTGCTGAAGAAGGGCGACGAGGCCGCCGTGGTTGAGTCGGTCAAGGCCGCCTCCGAGATTTATGCGCCGGTGTCGGGCACGGTGACCGAGGTCAATTCGGCGCTGTCGGGCGAGCCGGGGCTAATCAACACCGATCCTGAGGCGGCCGGCTGGATTTACAAAATTTCCATCGCCAATGCGGGCGAGCTGGATGGCCTGCTCGATGCCGTGGCCTATGCCGATTTGACCAAGTAAGAGAGCTCAATGCGTTACCTCCCCCATTCCGACGCCGAACGCGCAGAGATGCTTGGCGTGATCGGCGCGACGTCGATCGAGGCGCTGTTCAGCGCCGTGCCAGCCAAGGCGTTGAAAACGTTCGACCTGAACCTGCCCAAGCACAGCCCCGAATACCTGGTCGAGGCCCATATGAAGGCGCTGGCCGGCAAGAACCGCGCCGGCAGCGACGGTCCGTTCTTCGTCGGCGCTGGCGCTTATCGCCACCATGTGCCGGCGACGGTCGATCATCTGATCCAGCGCTCGGAGTGGCTGACGGCCTATACGCCGTACCAGCCAGAAATCTCGCAGGGCACGCTGCAGATGCTGTTCGAATTCCAGACCCAGGTGGCCAAGATCACCGGCATGGATGTGGCGAACGCCAGCCTCTATGACGGCTCGACCGGCACGGCCGAAGCTGTGCTGATGGCGCGGCGGTTGACTCGGCGCAACAAGATCGTGCTATCGGGCGGGCTGCACCCGCACTACCGCGACGTGGTGCGCTCCTATCTCAAAGACGATGCCGATCTTGAATGCCTATCGGCTTCTCCCGAGGGCCAGGGCGATATTCTCGATCATATCGACGAGACGACCGCGGCCATCGTCATCCAGACGCCGGACTTTTACGGCCACTTGCGCAATCTCAAGACCGCCGCCGACGCCGCCCATGCCAAGGGCGCGCTGCTGATCGTGGTGGTGACCGAGATCGTCTCGCTGGGCCTACTGGAATCGCCCGGTGCCTATGGGGCCGATATCGTGGTGGCCGAGGGCCAGTCGATCGGCAATGCTCTGAATTTTGGCGGGCCGTATCTCGGCTTGATGGCGACGCGTAAGGAATTCATCCGCCAGATGCCGGGCCGGCTGTGCGGCGAGACTGTCGATGCCGATGGGCAGCGCGGGTTTGTGCTGACGCTGTCGACCCGCGAGCAGCATATCCGCCGCGAGAAGGCGACCAGCAATATCTGCACCAATTCGGGGCTGTGTGCGCTGGCGTTCTCGATCCATATGGGGCTGCTCGGCGAGGCTGGCTTCACCAAGCTGGCACGGCTCAACCATGCGCGGGCCTGTGCGCTGGCTGATGCTTTGACCGGCATCCCGGGCGTGGAACTGCTCAACAAGACCTTCTTCAACGAGATGACCATTCGGGTTGCTGTTCCGGCAGCGCCATTGGTCGAGGCCTTGGCCGCACGGGGCATCCTGGGCGGAGTGCCGGTCAGCCGGCTGGAGCCCGAAAACCCCAATGTTGCCAACCTGTTGGTCCTAGCAGCGACGGAATTGACGACCGACGAAGATATCGCGGCCCTGGTGGCGGCGTTGACGGAGGAATTGGCATGAGCATGAACACGCAAGGCCGCCCCACTGGCACCGGCACTTCGGGCTTCGCCTCCACCTCCGGCTCCTCGATGCTGCCGAATGAACCGCTGCTGTTCGAGATCGGCGATACCGAGCATTCGGGCGTCGATCTGCCGGACGCGGAAATTTCGACCAGCCGCCTCGGCGGCTTTGAGCGCAAATCGGCGCTTGATCTCGCCGGCCTAACCGAGCCTGAGGCGATGCGCCACTATGTGCGGCTGAGCCGGCTGAACCACTCGATCGATAGCGGCATGTATCCGCTGGGGTCGTGCACGATGAAGCATAATCCGCGGCTGAACGAGAAGATGGCGCGCCTGCCCGGCTTCGCCGATATCCATCCGCTGCAGCCGGTTTCGACCGTGCAGGGCGCGCTGGAACTCATGAACGAACTCAGCCACTGGCTGATGACGCTGACCAATACGGCAGCCGTGGCGCTGACGCCCAAGGCCGGCGCGCATGGCGAATTGCTCGGCATGATGACGATCAAGGCGGCGCAGGATGCGGCCGGTCAAAGCCACCGCACGGTGGTTTTGGTGCCCGAAAGCGCCCATGGTACCAATCCGGCCACGGCCGCATTCCTGGGCTACACCGTCAAGCCGATCCCGGCGCGGGACGATGGCACCGTGGATGTGCAGGCGGTCAAGGATGCGCTGTCGCCGGACGTGGCGGCGATCATGTTGACCAATCCCAATACGTGCGGGCTGTTCGAACCGCAAGTCATTGAAATTGCTCAGGCAGTTCATGATGCCGGGGCGTTCTTCTATTGCGATGGGGCGAACTTCAACGCCATCATGGGCGTGGTGCGGCCGGGTGATCTCGGCATCGACGCCATGCATATCAACCTGCACAAGACCTTCTCGACGCCGCATGGTGGCGGGGGTCCGGGTGCGGGTCCGGTGGTGCTGTCGGCGGCGCTGGCGCCGTTCGCTCCGGTGCCGTTCGTGCGCAAGAGCGCGGGCGGGCTGGAACTGGTCGAACATGCAGAAGGTGACGCCCTGGGTCGCATCACCGCGTTCCAGGGTCAGATGGGCATGTATGTCCGTGCGCTGACTTACATGCTGTCGCACGGCGGCGATGGATTGGCACAGGCGGCGCAGGATGCGGTGCTCAATGCCAACTACATCAAGGCGCGGCTCGCTCATGCCTTCTCGGTGCCGTTCGGAGATTACCCGACCATGCATGAGGCACTATTCGACGATACGTTCCTGGCCGGGACCGGTGTCACCACGCTGGACTTTTCCAAGGCGTTGATCGATGAGGGTTTCCATCCGATGACGATGTATTTCCCGCTGGTGGTGCATGGGGCGATGCTGATCGAGCCGACTGAAAGCGAGAGCAAGCAGACGCTGGACCGGTTCTGCGAGGTGATGGAGGAACTGGCCGCCGACGCCAAGGCGGGGAATACGGAACGCTTCACCGCGGCGCCGATGAAGGCACCGCGGCGCCGGCTGGACGAGACGCGGGCCGCCCGCTCGCCGATCCTGCGGTGGGAGCGGCCGAAGGAATTGCCGCAAGCGGCGGAGTAATTTCGCCGGTTTTACCGATCTTCCAACCACGATGCTGCCCGCGGACTTGATCCGCGGGTCGCTATCCTCGCGAACCGAAGGTGGGTGCGTGTGGGGAGTGGGCCACGGTGCAAGCCCGTGGGTGGGATGCGGTAGTGCCCACTACGTGGGTAGGATGCGATAGCCGCACAAACACTGGCGGGCGTGATGTGCCTACTGGACCATCACGAAACGCGTATCGCCTTACTTGCCAGTATCGAAGCCGACCCAGATGGTGATGTCTTCGCCGCCCAAATAGGGAATGGCGACGTTCTGGACGACCTTGATGAAATTGCCAGCCTGCGCCGGCGGAGTGATGGCGACAGGTATCTGGTATTTTTCCGAGAATATGGCCTGCTTGTCGCGCTCGACAGCGAAGCGGATCGGCACGGTGACCGAGGTCTGGGTGCCGGTGGGGCCGAGCAGGACGCGGCCTTCGACACCCATCTGCACGGTGATCAGGCCATTGGACACCACGCAATTGCGGGTGCTCTTATCGATGACGCCCTGATATTGCAGCGTGCGCGGATCGCCGACCTTGCCATTGCCATAATAGAACATGGCCTCGGTGCCGGTTCGCACCTTGATGGGTGGGCAGGCAGTGGCGATTGCGGGGAGAGCGCTGGTCTGCGCCTGGGCCATGGCCGTCGGGGTGGCGTTGGAATTGGCGAGGTTGGCATCGGCCGCGGGCGAGCCGCCGCCAAACATGCCGCCCATGCTGCAACCGGCCAGCGCCGCTGCGACGAGCCCGGTGGCGCCAATGGCAAGACCGCGTCGCGCAGCCAGGGTCAGGGTGGACTTGAGCATGAAATCGTCTCCTAACGCAGATACTAGCTGTTGGCGGTTTCGAGCGCCATCAGGATGGCGGGAGCGCCACTGGCCGACACGCCGGGCGCGTCTTCGACGAATACGTTGTCGACAATGCCGTCGCGAATGATCATGGCCGCGCGGGCATAGCGTGTGCCCATGCCGCTGCCGCTGAAATCCTTGGCCAGGCCCAGCGCCTTGGCGAGTTCGGCATTGCCGTCGGCGATGAAATCCACCTTGCCGAGGGCGCCAGAGGCTTCGGCCCATGCTTTCATGACATGCTGGTCATTGACCGATGCGCAGACGATGCGGGTAATCCCGGCAGCGCGCAGCTTGGCCTGATTGGCGATGAAGCCCGGCAGGTGATTGACGTGGCACGTGGGCGTGAACGCGCCGGGGACCGAGAACAGAACCACAAGCCCGGTGCCGAGGATGGCGTCGCTGGTGCTATCGGCAATGCCATTGGCATCGACAAGCTTGACCCGCACCGACGGGACCGGATTACCGCGCTCGATCATATAGGATTATGCCCCTTCATTGCTGGCGGCCTTGCCCGCTGCCAGCGACGCTTGAATTGCTGGGAACCCGGATATGCGGCTTTGCCCCCGCATGCAAGGCATTGCGCCCTGCTCCCGATCGCCCTCGTGACCTTATTCGGCCGTTTGAACCGGCCGGGTGATTTCATATGCTCCCATATCAGTAGTGAATGTGAGCTGAACGGGGCGGTTTTCCAAGTTAATTTCGTGGGTTTTGCCCAAGACCGGGACCAGCACTAGATCGGGTTCGGGACTTTTTTGCGGCGCGCCAAAGAAGGGCTCGCCATCGGCGGTGGAGACGATCAGGGAATCCGGATCGACGGCGGGATCGGTGACGTGCACCAGGAGCATCTGGTCCGCGGCGCGATACTGGACATCGCCGATGGGCTGGACAGCGTCGGGCCAGGCAATCGGCGCCATGGCCACGGCCTGGCGGATGCGCAGGCCATTGGGCATGTCCTTGGTTCCATCCACCGGCAGGCTGAACTTGGCCTGGGCGGGCACGCAGATATCGGAGCAGACGCCCATCACCACGGCGACCTCGATCTGCGCGGTGGCGGCGTCGAGGGTCAGTTGGACGGGCAGCAAGGTAGGGCCGTGATAGACGTAATCGAGGTAGCGACCCGACTGGTCGCGTTCGGGATAGGGCCACGAAATCGCGTCGCCGGTAATGCCCTGCGAGCCGGCGAAATCGAGTTCGGTGGGCAGGCCTGTCTCGCCGGGGATGCGCCAATAGGTCTTGGTGTTTTGGGGCATGTCCAATTCGACGCCGAGCCAAGTGGTTCCATCGGGCTTGATCGTGCCGGCGCTGACCAGCCGCATGGTGACCCCCGGTGCCACGGTTTGCCACGGCGTTTCGGCCGCTGCGACAGGTGTAGCGAGCAGGCTGAGCAGCAAAAGGACTTTAGGGTAAATTCGCATGGACACTCGTGTAACCCAGGATATCCGCGCCGCCTAGCGTCCCATGTTCATGGCTTCGTGAGGCTCGCACTGAAGCATGGGCGAGCGTTACCTTGGCAGCGGGGGCCGCAGCCTTTAGAATGGAACCATGAACTCACTTGAAGGACAATTCCTGGTGGCCATGCCCGACATGGCCGATGAGCGCTTCGCCGAGAGCGTGATCTTTCTCGTGGGCCACAGCGATGATGGCGCCATGGGCCTCGTGGTCAACCACGAACTGGACATGCGCTTCGCCGATATCCTGGACGAGCTGGACCTCGGCGATCCGGACATGATCATCCGCCTGCCCGACGCGATCCGCGAGCGCGCGGTGATGCGCGGCGGACCGGTGGAAAAAGGGCGAGGCTTCGTGCTGCATTCGCCCGATTTTTCCAGCGGCAACACCTATGAGGTGGCCAACAATATCTGCCTGACGGCGACGCTGGAAGTGCTCAAGGCAATGGCGTTCGGGCCCGCGCCCAAGGCGGCCCTGTTCGCACTGGGCTGTTGCGGCTGGGCACCGGGGCAGCTTGAGGGCGAGATTGCGCAAAATGGCTGGCTGACCGTGCCGTTCTCGCGCGAATTGCTATTCGAGACGCCGGTGGACCGGCGCTATGACGCGGCGCTGGGGATGTTGAATATTACGCGCGCGACGCTGAGCCCAGATGCGGGGCACGCTTAGGGCCCGGCACCAGCCTGATCCAATCCCTCAAGCAGAAGTTATGTTGCATGTCGATCAGTCCCAACTCACGGAAGTCGGCGCCACAGGCAGGCTGGCCTGCGATCGCGGCCAATGGCCTGCTCACTGCGGCCATGGTGTTCGGTGTCATTCTGTTGATTGGCGCGGTCAACATGCTCAAGGCCGGAGAGCCACCGCTGGCAATAGCCGCGGTAGCGGCGGCGGCCATGTTCTCGGGCGGGTTTGGTGCTTACCGGCTCTATCTCCTCCACCTGTCGGACCAGGTGACGGCGGCTCGCGAAGCAGCCATCGCAGCGCGTTATCCCGACCAACCCTGGATGCTCAACCCAACCTGGGCCAAGGGACGCTTGGTGGACAGCCAGATCGGCCGGATCGTCTTCCTCTGGCTGTTTTGCGCGGGTTGGTGCGGCGGCATCGTCATTATCCTGGTTCAACGCAAGGATGCTGTGATCGCCGCCCTCAGTTCCTGGGATAGATGGGGCAACTGGGCACTTGGCGCCTTCTTCATTCTGATGACACTCATGGCGCTGAACCTGGCGGTGAAGCGGACACGCCTCTGGCTGCGTATGGGCGGCGGCGTCCTGGTGATCGATCCGCTGCCAGGCCGATTGGGCGGGCAGTTTAAAGCCCGACTGGAGACCCGGTTGCGCAAACCTCCAACCGTGCCCATTCGCATCGAGTTGACGTGCACCCGCCGCGGCTATCGTCGCGACGGACGCCCAGGCAATACCGAGGAGCAAGTTTGGTCCGCAGTGGAAATGGTTGAGCCCGCCAAGCTGCGACGTGCACCGGCAGGGGTTGTCGTACCGGTGGCCTTCGGGCTGCCCGCGGAGCTGCCACAAACGGGTAGCGAGGCTGGCGCCACCGACATTGTCTGGACCTTGCGCATCGCGACTGCCGCCAAAACCGGCGCCATGCGGCACAGCTGGCCAGTGCCGGTGTATCGAGCTTCGCGCTAACCCGCCGTTTCCCGAGCCGGCAGGCGGGCGACCTGGGCGGCAAGTTGTTTGCCGAATTCGGGGGCGGTCATGGCGGCGCCGAAGGCAAAACCCTGGCCAAAGCGGCAATTGAACTGGCGCAGCCGTTCGACTTCCTCGGGAGTCTCGACGCCCTCGGCGATTACGGCCAGATCGAGATCGTTGGCGAGGGCAACGATGGCCCGGATGATCGGGCCCTGGGTGTGCCCGATGCCATTGGTGTCGCCCATCTTCACGAAATCAGCCGGAATCTTGATGGTGTCGAAGGGGAAGCGGTGCAGGTAGCTCAGCGATGAATGGCCGGTGCCGAAATCATCCAGCGCCAGGCCGAGGCCCATGCCGCGCAGGGCTTCGAGCATATAGGCGGAATGCTCGGGATTGGTCATCACCTGGGACTCGGTGAGTTCGAGCTTGAGGTGATTGGCGATACCCGGATTTTGCGCAATCACGGCGCGGATATCGTTGAGCAGGCTCGGCGCGGCAAGTTGGCCGGGGGATAGATTGACCGAGACGAAGAATTCTTCCGGCAGGCCCGGAATCGAGGTCATCCAATCGCGCGTCTGGTAGGCGGCCTGTTCGAAGGCGATGCGGCCCAGGCGTTCGATCTGGCCGGAGCGTTCGGCCAGAGTGATAAATTCGGAGGGGGCGACGATGCCACGCGTGGGGTGGAGCCAGCGCATCAGGGCTTCGGCCCCGGCGATGCGGCCCGAGACGATGTCCATGATCGGCTGGAACTGGACCTGCAACTCGCCCTGCTTCATGCCGCGTTCGAGGTCTTCCTCGCTGGCGCGATTATAGGCCGAAATCGAGCGGGCGGAGGCGCGATAGGCCTCGATGCGATCGCCGCCGAGGCGTTTGGCGTAATACATGGCCAGTTCGGCATCGCGCAGCACATCGGCGGCGCTGGCGGGGTTGCTGTCATAGATGGTGACGCCGATCGAGGCGGACAGGGTCAGGTCGCGGTCGCCGAAATTGAAGGGGGCCTTGAGGGCCTTGCGGATCTGTTCGGCGGTTTCGGCGATCTTGCCGGCGGCCTGCTCAGAGGCGAGGATGACGGCGAACTGGTCGCCAGCGACGCGGGCCACGGTATCGAGCGGGCGCATGACCCGGGCGATGCGGCGCGACACGGCCAGCAGCACCGAATCGGCGGCGGAGTGGCCGATGCGCTCTTCGAGGTCCATGAATCGATCGATATCGATGAGGAACACGGCGGGCTTGGTGCCGCCCGGGGTGCGGGCGCGCACCAGGGCGCGCTCCAGCCGGTCGAGCAGAAGCTGCTTGTTGGGCAGGCCGGTGAGGCTGTCATGAACGGCGTCATGCAGCAGGCGCTCGCGGGAGGCGCGGTCTTCGGTGACATCCTGCAGGGTGCCGACGATACGGTTGACCTGGCCGTCGCCACCCAGCACCGGCTTCACCCGCATGCGGAAGGAGCGATAGCTGCCGTCGTGGCCGGCAATGCGCATATCGGCCGAGACCTTGCCGCGGCGCAGTTCGACCAAGGTATCGAAGGCGGTGCGGAAGCGGTCGCGATCATCCGGATGCACGCGATCGAGCCAGCGCTTGATGGCGCCGCGCAGGGCGCCGCGCTTTTCGCCGAGGCGGGTGGCGAGTTCGTCGGAGACGGAGACGCGGTCGCGCTCGATGTTCCAGTCGAAGACGAAATCGCCGGAGCCGGTGAGGGCTAGGGCGCGGCGTTCGACTTCGGAGAGGGTGCCGATGGAGACTTGGCCTTCCGAGAAGGCGTGTTGCACTGAGGTGAAGCCGAGCAACATGACGAGCAGGACGAGGCCACCGGCGACGGCGGGCTGGGCGATGTCGTTGGAGACCTGGCCGGTGATGACCAGCCAGCCGTAGAACAGCCAGGCGATCAGGATGATCCAGGTGGGGACAAGCAGCACTGCGCGGTCATAGCCGCGTAGCGCGAGCAGCAGGATCAGGAAGAAGCCTGAGACGCCGAGCAGTGCCAGCACCAGCCGGGCGATGGTGGCGGCGATGGCCGGCTGGAAAAAGGCGAAGGCGAAGAGCGCTAGGAACAACGCCGCGAGGCCGAGCGCGAGGTGGATGAAGCGCAGATGCCATCGGTGGAGGTTGAGGTAGATGAACAGGAATCCGGCCAAGGTGGTGGCGATGCCTGCCTCCGAGGCGGCGCGGAAGGGTTGCATGCCGCCGCTAGAGAGGCCCAACAGGCGGCCGAGGACGCCGAAATCGATCAGCAGGTAAATCAGCACGGCCCAGGCGAAGGCGGCGGTCGCGGGGAAGACGCCGCGGCCCTTGACGACGAACATAATGGTGAGGAACACGGCTGCCAGCGAAGCGACGCCGAGGACCACGCCGCGGAACAGGGTGAAGGAGTTCACATAGTCGCGGTAGGCATTGGGTTGCCAGAGGTAGAGTTCGGGCAATTGGCCGGAGGTGAGTTCGGCGACGAAGGTGACGGTGGCGCCGGGATCGAGGGTGACTTCGAACACGTCGGCTTCCGGATCGGCCAGACGGACCGGGCGAATGCCGGCGCTGGGGGTCAGAGCGTTGATGCGGTCATCGCCCAGATCGGGGCTGAAGACGCCGGAGCCGGGCAACCGGAAAAATGGCGCCACGAGCAGGCGCTCGATCTGCTGGTCGCTCTCGTTTTTGAGCGCGAACAGCGCCCAATCGGGATTGGAGCCCTGCTGGGTGGCCAAAACTTCGATGCGGCGGATGATGCCGTCCTCGCCGGGAGCGGTCGACAATTGCACCTTGCCCTCGGTGCCCGGCTGGACCTCGACGACATCGGACAGATTGACGGCGTTGACGTCTTCGGGGACGGAAATCACTTCGAAGGCGGCGGCTGGAGCGAGGATTCCAAGCGCGAACGCAAGACACATCGCGAGTGCTAAAAGGTGACGCATCAGAGGCGATTATATCCTGCGCTAGGCTTCATTATGGCAGCGAAACGGCGCTCGACTGTTTCGGCGTCGCGGCCATCACGGTGTCCTCTTGAGGGGAGCGCTCTTTGGTAGCGGGGATTGACCCATGCGACAAGCGTTGTGGGCTGTTGCCGAATGGCCACAGAGTCTCAGGCATGCCGCGGGCGGCGGCGCATTTCGTAGCGTTCGCGAGTGAGGCCGAAGAGGACATGGTCCTCCCAGCGACCGTCTATTTGCAGATAGCCGGCGGCAAAGCCTTCTTCGATAAAGCCGTTTTTTTCGAGCACGCGGCGCGAGGCGGTGTTGCCGGGCAGGAACGCGGCGTGGAGGCGGTGCAGGTCGAGGCTGTCGAACACAAACGGCAATGTGATGCCGACGGCCTCGGTCATCATCCCCTGCCCGGCGAAGTCGCGGCCCATCCAATAGCCCAGATTGGCGAACTGGGCGGCGCGGCGGCGGATATTGGAGAGGGTAATGCCGCCCACCAAGGTCTCCTTGCCGCCGGCGGTGGCAAAGACCAGGAAGGAATAGTCGCTGCCGTCCTCAGCCTCCTGCCGCGCGCGCTTGACGCGGGCGGTGAAGACCGAGCGGGCCAGGTCGGCTTCGGTCCAGCGCGGCTCGAAGGGTTTCAGGAAATCGCGGCTGGTTTTGCGCAGGCTATACCAGGCCTGATAATCGCCATGCTGAGGCAGACGCAGCACCAGGCGCGGGCCCTTGAGGGTTATCAGCGACGCCGGCGATGACCAGGGCCAAATCATCGCCTTGGCCCGCTCAGCGCTTGAGCAGGCCGCCGACGGCCTCGAGATCGGGCAAAGCATCGATCGGGCCGATGCCAGCCAGCGTTGGCGTTCCGGACAGGAAAATCTGCTCGGCCACATCCTTGACCCGCTGGGCAGTGATGCGATTGATGCGCTCGACGGTTTCGGCCATCGGGATGGGGCGGCCCCAGAGAATCTGCTGGCGCGCGAGCTGACCGGCGCGAGCCGATGGGCTTTCCAGCGACATCAAAAGGCCAGCGCGGATCTGGTTGCGGACGCGGATGACTTCCTCGTCGGTGATGGTCTGGGTGGCGCGGCGCAGTTCGTCGATGACGACGGGCACCAGATCGCCCACCTCGTCCTCGCCGGTCGCGGCGGCGACGCCGAACACGCCGCTATCGGCAAAGGCCCAGTGGAACGCATAGACCGAGTAGCAGAGGCCGCGCTTTTCGCGCACTTCCTGGAACAGGCGGGAGCTCATGCCGCCACCAAGGATGGAGGCCAGCACCTGGGCAGCGTAGAAGCCGTCGGAATTATAGGCGCGGCCTTCGAAGCCGATGACGATATGGGCCTGCTCGTGCTCGGAGACGAGGCGCTCTTCGCCGCCCTTGTATTCGGCGCGCTGGGGCGCTGGGGCGCCATTGGCCTTGAGGGTGGCAAAGCGCTGTTCGGCGACCTTGACCAGCTCGTCATGATCGACATTACCGGCGGCGGCCATGACCATATGGTCGCCCACATAGTTCCGGTTGAGGTATTTGCGGATCACTTCCGGCTTGAATTCACGCACCGATTCGACAGTGCCCAGAATGGTGCGGCCGATCGGCTGCTCGGGGAAAGCGGCGGCCTGGAACAAGTCGAACACGTGGTCGTCGGGATTGTCGCGCGCGGCGCCGATTTCCTGGACGATGACCTGTTGCTCGCGTTCCAGTTCTTTTTCGTCGAACAGGGAATTCTGCAGGATATCGCTGAGGATATCGGCGGCCAGCACCACGTCCTCTTTCAGCACGCGGGCGAAATAGCCGGTGTGTTCGATCGAGGTCGCAGCGTTGAGATCGCCGCCGACGTCTTCGATCGCCTCGGCGATTTGCAGGGCGGTGCGCGACGTGGTGCCCTTGAACGCCATGTGTTCGAGCAGGTGGGAAATGCCGTGTTCGGCCTTGCGCTCACTGCGGGCGCCGGCCCGGACCCAGACGCCCAGCGAGGCGCTTTCGAGATGGGGCATATCGTCCGTAAGGACGACCATGCCGTTGTCCAGGGTTGTCGATTGTAGACTCACGCAATCCTCCCGGCACCGGCGGTCAATGACCGCTCAATGCTTGTGTTATGCTGCACGCGTTCGCGCCCTGATGAAGTCTTCGACCGCAGATTGGTCGTTGGCAAGGACGCTGAGGCGTTCCTCGCGCTGATGCAAATCGGCGAGCCATGCCGGCAGGGCCGGCGCGATGCCGCTAGCCGCTGTCACCGCATCGGCGAACTTGGCCGGATGGGCGGTGGCGAGCGTGACCATGGGGGTGCTGGCCTGGCGCTCATGGCGAGCTACGTGCACGCCAACGGCGGTGTGGGGATCGAGCAGGTAGCCCGAATTCTTGTAGGTTGAAGTAATCGCCGCGCGGGTCTCGGCCTCGCCGGTGGTGCCGGCGGAGAATTCGGCGCGGATATTGGCCAAAGCTGCATCTGGCAGTGCGAAGCCGCCGGATTGCTTGAGACTATCCATCATACGGTTGACGGCGCTGGCATCGCGGCCGGCGGCGTCGAACAGCAGGCGCTCGAAGTTCGAGGAAATCTGAATATCCATGGACGGGCTGATGGTGGGCTCTACGCCGTCCATCTGATAGCGGCCGGTAGCCATGGTGCGGGCCAGAATATCATTGGCATTGGTGGCGATGATCAGGCGATCGATCGGCAGGCCCATGCGCTTGGCGGCATAGCCGGCGAAGATATCGCCAAAATTGCCGGTCGGCACGGTGAAGCTGATTTTGCGCTGCGGGCTGCCCAGGGAGGCCGCCGCGGTGAAATAATAGACGATCTGCGCGACGATACGGCCCCAATTGATGGAGTTCACGCCCGAGAGGCGCACCGAGTCGCGGAAGCGGTGGTTGTTGAACAGCGCTTTGACGACGTTCTGGCAATCGTCGAACGTGCCTTCGAGCGCGATGTTATGCACGTTCGCGTCAAGCACGGTGGTCATTTGCAGGCGCTGCACTGTGGAGGTGCGGCCAAGCGGATGCAGGATGAAAATGTCGGTGGTGTCGCGACCGCGAAAAGCCTCGATAGCGGCGGAGCCGGTATCGCCGGAGGTGGCGCCGACAATGGTGGCGCGCAGTTTGCGGGTGGTCAGGATGTGATCCATCACCCGGCTGAGGAACTGCATCGCCACGTCCTTGAACGCCAAGGTGGGGCCATGGAACAGTTCGAGCGCGAAATGGCCGGGCTCCAGTTCAACCAGCGGGGCGACTGAAGGGTGGCGGAAGCCGGCATAGGCTCCATCGATGATGGATTTGAGCGTGGCCGGGGCAATCTCGTCGCCGACGAAGCGCGAGATGATGGCATAGGCCACGTCGCTATAGGGCTTGCCTGCGAAACCGGCGATTTCGTCAGGACCGATCTGGGGCCAGGATTGCGGAACATAGAGTCCGCCATCGGTGGCAAGGCCGGCCAGCACTGCATCGGAGAAGCCGAGCGACGGCGCTTGGCCGCGCGTAGAAACAAACTGCATCGAGGGGAAGAGCCCTTTTAGAATTGGTGCAACCTAGTCAAACGAGGGGCGAGGCGCAACCTCTGGCGTGAGCGGCGCTTGCTTCACCTCTCCCTCTGGGGGAGAGGTCGACCCTCTGGGTCGGGTGAGGGGGCCTTTACCGGGTGAAGTGTGCGCGGAAGGCCCCCTCACCCGGCGCTGCGCGCCGACCTCTCCCCCGAAGGGAGAGGTGAAGAGGCGGTCGGCCTTACGTCACCCGCCGCTGCCGCCACAGCCAGAAGCCGAGCATGATCGGGGTGATGATGGCGAAGCCGAACCAGGTGTAGGCATAGCCCAGGTGGTTGTTGGGGAATTCGACCACAGTCTCTCCGCCTTGCGGCAGCACGCCGGGGGCGCCGGCGGATTGATCGATGTAGAACGGGGCGAAGGGCGCGAGAGCGGGATCGACCATGGCGGCGAGGCGAACCGGATCGCGGACCCATTCGATGCGGGAGGAGGTGTTGGCCTCGGGGATGAACCAGCCGGCCGCTTCGGCCGGGCGGAGCAGGCCGGTGATGGTGACGAGGCCCTGCGGCGCGCCAGGATCGTTGAGCGCGGCTTCCTGCAGGTTTTCGGGCACGAAGCCGCGGTTGACGAAGACGGTGCCGCCGTCTTGCAGCACGAAGGGGGTGACGACCCAGTAGCCGGGACCAGAGGCCGGGCCCTTTCCGTCAACGAGGCTGGTGAAGACGGTGACGGCCTGGTCGTTCTTGAAGGTGCCGGTCAGCGACATCGGGGAGAAGTTCAGCTTCTCCAGATCGAGCGTGGCCCATTGCGCCTGGGGCGGCAGCGGCGCGGGCGGCAGGTTCAGGCGTTCGGCGACGACGGCGATCAGGGCTTCCTTTTCGGCCAGCCGCTCGATCTGCCAGACGCCGAGCCAGGCGAAGACCACGGTCAATGCCACCATGAGCGCCACGAAGCTCCAGCGCAGCACCGGGCTGAGCCGCTTGGGGGAAACTGCCTCGGCCATCATTGATGCCCTTCATGTGCGTCGTGACGATATTGCAGCGCCACCAGAGTTGCCTTGAACGGCGGGAGTAGCGCCAGCGACAGCAGGATGGTGGCCGGAATCCACAGCATCAGGTGAACATAGGGCGGCAGGCTGACCAGGGCGCCGGTGATCACGGCCAGGAGGATAATGATCGGGCTGACGAGGAAGATCACGAACACCGCGGGGCCATCGCCGCTATCGGCGAATTTGAGATCGAGGCCGCAAACCGAGCAGGTCGGGGCGATCTTGAGATAGCCGGAGAACAGCTTGCCCTCACCGCAACGCGGGCAGCGGCACAGCAGGCCCACCACGAAAGGATTGATCCGGGACGATGTCACGTGGCTGCCTTCAAAAAATTCGGGGCGCAGCTAGTGCTGCGCCCCGAGAAAATCGATGCCGTTCGATCAGCCGCCGTGGCCAACCGCAACGCCCCAGCTGCCCCAGACATAGATCGAGGCAAACAGGAACAGCCAGACCACGTCCACGAAGTGCCAATACCAGGCGGCGAACTCGAAGCCGAGGTGCTTTTCCGGGGTGAACTGGCCGCGCTCGGCGCGGATCAGGCAGACGATCAGGAAGATGGTGCCGATGATCACATGGAAGCCATGGAAACCGGTCGCCATGAAGAAGGTAGCGCCATACATGTTGCCGGCAAACGAGAACGCGGCTTCACGATATTCGGTGAACTGCACGAAGGAGAACAGCAGGCCCAGCGCGATGGTCAGCACCAGGCCCCAGCGCAGGCCCTTGCGGTCGCCGGCCAGCAGGGCATGGTGCGCCCAGGTTACGGTGGTGCCCGAGGTCAGCAGGATCAGCGTGTTGAACAGCGGCAGGTGGAACGGGTCGAACAGCTCGATGCCGGTCGGCGGCCACTGGGAGCCGGTCGCGGCGACGCGGGCATACTGCTCAACGTCGCTGTGGCGGAAGAAACCGTCGAAATAGGCCCAGAACCAGCCGACGAAGAACATCACTTCGGACGCGATGAACAGCATCATGCCGTAGCGATGGTGCATCTGCACCACGGGCGTGTGCGCCTTGGTCTGGGTGGATTCCTTGATGACGTCGCTCCACCAAGCAAAGAACGTGTAGAGCACAATGGCCAGCCCAGCGAGGAACACCCATGGCGTCCAGTGGTGCATCCAGAACACGCCGCCCATCGCCATGATCAGCGTGCCCACCGAGCCGACAAACGGCCACGGGCTCGGCTCTACCATGTGATAGTCGTGATTTACCTCAATCGCGGCCATTGTTCAGCTTCCCTTTTTGACTGGGTAGAATGTGTAGGAGAGCGTCAGCTCTTTGAGTGTGTCGAGTTCCGCGTTCTGGGCCAGATCGGGATCGACGAAAAAGACGATCGGCATCTGAACGGTTTCGCCCGGCTGCAGCGTCTGCTCGGTGAAGCAGAAGCATTCGATCTTGTTGAAGTAGTAGCCGGCGCGTTCGGGCGAGACGTTGAAAATCGCCTGTCCGGTAACCGCGTGGTCCGAATTGTTGGTGGCCACGAAATTGACGGTATCGACCTTGCCGATATCGTCGGTGATCGGCTTGGAGGGGGTGACCGTCCAGTTCAGCCCGCCATCGACATTGCTGTCGAAGCGCACGGTCATCGGCCGGGCGATGACGCCCTTGGGATTGTCGGTCGCATTCTGGGTGGTGCCACCATAGCCGGTGGCTTCGCAGAACATCTGGTAGAGGGGAACAGCCGCATAGGCGACGCCCACCATGCTGGCCACGACGGCCAGGCAGATGAAGCCGACGCGCTGGTTGCGGCGCATCTGCGGGGTCACCGGCGGAAGGGTCGTCGTTCCGGCCATCAGATCGCCCGGTCGAACACGGCCGGGCCCATCTTGATGATGGTCAGCACGTAAAAGGTAATGGCGAACAGGGCCAAGGCCGCGCCCAGCGCGAGCGAGCGGCGGCGGCGCACCTTGGCGCGGGCGGCCTCGATCTCGGGCGGATAAATGATGACTTCGCGGATTTCGTTTGGCGCGCTCATCCGATGACACTCCCAAAACGCGTTAGCAGATTGTCGGTCAGCAGCGCGAAGAAGACGATGAAGAGATAGCTCAGCGAGTAGGTGAACAGCGTGCGCGCGGCCTTGCGCATTGGCACGCCATCTTCGGCCCGGAACAGCTTCCAGGCCAGCCACAGGAACATGACGCCAGTCAGCACTGCGACCACGGTATAGACCATGCCCGAGAAGCCCATGATCGTGGGCACCAAAGCCGAGACGGCCAGCAGTACTGAGTAAACCAGGATCTGCAGCTTGGTGGAGGCTTCGCCCTTGACGTTGGGCATCATCGGGATGCCGGCAGCCCCGTAGTCCGACTGCTTGTAGAGCGCCAGCGCCCAGAAATGGGGCGGGGTCCACAGGAAGATGATCATGAACAGCGCCACGCTCTCGATGGAGATGGTGCCGGTGACGGCAGCCCAGCCAACCATGGGCGGGAAGGCGCCGGCCGCGCCACCGATGACGATGTTCTGCGGCGTCGAGCGCTTGAGCCACATCGTATAGATGACTGCGTAAAAGACGATGGTGAAGGCGAGGAGCCCGCCCGCGACCCAATTGGTGGCGAGGCTCAGCAGGGCGACGGAGAACACCGAAAGCACAAGGCCAAACACCAGCGCTTCTTCACGGGTGATACGGCCGGCTGGGATGGGACGATTGGCGGTGCGGCTCATGATGGCGTCGATATCGCTATCGTACCACATGTTGAGTGCGCCCGAGGCCCCTGCCCCGATGGCGATGCAGACTATGGCGATGACGGCGATGACCGGGTTGATGGCGCCGGGCGCCACCAGCAGGCCGACAATGGCGGTGAACACCACCAGCGACATGACACTCGGCTTCAGCAGCGCGAGGTAGTCTTCTACCCGTGCTTCACCCGCCGGGACGGGAATGCTGTTGGAGTTGTCGATAAATGCCACGCGCCTTGCCTTTGTTGGATGGGCCGCCAGTGGCGGCCCATATTGTCGTCAGTGAACGTTGGTCGAGTCGATCTTGGGAAGGGTCGAGAACTGGTGGAACGGCGGAGGCGAGCTCAGCGTCCATTCCAGTGTCGTCGCGCCATCGCCCCACGGGCTGTCGCCAGCCGGACGCTTGGCCCGGAACGCTTCCCAGGTGGCGTAGAAGAAGATCAGCATGGAGACGAACGTGATGTAGTAGCCGATCGAGGAGACGCGGTTCCACATGCCGAAGGCATCGGGGTAATCGATGTAGCGGCGCGGCATGCCGGCAAGGCCGAGGAAATGCTGCGGGAAGAACACCAGGTTCACGCCGATGAACATCGACCAGAAGTGAATCTTGCCCAGGGTTTCCTTGTACATGTAGCCGAACATTTTCGGGAACCAGTAGTACCAGCCCGCGAAGATCGAGAACACGGCACCCAGCGACAGCACGTAGTGGAAGTGCGCCACCACATAGTAGGTGTCGTGCAGCACGCGGTCGGCGCCGGCATTGGCGAGCACCACGCCGGTCACACCACCAACGGTGAACAGGAAGATGAAGCCGATGGCCCAGAGCATGGGCGTCTTGAAGGTGATGGAGCCGCCCCACATGGTGGCGATCCACGAGAAGATCTTCACGCCCGTCGGCACTGCGATGACCATGGTGGCGGCCACGAAGTAGCGCTGCACGTCGAGGCTGAGGCCGGTCGTGTACATGTGGTGAGCCCACACCACGAAGCCGACGAAGCCGATGGCCACCATGGCATAGGCCATGGCGAGGTAGCCGAACACCGGCTTGCGGCTGAAGGTCGAGATGATGTGGCTGACGATGCCGAAGCCCGGCAAGATCATGATGTACACTTCAGGATGCCCGAAGAACCAGAACAGATGCTGGAACAGCACCGGATCGCCGCCCTGATCGGACTTGAAGAAGGCGGTGCCGCAATTGCGGTCGGTCAGCAGCATGGTGATGCCGCCGGCGAGCACTGGCAGGGCCAGCAACAGCAGGAAGGCGGTGACCAGGATCGACCACACGAAGAGCGGCATCTTGTGGATGGTCATGCCCGGGGCACGCATATTGAAGATGGTGGTGATCAGATTGATCGCGCCAAGGATCGAGGAAATACCCGCGACGTGCAGCGCCAGGATCGCGAAATCCATCGCCGGACCAGGCTGGCCGGTCGTTGACAGGGGCGGATAAATGGTCCAGCCGCCGCCGGTGCCGTTCATGTTGGCGCCATCGGGGCCAGCAAAGAAGAAGGACATCAGCAGCAGGATGAAAGCGGGCGGCAACAGCCAGAAGGCGATGTTGTTTATACGCGGGAACGCGGTATCGGGCGCACCGATCATCAGCGGGGCAAAGTAGTTACCGAAGCCGCCGACCGTCGCGGGCATGACCATGAAGAAGATCATGATGAGCGCGTGAGCGGTGGTGAACACATTGTACATGTGCTTGCCGGCGTCGATGGAGGGATCACCATTGATGCCGTACACCATGGATGCGAGGCCATTGAAAATCTGGATGCCGGGTTCCTGCAGCTCCATGCGCATGAAGCCAGAGAGCAGACCACCGACGATGCCCGCGATGATCGCGAACACCAGGTACATCACACCGATGTCCTTGTGGTTGGTCGAATAAACGTAGCGCCGCCAGCCGGTTGGGGTGTGGTGGTCATGCGAAGCCGCGCCATCGTGGCCGGTTGCATGTGCTTCGAGATGAGTGGTGTCGGCCATGGCTGAAGTCCCCTAACCCTTATTCTTATTTGACTGCTGCGAGGGTGGCATTGGCGACTGCATAATCGCCGCTGCTCTCAAACGCCGCCATGAATGCGGTAAACTCGTCCTTGGTGACGACACGCACCGCGATCGGCATGAAGGCATGGTCCTTGCCGCACAGCTCGGAACACTGGCCGTAGAATATGCCGGTTTCGCGCGAATTGAACCACGTTTCATTGAGACGGCCCGGAACGGCGTCGATTTTGATGCCGAAGGACGGCACGGCAAAGGCATGGATCACGCCGCTCGGATCGGCAGTCACCTGCACGCGCACGGTGGTGTCGACGGGTACCACCAGCTCATTATCCACTGCCAGGAGGCGAGGCTGACCGGGCTTGACCGCCTGAACATAGCCGTCCTTGGGTTCACCAAGGATATTGCTGTCAAAGGCCTTACCCTGGTCGACATATTCGTAATTCCAGTACCACTGATTGCCCGTCGCCTTGACGGTCAAGCCGGGTGCGGGAACATCGACATCGCCAAAGGAGAAGATGTCATGGCCCAGATATTTGCGCTGCCCGTCGGGCGTCGTCAGCTGATCCGACAGCACGCCGAACGAGGGGATGGCAATGACGATCAGGACGATGATGGGCAGGACGGTCCAGAGGATTTCCACCAGCGTATTGTGGGTGGTCTTGGACGGAACCGGGTTGGCCTTGGCATTGAAGCGCACGGCCACGACGATGATCAGGCCCAGGACCAGGGCCACGATCAGGCCGCACATCCACAGCAGAATGCCGTTATGGAAGGCAACGATGGAGTCCATGATCGGCGTCACTGAACGCTGGAGCGCGTACTCGCCGGGCAATGGCTGACTGCCGCTCTCTACGGGGGCGGTTTCCTGCGCCCATGCCACGACTGGCACGAACGACAGCGCGGCGGCTGCCACGGCTCCCAAACGCTTCTTGAACTGTCCGGTCACCGAAAACCCCCTATAGACTGCCATTGGTGCGCGGCGCCAGGATTGAGGGGTAAAGTGCGGCATAGCAAACGCCGCCCCGACTCAACCTCGGAGCGCTAAACTCAACTCCGAGCTAAATCACATCGAAGGAGCCAAGTCCATTCTGCCGATACGCCATTCCCATGCGTCATAATGTGCCCTCCCCTTGAAAATGGCCTCACCCTCGCCGCACTTTGCGGCCCATATCGCCCGAAAATCGGGCTTAGTTGACAGGGCATGGCACCTGTCGGAAACAGGCAATAGTCCTCGCGCTTGCGCGATTCGACGGGAGAATTGATCGAGTGATGGCGATTTTGAAGCGCAAGCTGGTCCTCGCAGGGCTGACCGCAACGGTTTTGGCGCTTGCCGGAGGCGCCGCTCTCGGCCAGGGCGTGGTACGCGCCCAGTTCGGCGACTGGCAGATGAGCTGCGATACGCCCCCGGGCGCGAGCTTTGAGCAATGCGCCATCATTCAGAATGTGATGGCCGAGGACCAGCCCAATGTTGGCCTGTCAGTGATCGTGCTGAAGACAGCCGACCAGCAGGCGCGCCTGCTGCGGGTGCTGGCGCCGCTCGGCGTGCTGCTACCGAACGGGCTTGGCCTCAATGTCGATGGCAAGGATATGGGCCGCGTCGCCTTCGTGCGCTGCCTGCCCAATGGTTGCGTGGCCGAAGTGGTGCTCGACGACAAGATGATCGAGACGCTGTCGACCGGCAAGGACGCCATTTTCGTAGTGTTCAAGACCCCCGAGGAGGGCATCGGCATCCCGGTGTCGCTCAACGGCTTCAAGGACGGTTTCGCCCAACTCCCTTGATCGCGAGGCAGCCGATGGAAGAAGAACGACGCGCCGTCATCCGCCACCGTACGCTCAAGGGTGGACGCATCGTGGTCAATGATGGCTTCTCCACCTATCAATGCACGGTGCGCAATCTGTCCCCGGCCGGGGCGCAGCTTCGCGTCACCAGCATCATCGGCATTCCCGACAGCTTCGATCTGCTGCTCGACGACAAACAAAGCTTCGCCTGCACCGTCATCTGGCGGCGCGAGACGGAACTCGGCGTCAGCTTTAGCTGACCGATGATTTGCCGGTAGCGACCGCGAGTTGCGCGGCGAAGGCGCGCCGGTAGGCGGGACGCGCTTCGGCGCGGGCGGTGTAGGCGGCCAGGGTCGGAAATTCTGCCAGCAGGCCCGATGGACGCACCCTGAGCAGCACGTGCACCATCATCAAATCCCCCACGGTGAAGGCGCCATCGAGCCAGTCGGCATCGCTTAGGCGAGCGGCAAGCTGAGTGAACCGATCGCGGATGCGATCCATGACGAGCGGCAGGCGCTGCTCGAACCAAGGCTTGTTGCCCTCCCCAAACTTGAGGGTCTGCAGTTCCAGGATCGGTGGCTCCACCGTACCGACGGCGGCAAACATCCAGGTGATGGCGCGCGCCCGAGCATTGGCATCGGCCGGCAGCAGGCCCGGATGGTGCTCGGCGATGTGGAGCAGGATCGAGCCCGTTTCGAACAGGGCCAGATCGCCCTCCTCATAGGTGGGAATCTGCCCGAACGGCTGGAGCGCCAAATGGGCGGGCTGCTTCATCGCCGCAAACGACACCAGGCGGACAGTGTAGGGCTGGCCCACCTCTTCGAGCGCCCAGCGAACGCGCATGTCACGCGCGAGTCCTTGGCCCCGATCGGGCGAGCTTTCAAAGGCGGTAATGGTTGGGGTCATCGGAGGCTCCTGATTGCCGTGCTTTCCCATACGACGAGCGACGCAGACGCCGTCCGACATGCGGCGTGGATTTTTGCCAAGATGCCGTGTCGTGGCTAGGGGACGGCTTTCCAGAGGCGTTCGCCATAGGCGCCGGTCGGGCCGCCGAGGCGCATGTAGTTGTCGAGGACCGAGCTAACCTCGATGCCGTTCGGGAAGATGTCCGCGATCTGGGACGCGTAGGCGGCTATCGCATTCAATTTGCCCGGCAGGTCGACGGGGACAATTTGCGAGCCAGCCGCCTGCCACGCGGTTCTTTTGAGTGCGGCGTCTACCGTGTCGGGCGCTGTGACGGGAAACACGCCCGTCGCATATGGCATGTCTTCATAGAGGGCGACGCTCATCGGTCGGACCTCGGCCAGGCGGCGCAGGGCATTGGTGGTCTGGATATGATCGGCGTGGCGGCCGACGCCAAGCGGGGTCAAGACCAGATCAGGGGACAGGTCGGCAATCCATTGATCGAGCAGGTGGGATAGGGCCTCACCGACATCGTCGTGTTCGGGGGGTTGCGAGAAGATCGACTGCCGGGTGGGATAGAGGAAGTTGCCATCGCGATCGGTCCGGTAGAGGGCGTCGAGCAACGGGCCGTGCAGGGTGCGCGCACCGAGGGCACCGACGGCAGCGATGTCTTCGTTGCGTCGGTGTTCGAACGGGTTCGAGCCGAGGTTCCATAACGCGTGCAGTTCGATAGCGAGGGGAGAGATGGCCATGCCGGGCGGCGTATCGGCGGTGAAGGCGGTCGCCACGATCACGTCGGCACCGTTGGCGGCAGCCTTTTCGATGAGGCCACCGACGCTCAGCACCCCGTCATCCAGATGTGGCGAGACCACGAGAATCGTTTTGTAGCTGTTCAGATCAATCTGCATTTCGGTGCCGTCTTGTGCGCCGGGGCGACCATACAGAGGGTGTGGCTCGCCGAATATCCTTGCGGGGGGCGTCCCAAACAAAAAAGCCGGACAAGCGCGAGGCGCTCATCCGGCAAGTCATCAGGATAGGCCGGTGGCAAAACCGGCCCGGGAGATGGCACGAGCAATCCGGACGGACAATTCATGCCAACGAGGTGGCACATGGCCAAGGCCATGCGCAATTTCAAGCGCGACTGAAGCGGGGGGCACTCCAGAGCGGATGTGGTGAGCGCCGGTTTCGTCAGAAACAAGGCGGCCATCACGCTGCGACACCAGATCGCAGCGATAGGCCGGTGTTATTCGCTCAGAGGCGAGCTTTGACGGCGCGGGCGGCGGTCAGCTTGCGGCCGGCAGCGGTCCCATTGAGGCGCATCGCATCGACCACATCCTGGCGATCGATGCCCAGATCGTTGAGGCGATTGTGGTCCAGTTTCAAAAGGGCAGCCAGCGCAGTCCGGCGGGTGCGCGCGGCTTGGGCTTTGGCGACCCAGCGAGCGAACACGGCGAAGGGACTGAGGGGCATGGCGGCCACGGAGGGCCGCTCGCCGGGAAGCGAGAGAGCCATGGGAATTCTCCAGAAATGTTGTTTTGCCGAAGGGAGCCGGCGGGTTCAGCGCCGTCTTGGCGCCAATGAGGATCAGATAACGCTCTGGACATCCATTCGTCTAACAAATAGATTTCATTCACTCGATCAATTTCAGTGATGAGATACGCCGATGACCGCCCCCCTCGATCTGGACCAGTTGCAGAGCTTTTGCGCGATCGCCGATTGCGGCAGTTTCACCGAGGCGGCGCGGCGGGTGAACAAGACCCAGTCGGCGGTGTCGATGCAGATCAAGCGGCTCGAAGAGCGGCTCGGCCATGCCCTCCTCACCCGCGACGGGCGCGGCGTGAAGCTCACCCAGCACGGCGAGGCGCTCTATTCGCGGGCGCGCAAGATGCTGAAGATCAATGCCGAGATCATGGACGAATTTTCCGACGAGGATTTGGCCGGCGCCATCCGCTTCGGGCTACCGGACGACTACGCAGTGCGTTTGCTGCCGGTGATCCTGTCGAGCTTCCAGAAGACCCATCCGCGGATCATGCTCGACGTCAAATGCGCCTCGTCGGAGGAGTTGCTCGAGGGGATGAAGCGCG
>NZ_JAQGJV010000063.1 GCF_028290435.1 Devosia sp. | reverse complement strand
TGGCTCAGCGACTTGAGCAGATGATTGCGTTCGAGCGTGACCTTCATAACCCTAAATCCTTGCACACGAGACTGCCCGAAACGGACAGGAAACACCCGGCGAGCCGGGGGCAGACCTTTACAATTTGCAGTCGGAAACGCAAGGGCGGGAGCCATTTTGCCGACAGGCATTTGACCGCAGGGCGCAAAGACCCGACCACCGGCGCTGCATTGCGCCGCGGTTTTGGCTAGAGTGCAGCAAACCAGCCAGGAACCGGAGAATACCATGTCGGAAAGTTTTACAGCAGGCGGCGTCGCCGTTATCACCGGGGCCGCCAGCGGGATCGGCCGGGCCGCAGGTCGACGGGCGGCGCAGGTTGGCATGAAAATCGTGCTGGTGGATATCAACGAAGCCAAGCTGGCGGCAACGGCGACCGAGCTGGGCGGGGTCGTGGGGAGACAGAACGTTCGCGCCGAGGTGGTCGACGTGGCCGATCCGGCCGCCATGGTGGCGCTGGCGCACAGTGTCGAGGCGTGGTGGGGCGCGCCGACATTCCTGATGAACAATGCGGCATTCTTCGTTGCCGGCGGCGCGGGCGGGATTCTCGATCCAATCGAGAACTGGCAGCGCACGTTTGCGATCAATGTGCTGGGGCCGGTCAATGGCGTGCAGGCGTTTTTGCCGGGCATGCTCAAGGCCGGCCGGCCCAGCGTCATCGTCAATACCGGCTCCAAGCAGGGGCTGACCAATCCACCGGGCAATCCGGCTTACAATACGTCCAAGGCGGCGGTGAATGCCTATACGCAGAACCTGGCGCGGGACTTGCGGGAACGCGAAGGCAGCGGGGTTTCGGCCCATCTACTGATCCCCGGCTGGACCACGACGGGCGAGGCCGAGCATCGGCCGGGCGCATGGCTGCCCGAGCAGGTGGTGGGCTATATGGAAGCGGCGATCGCGCGGGAGGAATTTTTCATCCTCTGCCCCGACGAGGAGACGCCGAACGAGACCGACCACAAACGGATTTTCTGGAACGCGATGGACATCATCGAGAACCGCCCCGCGCTATCGCGCTGGCATCCGGCGTGGAAGGAAAAGTTTGCGGAGTTTATGAAGCGGGATTTGCCGGGGAAGTAAGTGGCGGCCGACAGGCCATCTGACGCCTCGACAATCCCCCTCATCCGGCGCTGCGCGCCACCTTCTCCCCGACGGGGAGAAGAATAGAAAGATCGTTGCGCTCTCAACATTCCTCTCCCCGTCGGGGAGACTTATGAGCGCCCGGAAATCGCTCCAGTGGAGCGATTTCAGCGAGCAAGGCCCGGCAGGGCAAGCCGAGCGAAGCGGAGGCCGGGTGAGGGGAATCGCAGAGCAAACTCGGCGCGATAAGTCCGCCCCTATTCCTCCAGCATGCGCTTCAACAACTCGATTTCCTGCGCCAGCTCGATGTCGTCCTTGATCATCTGCTCAACCTTGCGAACGCTGTGCAGCACCGTAGTGTGATCGCGTCCGCCGAAGCGGCGGCCGATTTCGGGGAGAGAGCGCGAGGTCAGCGCCTTGGCGAGAAACATGGCGATCTGGCGCGGACGCACGACGTCGCGCGAGCGGCGGGCGGAGAGCAGTTCGTTGCGCGGCACCTTGTAGTGGCGCGAGACGATCTTGAGGATATCCTCGATGCGGACGCGGCGCGCCTCGTGGCTGCGGATCAGGTCGCCCAGCGTCTTCTCGGCCAGCGGGACCGTGATCAGCTCGCCGGTCAACTGGTTGGCGGCGACGAGGCGATTGACGGCGCCATCGAGATCGCGGCCATGGCTGACCACGACGCGGGACACATAATCGATCACCGGTACCGGAAAATGCATGCCGAAGCGGGCGGTGGCCTGATCGGCCCGGCGCTGCACGATGGCGCGGCGCAGGTCGATATCGAAGGTGGAAATCGGCACGACCAGCCCACCCGACAGGCGCGAGCGCACCCGTTCGTCGAGCATTTCAAGGTCGCGCGGCGGCGCATCGCCAGCCACCACGACCTGCTTGGCGCCGGTCAGCAGCGTTCCCAGCGTATGGCCGAATTCGGTGGCGGACTTGCCCTGCAGGAACTGCATATCGTCGATCAGCAGCAGATCGACCCGGCGCAGCCATTCCTTGAAGCCGAGCGCCGACTGGCGCTGCACGGCGGTGATGAAATGGTACATGAAATGGTCGGCGGTCAGGTAGACGATGTTTTTGGTCGCATCGGCGGACTGCACCGCATGGGCGATGGCGTTGAGCAGATGGCTTTTGCCCAGGCCCACGGTGGAATGAATATAGACCGGATTGAAGGTCACGGTGTTGTTGGCGGCGGCGGCGGCGATCTGCTTGGCGACGCCGAGCGCCATTTCATTGGGGCCGCCGGGCACGAAGGTTTCAAAGGTCATGCGCTGGTCGATGGCGCTGCCGGACAGGGCGTCGCCTTTTTGCGCGGTATTGTCGCGGATCAGGCGTGGCATGGCCGGCGCTAGGGGCGCAGCAGCGGTTGCGGGCGCATCGGCTTGCGGAGCCTCGGCGGGTTGGGGAGTCAGGCGCGGGCGGGCCTGGCCGTTGACGCGCAGCGTGATCTGCAGATGGGCAATGGTCTCGGAATCCTGGCGGAAGGCTTCCAGAATCCGGTCGGCATAATTGGACTGCACCCAGGAGCACAGGAAGCGCGTGGGGGCGGACAGATGGGCAAGATCGTCGACGATCTCTTCGAGGTCCAGCCGGGCGAACCAGGAGGTGAACACATCCTCGCCGACCGAGGCCTTCAGCCGAGCGCGCACGCGGTTCCAGAGGTCACGCTGGGCTTCGCTCAGATCATCGGAACTGGTCATCGCAGACGCATCGCCTTTTATTGCCGGTGTGGTGGAGAGGGGAGCGGATCGGTTCCAATCCTCGCCTCCAGCGCTGGTCTGTAGTCGCATCGTGCTGTGCCTCGTTATTGCTCGGTCGGCGGTCCGCAAAACCGCGACGCTGTCAATTGATCACCGGCAGCCTTCTGGCCGCCTGCCCATAGCTTCGCCCGTCCCCAGAGACAGGGTCGCAAAATTCCATCGGCGGTTTTGGCCACCGTTCGCTGTATTGCACTATCACTTGAACCTGGCCTGACCCGGCCAGCGGTTACTTGATACGCGTCCGACCGGGCTTGGCCAGACGGCACAATAATGCAGTCATTCCAACCGTCATCGGCACAATTGGCGGGACATTGCTGCCCTGCCGACCCTATGAAAAAACCCCAAACAACGACCCTGTCCGCTCTGGCAAAACGTGCCTTGAGGCCGTCTTTTCTCAAGCTGACCAGATCACTTTAGAGGCTCGATTTTGGGGCTGCAACTGGTGAATCTTTGAAATGGGGGGTTGACTCTGAGGTCTGTCAAAATCCATCCGGCCTCAGTCCAAAACCCACAAAACCAAGGCTCTGTGACTCAACACATATTCCCCATGGCGGCCGTCATATGGGGTTAAGAAATTTATTTTCCGTTAGCGCCAATTTCTCCTAACGCGCTGCCGGGCCGCATTGTACGCCTGCGACATACTCGTCCTTAAGCCCTTGGCCGATAACGACAAACACCGTTACCCTCCGGGTAAACCCCCAGTCGGGACCAGTGTCACGCTGATGTCACATGACAGCGGCCAACGAAAAAACCTTGCCCGTGACGGGGCAAATAAAAAGGGCCCCTTGCGGAGCCCTTTGAGGGGAAGCAGGCCCGCAGGCCTGCGCCCTTGGCACAGCAGCCAATCAGGCGCTGAGAGCCTTGACGCGGTGGTTCAGCCGGCTGACCTTGCGGGCGGCCAGATTGGCATGAACGATGCCCTTGGTGGCGGCGCGGTTGATCTCGGGAGCGGCGACCGCCAGGGCCTCCATGGCCAGCTTGTGGTCACCGGCAACGATAGCCTCTTCAACCTTGCGGATGAAGGTGCGAACGCGCGAGCGGCGCGACTTGTTGACCGCGGTGCGGGCTTCGATCTTGCGGGTGGCCTTCTTGGCTGAAGGAGTATTGGCCATCTTGGTCCTCTTGGGCGCGTTCCTCCGGCCGAAATCGCCTTGAGGCGAGGTGCGTCCGGGGTGAAAATGAAAGCGGCGGCATGTGAATAGCCGCCATTCGGGCGGTCTATAGGGGAAAGGGGGGGAGAGGTCAACTGGATTCAGGGGGCGGTGGCACGGAGAGACCGCAATCACCGGACCGGCTTCTCCCCCTCGACGGGGAAGGTTGGGTGGGGGTGTTCGGAGCCACGATGTCCCGGATCGGGGCTAAACATCCCCCCAGCCTTGACCCCTCCTCGCGAAGGGGGAGGGCGTTGACTGATGGACCGGCAATCTCAAGGCTTCTTCTGGCACACGGGGCAATAAAACGTCGAGCGGCCCGACTGAACGATGCGCGCCACCGTCCCCGTGCATAGCGGCGTGGGACAGGGTTCGCCCTCCCGGTCATAAACCGCAAAGCGGTGCTGGAAATAGCCGGAGCCGCCCTCGGCATTGCGGAAATCCCGCAAGGTCGAGCCGCCTACCTCGATAGCTTCGATCAGCACCTGCCGCACGGCCGAGACGAGGTCTTCGATGGCCGGCTTGGGCGCGCCCTTGGCGGTCAGCATGGTGCCGGCGTGAATGGTGGGCAGGATGTGCGCCCGATGCAGAGCCTCGGCGACGTAGATATTGCCCAGGCCGGCAACCACACGCTGATCGAGCAGCGCCGACTTGATCGGCGACTTCTTGCCCTTGAAGGCCGCAGTCAGCTCCTCCCCATTGAAGCCATTGGACAGGGGTTCGGGGCCAAGGCCCCGAAGATAAGGGCTGTCTTCTATATCGTCATAAAGATCGATGAACCCGAACCGCCTTGGATCGGCATAGATCAGGTGCGACGACCCATGCTTGGGATGGCTCAGTTCCCAAACCATGTGGTCGTGCTTGGGAACCGGCTGGGTCTCGTAATAGCGCGGCGGCTTGTCGATGCCGTGCTCGGCAAAACGCCAGGAGCCGGTCATGCCGAGATGACTGAGCACGGTCTTGCCGTTGGAGAGGCCGATCAGCAAGTATTTGGCGCGACGGCCGACGCCGGTGATGGTCTGGCCTTGCAGCTCTGCCGCCAACCCGTCGGGAAACGGAAAGCGCAGATTGGCGCGGTGCAGTGTGACTTTCTCGATAGTGGCGCCCTCTAGCCAGGGCTCAAGACCCCGGCGGACGGTTTCGACTTCGGGCAATTCCGGCATGAGAAAGTCCCCCTGAACCTGCGCGGCTTTGCGCCATGGCAAACCGCATAACGCTTCGCTATGGTGCGGCCAAATCAAAACGGCGAGGCGCGAGCCATGGCACAGAGCAGTCAGACCACCCATTTCGGCGAGCGGACCGTGGCGCTAGAGGACAAGCAGGGCCTTGTCAACGCGGTGTTCCATGGCGTGGCCGACCGCTACGACCTGATGAACGATTTGATGAGTATTGGCATCCACCGGGTGTGGAAAGACGCCATGGTGGCGGATCTGGCGCCCCCCAAGTCGGGCTCGCGGCCCTATCGGGTGCTCGACATGGCCGGGGGCACCGGCGACATCGCCGAGCGCATCATCAATGCCTCGGTGGGTTATGCCGAAGTGGTCGTCAGCGACATCAATTCGGACATGCTGCGGGTGGGCGCGGAGCGCGCCAAGAGCTGGCGCTATCCGGCGCAGGCCAGCTTCGTCGAGGCCAATGCCGAAGAGCTGCCCTTCGCCGATAACAGTTTTGACGCCTATACGATCGCCTTCGGCATTCGCAATGTGCCGCGCATCCAGCAGGCTTTGGGCGAGGCGCATCGGGTGCTCAAGCGTGGCGGGCGGATCATGGTGCTGGAATTTTCCCAGGTCGATGTGCCGGGGCTGGACAGTTTTTACAAGGCGTTCTCCGACCGGGTGATCCCGCCGATGGGTAAGCTGGTGACTGGAGACGCCCAGCCCTATCAGTACCTGGTGGAATCGATCCGCAAGTTCCCGGCGCCTGAGGCGTTTACCGGGATGCTGACGACGGCGGGGTTTAAGCGCGCCAAACACACGGCGTTCAGCGGCAATATCGCGGCGCTGTTTTCCGGCTGGAAGATTTAGGCCACATGCTGATTTCCGCCTATTTCCGGCTGGTCCGGGCCGGATATGTGCTGGCGCGCGAGGGTGCGCTGTCGATCATCGTGGCGCGCGATCTGCCGTTGCCATTACGCTTTGGCATTGGCCTGGGCCGGGTGATCGAGCGGCCGTCGGTGCGGCGCACGGGCCACGTCGAGCGCCTGAACCGGGCGCTGAACCGGCTTGGCCCGACCTATGTGAAGTTCGGCCAAACGCTGGCGACGCGGCCCGACGTGGTGGGCGCCGAAGTGGCGGCGGACCTGGCGGGTCTACAAGACAAGATGGAGCCGTTTGATGCGGCGCTGGTGCCGGCCATATTGCTCGAAGCGCTGGGCAGCAAGGCGGGCGAGCTGACCGAATTGTCCGCGCCAATTGCGGCGGCCTCGATTGCGCAGGTCCATCAGGCCAAACTGGTGCCGGCCGATGGCGCGCGAAAAACCGTGGCGGTCAAGATTTTGCGGCCGGGCGTGGCGCAGCGCTTCATGGCCGATATCGAGAGCTATTATGCCGGGGCGCGGCTGGCCGAACGGCTGGTACGCTCGACGCGTCGGCTGAAGCCCACCCAGGTGGTGGAGACGCTGGACCGCTCGGCCCGGCTGGAGCTGGACCTGCGGTTGGAAGCAGCGGCGATCAGCGAATTTGCCGAGAATATCAAGGACGATGAGGGTTTCGTCATCCCGAGCGTGAGTTGGGACCACACCGCGCAGAATGTGCTGACCACTACCTGGGTGGATGGCATTCCGATTCGCGACACTGCGGCGCTGGACGCGGCGGGCCTCGACCGCAAGACGCTGGCCAAAACGCTGCTGCAAAGCTTCCTCAAGCACGCCATCCGCGACGGGTTTTTCCACGCCGACATGCATCCGGGCAATCTGTTCGCCGATCCGCGCACGGGCGCGGTAGTGGCGGTGGATTTCGGCATCATGGGCCGTATCAACCGGGCCGAGCGGCGGTTCCTCGCCGATATCCTCTTCGGCTTCATCACGCGCGACTACCGCATGGTGGCGCAGCGCCATTTCGACATCGGCTATGTGCCGGCGGCGCAATCGGTGGATGACTTCTCCCTCGCCATCCGTTCCATTGGTGAGCCATTGCATGGCCGCACCGCGCAGGACATTTCGATGGCGCGGGTGCTGGGCCAGCTCTTCACCATCACCGATCTGTTCCAGATGCAGGCGCGGCCCGAACTGGTGCTGCTGCAAAAGTCCATGGTGCTGGTGGAAGGCGTGGCGAGAGCTCTCGATCCGGAGCTGGATATCTGGACCATTGCCGAACCCGTGGTGGGCGACTGGCTGCGGCGCGAAGAGGGGCCGCCGGGTAAGCTCGCCGATCTCAAGGATGGTCTCAAGATCTTTGCCGATGCGGCGCGGCGAGTGCCGGTGATCCTCGCTCAGGCCGAGCTCGCGCTGGCCGACTTCCATGCGGAAAAGCACAATCGCGAAGTCTTCCCGCGCTGGATGCTGCTCGCCCTGGGCTGGCTGGCGCTGATTCTTGTGGCGGTGATGATCTGGCGGGTAACGCGGCTCTAGGTCTCAATCAATCGTCACCACCTTGCCCCCCACTCCCCTGCCTCATAGATTGCCGCCCGGTGCGCCGGTGTCTGGGGAGACGGGATATGGGTTTGAACTGGGCCGGCCGGCTGGCCGGCGTTCTGCTGCTGGCCGTGGGGCTGGCGGGCTGCATCGATGCCAAAGTCGACGTCACCGTCACCAGTATGACCAATGCCAAAGCCGTCATGACCCAGGTCATGGCGCCCGAATTTTACGCCATGGTCAAGACCAATGCGGCGCAGGCCGGAGCCGGGGCGCAGGCCGAGGACGAATTCTGCTCCAAGGGCGAGCTGACCGAGAACAAGGACGGCAGCGCCACCTGCGTGCTGACCGAGGAAGGCCCCTTCGCCACGCTGAGCATGGGCAATGAGAAGCAGACCATCACCTTCACGCCGGCAGGACCGGGGCTGGTTCGCGTCGCCCTGCCGACCGCCGACATGAAGAGCGAGATCGGCGTCGACGACAAGATGGACGAGGAAACCAGGCAGATGATCGAGGCCTTCTTCAAAGACCACGCCATCACGCTGCATTTTGCGGGGCTCGAAGTGACAGACACCAATATGACGCTGTCGGCGGACAAAAAATCGGCCGAGCAGATGATCCCGTTCCTCGGGCTGATCGATGGCACGGCCGATTTGCCCGATGAACTCTATGCGGTGGTGCGAGTGCAATGACGGTCAATATTGCACTGCGCTGGTTGCCCCATGGGGAGGGCCTGCCTCTACCCCGCCAGCAGACGGCGGGTGCGGCCGGGCTTGATCTGGCGGCGGCCTTGGCGCCGGACGAGGCCATCGAGATCGCGCCGGGGGCCTATGCCATGGTCCCCACTGGCTTTGCCATCGCCCTGCCCCATGGCTATGAGGCGCAAATCCGGCCCCGCTCGGGATTGGCTGCCAAGCATGGCATTACCGTGCTCAATTCGCCCGGCACGGTGGATGCGGACTATCGCGGCGAGGTCAAGGTTTTGCTGATCAACCATGGCACGGTGCCATTCGTGGTGCGCCGGGGCGAGCGCATCGCCCAGATGGTGGTGGCGCCGGTCAGCGCCGTGGCACTGATCGAAACCGAAGTGCTGGACGGCACCGAACGCGGCGAGGGCGGCCATGGCTCGACTGGCCGCTAGCCTTCTGGCGCTTTTTGTCCTGGTGGCGCCGGCCTGGGCGGGAGACCGCGCGGGCATCGGGTTTATCGGCTATTCAGAAGACGCCCGCTATTTCGCCTTCGAAGAGTTCGGCATCCAGGACGGCTCCGGTTTTGCCTATGCCAATATCTATGTGCTGGACCTGCAGGCCGACCAATGGGTCAAGGACACGCCGGTTTGGGCGCGCCTGGAGGACGAAAACAGCACTCTGGCGGCTGCCAGGGCCAAGGCACTGGACCAAGCGCGGCCGACGCTCGACGGCCTGGGCATCGGCGAGCCGGTCGACGTCATCGCGCTCAACGGCGATGGCGCCGTGGGGACCGACGACAAGGCGCTCCGCTTCGGCCAGCCGGGCTACAGCATGGCGCCGGCCGAGGCGAGCTATGAGCTGACGTTGTCGGGGGTCGCCGCGACGTTGAGCATGGCTAGCTGCGTTGGGGAAACCGAGGCGGGGGAGACCGGTTTCGCGCTGAACCTGACGGTGGGCGGAAAAACTCATGAAGTCTATCGCGACAAGAGCGTGCCTGAAAGCCGCGGCTGCCCGCTCGGCTATCGGCTCTATGGCGTAATCACGCCATTCGACGACCTGGCGGCATTCGCGCCCGAACTCGGGCCGGGTGCGCTGGCCATCGTGTCGGTCTATTCGCTGGGCTTCGAAGGGGCCGACCGGCGCTTCATTGCCGTGCCGCTCAAATTCTGATGGCCTTCAGCCCGGAAGAAAATCGCCGCTATGCCCGCCATCTGGTGCTCAAGGGCATGGGCGGCGGCGGGCAGCAGGCGCTGCAGCGCGCCCGTGTGCTGGTGGTCGGAGCGGGCGGGCTAGGCAGTCCGGCAATCGCCTATCTGGCGGCCGCCGGCGTTGGCACGCTCGGCGTCGTCGACAATGACAGCGTGTCGCTCTCCAACCTGCAGCGGCAGATCGTGCATCGCACCGACACCATCGGGCAGACCAAGACGGCGAGCGCCGTGGCCTTTGCGGCCGCGCTCAATCCGCATGTGGCCGTGGTTGCCCATGACGTGCGCATCGATCGGGGCAATGCCCAAACGCTGGTCGATGCCTACGATCTGGTGTTGGACGGCTCGGACAATCTGGAAACCCGCCGGGCCGTGGCCGCCGCTTGCGAGGCCTTAGGCCGGCCGCTGGTAAGCGGCGCGGTCGGCATGTTCGACGGCCAATTGACGATCTTCGCGCCGCACCTGCATCGTGCAGATGGCAGCCCGGCGCCAAAATTCACCGACCTCTACCCCGAAGAGGCTGGTGACGACGACCTGCCCTCCTGCGAGGCCAATGGCGTGCTGGGGCCACTGACAGGGGTGATCGGCACGCTGATGGCCATGGAGGCGATCAAGCTGATCACCGGCATCGGCGAGCCCCTGATCGGCCGTGTGCTGGTCTATGACAGCAAGGGCACGCGGTTCTCGGAGTTTTCGTACTAGCGTTCAGTGCTTGGCACGGTGGGTGGGGATGGATCAATGCGTAGGCCGCTGGCGAAGCCCGCGGCGCTAAGCGTCCGGGTGCTTGAACACCAGAGCCGCGTTCGTCCCGCCAAACCCGAATGAATTGGACAGCACCACGCCCAGGTCCGCATTATCGCGGCGCTGGCGCAGGATGGGCATATCTTCGAAGGCTGGATCGAGGTTCTCGATATTGGCGCTTTCGCAGATGAAGCGCTCGCGCATCATCAGGATCGAATAGATCGATTCATGCACGCCAGTGGCGCCCTGCGAATGTCCGGTCAGCGATTTGGTGGCCGAGATCGGCGGGCACTTGTCCTCATTGCCGAAGAGCGCCCGGATGGCCTCCATCTCCTTGGCGTCGCCGACCGGGGTCGAGGTGGCGTGGGGGTTGATGTAGTCGATCTTGTGTTTGACGTTTTCCAGCGCCATGCGCATGCAGCGTTCGGCCCCCTCGCCCGAGGGCGCGACCATGTCGAGCCCGTCAGAAGTTGCCCCATAGCCGATCACTTCGGCATGGATGGTGGCGCCGCGCGCCTTGGCGTGCTCCAGCTCCTCGAGCACCAGCACACCCGCCCCACCGGAGATGACGAAGCCATCGCGGTCGCGGTCATAAGCGCGCGAAGCCCGGGCCGGAGTATCGTTGAAGTCCGAGGACATCGCGCCCATGGCGTCGAACAGGTCGCTCAGCGTCCAGTCCAGATCCTCATGGCCGCCCGCAAAAACGATATCCTGCTTGCCCATCATGATCTGCTCATAGGCATTGCCGATGCAATGTTTGGACGTCGCGCAGGCTGCCGAGATGGAATAGTTGATGCCCTTGATACCGAAGGCGGTAGCCAGCGTTGCCGAGGCGGTCGAGCCCATGGCCTTGGGCACAGCCAGGGGGCCGATGCGCTTGGGGCTTTTCTTTTCGCGGGTGATATCGGCGGCTTCCACAATGGTGCGGGTCGAGGTGCCGCCCGAGCCCATGACGATGCCGGTGCGCGGATTCGAGATGTCGCTGGTTTCGAGGCCCGCATCGGCGATCGCCTGCTGCATGGCCAGATAGTTCCAGGCCGCGCCCTTGCCCATGAAACGGGTGACGCGCCGATCGAGGATAGCAAACGGATCGAGCTGGGGGTCGCCATGAACCTGGCTGCGAAAGCCCAGGTCGATGTAATCGGGCGCAGCGATAATGCCTGGCTTGGCGGTGCGCAGGCTCGTGATCACCTCGGCGATCGTATTGCCGATCGAGGAAATGATACCCATGCCGGTGACGACAACCCGTCTCATCTGCTTGCCTCGCTCCGTCTTCCGCCGGACGCCTTCAGGCTGGCGTCTCTTATTGTGTTATACAAATCAAGTTCATGGCACCCATATCAGGTGCTTTTCAGCACTCATGCGACAGGAATGAGGCCAACCCTGAGATTTTCGGCCACGTAGATGGTTTCGCCGTCCGCTTTGACGGTGCCGGTGGCGATACCGAACGGCAAGGGGGAACGCATGTGGCGCTTGATGTCGATGCGATATTCAAGCAGCTTTTTTTCGGTGGTCGCCTGGCCGGTAAACTTGATCTCTCCGCCAAGGGCGCGACCGCGTCCGCGCGAGCCCGACCAACCAAGGAAAAAGCCAGTCATCTGCCATAGCGCATCGAGCCCAAGGCAACCCGGCATCACCGGATCGCCAATGAAATGGCACTTGAAGAACCAGAGGTCCGGATGCAGATCGAGTTCGGCGACCACATAGCCTTTGCCATAGGCGCCTTCATCGGCCTGGATGCGGGTGATGCGATCAAACATCAACATGGGCGGGGCGGGCAGACGGGCATCCATTTGCCCCGGTAGTTCGCCGCGACCGTGTGCCAGCAGCTCTTCATACCCAAATGCGTTCGCGCGGTCCGCCATCCAAAGCTCCCGATTAACCCTTGTCGACCCTAGTAGAGGGGTGCGGCAAAGGGGTCAAGTAAGCCTCCTGTGGGTGAGTGCCAGTTGGCCGCAGCCACGGCGCGCCGCGCCGCTTGTGCCAAGGGGGCCGCATGGCTATAAGGAAGGCAAGTTTTCCGGCCCTTTTCGTGTTCCAAAGGACCCAATGCCAGATCGCAACCAGACCGTTCGGGCCCTTCCCTCCCGCAAGCCCTGCCTCACGGCCGTGCTGCGCATGGCGGGCCTGCGCCCTACGCGCCAGCGCGTCGCCCTGGCCGAATTGCTGTTCGGGGGCCCGCATCGCCATGTCAGCGCCGAGCAACTGCATGGCGAGGCCAACGAGGCCAGCGTCAATGTTTCGCTGGCGACGATCTACAATACCCTGCACCAGTTCCACGAAGCGGGCCTCTTGCGCGAGGTCGCCGTGGATGCCTCGCGCTCCTATTTCGATACCGATACGTCCGATCACCATCACTTCTACGTCGAAGACGAACAGCGCATGATCGACATTCCGGCTACGGCCGTGGAATTCAAGACCCTCCCCGAAGTGCCGCACGGCATGGTGATGAGCCATGTCGACGTGGTGATCCGGATCCGCAAGCAGCAGGGCTGAGCGGCTTACTTGCGCAATGTGCGCGCAAATGATTCCAGGACGGCATTCATTCGGGTCTGGTAGCCTTTGCCGGTGGCCTTATACGCATCAAGCACGGATTTCTTGACGCGCAATGTGACCTGCTGCGTGCCTTCGGGCTCGACCAGTTTGGCATTGGCCCAGAACGCGTCGTTGAGCTCGGGGATATCGCTATAGTCGATCTTGTCATCGCCCCGCGCCGCCAATTCAGCCAGGCGCTTCTCCGAAATGCTCATGGTAGGACTTCCTTTCCTGCCGATTGGCAAGCCGGGCAGAGATGAGGCGAACCGCGCCATCGCGGTCGGTATGAACCACCGCAACAGCCACGATTTCTCGGATCATGCCAATACTCAGGATCCGCAGCTCGCCGTAGTCGAAGCGAACGTCAGGACGCGAAAATATCGGTCCCTGGAAAATCAGTTCAGCTTCTTCGAAGCTGATGCCATGCTTGAGCAGATTGGCGCGGTTCTTGTCCTCGTCCCACTCGAAAGTCATCGCAATGTAACTACAAACGGAGTTCCATTCAAGTGCCTCACAATTTCCCGAACGCCACGCCCTTCCAGCCCCAGCCGGCAGCCTGGGCGGCGGCAACCAGGGGGTCTTTGATTTCGCTGGTCTTGAAGCGGTATTCGTAGACCTTGCCGAAGGAGAGATCCTCCTCCTTGAAGGCGAAGGCGGTGCCGAAGCTGAATTCCTTTTTCTGGCCGCGAAAACTGGAGACGGCGAGGGCGAGGCTGGGCACGCCGGCACGCCATTCCACGCTCCATTCCTGATCCACGGAGCGCACTTCGCCACTGGCCTCGTCGAACTTCATCAGCACCTTGAAGGTCTTTTCGAGCCCGGCCTTGGCGAAGATCTCGTACCAGCGGGCATCGACGATCTTCCATTCGGCCACGAGGTCGCAGTTTTCAGGCGCGCCGTCGCGAACGATAAAGGGCGCGGTATCGCGGTTGATCGCCAGCAGTTGCTGGCGCAGGGCGGAAGCCGGCTGGCGCGCCACCCCGCTGGGGGCCGATTTGCTGCCGGTTAGCCAGTCGAACATGCCCATGCTGATTTCCCTTGATCCAAAAATGCGCGCCCCGACGTGACAAAGCCGGTCGGCTTGCAGCATATTGCGGCGCAATCGAAAACAACGACAAGGGTGGTCGATGAGTCGGAAGGTCAATCTCAACGCTTATTTCGAGCGCATCGGTTTTGCGGGCTCGATCGCGCCGAGCCTGGCGACGCTGGAATTGATCCACGCCCTGCATCCAGCCACCATTCCATTCGAAAATCTTAATCCACTGCTTGGCCTGCCGGTGCTGCTGGACCAGGCGAGCCTTGAGCAGAAGCTGCTGGCCGAGCGCCGCGGCGGCTATTGTTTCGAGCACAACACGCTGCTGATGGCGGTGCTGCAGGACCTCGATTTCACGGTGCGGGGCCTGGCGGCGCGCGTGGTCTGGGCCGATACCGAAGCGGTCCATCGTCCGCCCACCCATATGGTGCTGGCCGTCGATATCGCGGGCACGACCTATATTGCGGATGTGGGTTTTGGCGGCCTGGGACTGACCGCGCCGATGAAGCTGCGCGCCGATATCGAGCAGACCACCCCGCACGAAACCTATCGGCTGACCGGCGGAGACCCCGACTGGCACCTGCAGGTGCAACTCGGCGAGCATTGGCGCACGCTCTATGTGTTCACGCTGGCCGAACAGCAGGAAGCCGATTACGCGGCGCCCAACCTGTTCGTGTCGACCGATCCCGGCTCCAAATTTGTCCGCGACCTCGGCGTGGCGCTGTCACCCAGCGGCCGCAGGATCACGCTGGGGGGCAATCGGCTGACGGTGCGCGCGGCAGGCGAGCCCGACGCGGTGCAGGTGCTGGAGACCGTCGAGGCCTTGCGCGAGGCGCTGAGCGGCGTGTTCGGCCTCGGCCTGCCCGCAGCCGAATTGCTGGACCCGGTGCTGCAGCGCATCATCGATCAAGCCCCCAAGGCCGGCTAAATGGCGCCGGTCATCGTCGATCCGCAAAAAATCCGGGAATTCCCCAACCAGGACGCCTTCTACGATTGGCTCAAGGCCCATCATGACAAGGACGACGAGGTGTGGATCCGCATCTTCAAGAAGGCCTCCGGCAAGCCGACGATCACGGCGGTGGAAGCCATCGACGTGGTGTTGTGCTGGGGCTGGATCGATGCCATCCGCAAGTCCTGGGACGATGTCTCCTTCGTGCAGCGCTATACGCGCCGCGGCAAGAAGAGCCTCTGGAGCCAGATCAACCGCGACAATGTCGCCCGGCTGGTCGCCGACGGGCGCATGACAGAGCATGGCCTGAAACATGTCGAGGCGGCCAAAACGGACGGGCGCTGGGACGCGGCCTATGGCAGTTCCAAAACCATGGTGATGCCGGACGAACTGATGGAGGCCATCAGGGCCGAGCCCAAGGCGCTGGCGACCTATGAGACGCTGAGCGCCCAGAACCGGTTCGCGCTTGGCTTTCGCATCGGCAATCTGAAGACGGCAGCGGGGCGCGAGAAAAACATAAAAGCCTTTGTCGAGATGCTCGCCAAGGGCGAGACGATCTATCCCCAGGGCAAGAGCCGTGCATCGTGACGCGCTATGCGGCGTTTCTGCGCGGCGTCAACCTGGGCAAGCGCCAAGTCAAGAGCGCCGACCTGCTGACCGCCTTCACGGCGATGGGCTTCGACAACGTCAAGACGCTGCTGGCGAGCGGCAATGTGCTGTTCGACGCCGATGCGGTGGACGTCCGCGCCATCGAGAAAAGCCTCGCGCTGCAGTTCGGCTTCGAGATCGGTACCGTGCTGCGCAGTCAGGCGCACTTGCGCGACATTGTGGGGCTTGACCCGTTCGCCGGTCGCGTGGAAGACGACGACACCAAACTCTACGTCACCTTCGTGGACGATCTCGATGCCAGGTCGCTCCCCATGCCCTGCGCCGTGGCCGGCGATTTCGAAGTGGTCAAGCTGACCGATAGCGAGGTCTTCGTGCTGACATTTCGCAATGCCGAAGGCCGCTATGGTCAGGGCATGGAAATGATCTGGAAGCACTTCGGCAAAAAGCGGCTATGGACGTCGCGCAACTGGAACACTGTTTTGAAAGCTGCCAAATGATTACTGTTTTCGGCTCCACGGGTCTGGACCAAATCGGCACCGTGCCACGCCTGCCCAAGCCCGGCGAGACGGTGCTGGGCGGCGAGTTCGCGACCGCGCCGGGCGGCAAGGGCTCCAACCAGGCGCTGGCGGCGCGGCGGGCCGGTTCGGACGTGAAGCACATTTCGGCGGTCGGCGACGATGATTTCGCGGACAGCGCGCTACGCCTTTTGCGAGCCGGCGGAGTGGACCTGAGCGGCCTCAAGGTATCGCCCGGCGCCACCGCGATCGCGATGATCTTCGTCGACGCCAAGGGCGAGAACTGTATCGCCGTGCTGCCCGGGGCCAATGCCACGGTGACGGCGGCGGATGCCGATGCCGCACTGGGCGGACTGGCGGCAGGCAGCGTCGTCATGCTGCAGCAGGAAATTCCGCAGGCAGCGACCGAGCGGGCGTTGGACTTGGGCCGCGAGCGGGGCCTCGTCTCCATTCTCAATACCGCGCCCTATCTCGACAGCACGCCGAGCGTTGCCCACAAGGCAAGCATCCTGGTCGCCAATGAAACCGAATTCCAGCTGCTGAGCGGTCGCGGCATGGACGAACTCGAGGCCGCCATGCTCGACTGGTCGGCCAAGCACGACCAGACCGTCATCGTGACGCTGGGCGGCGATGGCGCCAAGGCCGCCACCAAGGGCGAGCTGTTTCATGTCCATGCGCTCCCAATTAAGCCAATCGACACCGTGGGGGCTGGCGATACGTTTTGCGGCTATCTGGCGGCCGGACTCGACGCGGGGCTGAATCTCAAGGCGGCAATGAAGCGCGCGGCAGTCGCGGCGAGCCTGGCCTGCCTCAAGCCGGGCGCGCAACCGGCCATTCCCATGGCGGCCGAGGTCGAGACGGCGCTGGGCTGGATCGCCTGAGCCGACCATGCTCCCAACAAAAAAGGCAGGCCAAGCGGCCTGCCTTTCTCAATTTATGCGGCAAGCCCTTATTTGGGCGCCAGCACCATGACCATCTGACGACCTTCCGAGCGCGGCTGCGACTCGACCTTGGCCACGGGCTCGAACTGGTCCTTGACCTTGATCAGCAACTGCATGCCGATATCCTGGTGGGCCATTTCGCGACCGCGAAAGCGCATGGTGATCTTGACCCGGTCACCGTCATCCAGGAAGCGTTCGACCGCCTTCATCTTGGTGTCGTAGTCGTGGGTATCGATATTGGGCCGGAGCTGGACTTCCTTGACCTCGATCACCTTCTGCTTCTTGCGCGCCTCGGCAGCTTTTTTCTGCGCGGCGTATTTGAAGCGGCCGAGGTCGAGCATCTTGGCGACCGGCGGCACGGCATTGGGAGAGATCAAGACCAGGTCCAGACCCTGTTCCTGGGCTTCTGCGAGCGCGATGCGGGTGTTGACGATCCCGCGGTTCTCGCCTTCAGCGTCGATGAGCTGGACATCGGCACTGGTGATATCTTCGTTAGAGGGCGGCCCATCTTTCTGGGGCGCAACTGGTCTCATGGGACGACGAATGGCAAACGTTCCTTGTATTGACAAACCAAATGGTGAAATCGGCCATAAAATCGTGTTAGCGCAGGCATAAGTCAACAGGCAAACACGCACAAAATGCGCCCTGTTGCGCCTTTGCGCCCGCGCCGGGCCACCATTGCTGGTTAGGCTTTATAACATCGAAAGAGGCTGCCACCTATGCCCAACATACAAAGCGCGACGCTGACGGTGGGAACCGGGGACGAAGCCCGCACCATCGCCATGGAAACGCGCGACGGTAGTTCACCCGGGCTGTTCTGGCTGGGCGGATTTCGGTCGGACATGATCGGCGCCAAGGCCATGGCGCTGGACGCGCTGGGCACTGAGGCGGGTTTGGCGGTGACGCGGTTCGACTACTCGGCGCACGGGGTTTCGGGCGGAGATTTCGAAGACGGCACCATCAGCCGCTGGCTGGAAGAGGCGCAGGCGGTGTTCGCCACCACCACCGGGCCGCAGATCATCGTCGGCTCCTCAATGGGCGGCTGGATCGCGCTGTTGCTGGTCAAGGCGATGCTGGCGAACAATAGCCACCGCGCCAAGGGGCTGGTGCTAATCGCGCCGGGCGTCGACATGACCCATGAGCGCATGTTGCCGGGATTTTCGCCCGAGCAGCATGAGTCGCTGCAGAATGTGGGCTACGTGGACCGGCCATCGCAATATTCCAGCACGCCGTATCGCATCACGCGCAAACTGATCGAGGACGGGACACAGCACCTGCTGTTTGGCGGCGTGATCGAAACGGGATGCCCGGTTGTGATCCTGCAGGGCGGGCAAGACCCCGATGTTCCGCAAGCGGCGGCGATCAAACTGGTGACCCATATCCTGCACGACCCGGTGACACTGACGCTGATTCCCGATGGAGATCATCGCTTGAGCCGGCCCGAGGATTTGGCGCGATTGAAAGCAGCGGTGATGGGGCTGGTGGAGGGGTAAGGCCCTTCTCACCTCGCCCCTCCGGGGAGAGGTCGGCGCGCAGCGACGGGTGAGGGGGCCTTCCGCAAGCGCCTCACCCGGTAAAGGCCCCTCACCCGACCCTAAGGGTCGACCTCTCCCCGGAGGGGCGAGGTGAGGAAGAGTCGGTGCCTACCCCCGCGTCACCAGCTTGCTCTTCTGCGCCCCATCCGCATCAAAATTGTCCGGCGCCAGCCACCGCTCATACTCCGCCCGCAAAGCCGGCCATTCCCCGTCGATGATCGAGTACCATGCGGTATCGCGGTTCTCTCCCTTGGCGATACGGTCCTGCCGGAACAGGCCTTCATATTGAAACCCAAACCGCAATGCCGCCGCCTTCGATGGCGCGTTGAGGTTGTTGCATTTCCACTCAAAACGCCGATAGCCCAGATCGTCGAACGCGTGCCGGGCAAACAGATACAGCGCCTCGGTCGCCAGGCGCGAGCGCGCCATCGCTGGGCCCCAGTAAACGCCGCCAATTTCGATGGAGGCGTGCTCGGGAAAAATGCGCAGCCAGGCCTGGCGGCCCACCGCGCGGCCGCTGGCCTTGTCGATCACCGCGACGAAGGTCTGGTCATGCAGCAACGCGACGCCATTGATCCAGCTCTCGATATCGGCCTGCGTGGCGGGTGGATATTCGTAGAGCCAGCGATAGCGCTCGGGCACGCCCTCGCCGATGGAGGCAGCATAGAGATCCGCCGCATGGTGGATGGCGATGGGTTCAAGCCGGGCATATTTGCCGCTGAGGACGATACGCTGCGGAGCAAACTTAGCGGGCTGGACGGTCATGGTTGTCTCGACAGGCAATCGGCGAGGCCGTCGCGGTAAGTGGGAAACAGCAGGTCGATGCCCAAGGCGCTCTTGATTGCCGCATTGGAGACGCGCTTGTTGTCGGCATAGAACGAGCGCTGCATCGGGGTGAGGTCAGCACTGTCGAAGGCGACCTCTGGCGGCGGGGTCACCCCCGCCATCGCGGCCGCATGGGCGATCACATCCTGGGGCGGGGCCGGTTCGTCATCGGACACGTTGAAGGTGCCGTCCAGCTTCTGCTCCGCCGCCAAAGCGGTGATCCGGCCGATATCGGCGACATGAATGCGGTTGAACACTTGGCCCGGCTTGACGATACGGCGCGAGGTACCCTCGGCGAGCTTGTCGAAAGTGGAACGGCCGGGGCCGTAGATGCCGGCGAGCCGCAGGATGGCCAGCGGGACGCCGCGCTCGGCCGCATAATCGCGCCAGGCCTGCTCGGCCAGCACGCGCCGGTCGGAGCGGGCATTGCGCGGCACCAGCGGCGCGGTCTCGTCGATCCAGGCGCCGCCGAAATCGCCATAGACCCCGACTGTGGAATAATAGCACAGCCAGGCCAGGTTCGGCGCGGCGTCCAGATCGGCACGGTGATGGATCAGCGCCGGATCGCCCGCCTCGTCGGGGGCGATGGAGAGCACTACGTGGGTGGCGTTGCGCAGCTCGGTCCCCAGCGTATGGCCGGGCGCAGTGCCGTCAAAGATATGGGCGGAAATATCATGCCGGGTCAGCGCTGCGGCGCCTTCCTTCGTGCGCGAGGTGCCGGCGATGACGGCGGAGGGATCATGCGCAAAAATGGCCCGCGCCGCGGCCTGCGACGAAAAACCCATGCCGAAAAAGAAAAACATCAGAGGTCCGCGGTCCATTCGAGACGGACGCTGTTGTGGCTTTCCCGGCCCAGAGAAGCAAGCCTTTGCGCATCGGCCTTGGCCGGCGCCAGCCGCCGCAGCGCCCAGATCGCCGCGCCGCGCACGAGCGGGCTTTCGGCCTCCAGCCGCGCCTCGGCCAGCGGCGCCAGTTCGGCATCCGCGCTATTGCCCACGGCGATCATTACATTGCGTAGAAACCGCGCATGCCCGATCCGCTTGATTGGCGAGGCGGCGAACAGGCTACGGAAACCGTCATCGTCCAGCCGCGCCAGATCGGCAAGCGCCGGCCGCTCCAGGTCGGCCCGCGCGCGCAGCTTGGCCTCACGGCTCACCTTGGCGAATTTGTTCCACGGACACACCGCCAAGCAATCGTCGCAGCCATAGATGCGGTTGCCCATCGGCACGCGAAACTCGTGTGGAATGGGCCCCTGATGCTCGATATTGAGATAGGCCAGGCATTTTCGCGCATCAAGCTGAAACGGCGCAGGAAAGGCATTGGTGGGGCAAATATCGAGGCACCGTGTGCAGGAGCCGCAGCTTTCTTCATGCGGGGTGCTGACGGGCAATTCGGCCGAGGTGAAAATCGCCCCGAGAAACAGCCAGGAGCCGAAGTCGCGACTAACCAGCACGGTATGCTTGCCCTGCCAGCCCAGTCCCGCCGCTTCCGCCAGCGGCTTTTCCATCACCGGCGCGGTGTCCACAAACACCTTCACCTCGGCGCCAGACCGCCGCGACAGCAGCCCCGCCAGTTCCTTGAGCTTGCCTTTGATGATCTCGTGATAATCGCGATTGCGGGCATAGACCGAAATCGAGCCGCGATCGCGTTCGGCCAGCACGGCCAGCGGATCGCTCTCCGGCCCGTAGTTTACGCCCAACAGGATGATCGAGCGCGCCTCGGGCCACAGCGCATTCGGGCGGCCGCGCCGCTCCGCGGTTTCGGCCATCCACTCCATTTCGCCATGCCAGCCCGCATCGAGCGCAGCTTTCAGCTTGGCCGGCAGATCGGGGCGGGACGTGGCCGAGGCAATGCCAAAACTGTCAAAGCCGAGCGCTGTGGCGCGAGCCCGCAGTTCGGCGATGAGCTTGTCGGTCGATGGAGGCTGCGCCGTCACATGTTCACCGCGTCACAAGCCTAAAAATCCAGGTCGGCATAGCCCGAATGCGGCGGCATCGCCACCACGCGGTCATTGAGCAGCGTCCGGAACGCCGGGCGCGATTTGATGCGGGAGTACCAGAGGCGCGTCTCGCCGGCCTTGCCCCAGTCGATATCGCCCAGATAGTCGAGCGTGGACAAGTGCGCCGCTAGGGCGAAATCGGCCAGGGTCAGGCTATTGCCGGCGAGCCACTGGCGGGTGGCGAACAGCCAGTTGAAATAGAGCATGTGCTCGTTGAGATTGGCCTTGGCCACACGCAGTACCGACGGCTCGGGGGTGGCGCCGCGCTGGTCGCGCTTGACGATCTTTTCTTCGAGGATGTAGCGGGTCACCTCGTCATTGAGCTTGAAAATCACCCATTCCATCAGCCGCCACATCTCGGCGCGCGCCGGGGCGCTGGATGGGATCAGGCCTTCGACCACGCTTGGCGTGTACTGCTCCTCGATGGCGTGGATGACGGCCAGCAGGCCCACCACCGGTGCATCATGCTCGCCCATCATGATGGGCAGGGTGGCGGCCGGGTTGATTTCGAGCAGGCCCGGTTCGCGCAACCATGGCTTGATCTCCTCCACGTCCAGCGGCACGCCATATTCAGCGCACATCAATCGTGCAAGGCGGGACGACGGATCGAGAGGATGGTGCAGCAGAGTGGGCATTCGGCACGCTCTTTCTTACAAATCATTACATTTTGCCGCCAGCCCCAGCGGCTTCTTGGCGGCTCGCGCGAACCACGCTATGAGCGTAGCAGCCTACGCGGCGCCAAGCAGCCAGAATTAGGGGATCATCTGAACGTGGATCAAGGTCTTTTTGTGCCGCTCGTCCTGGGAATTCTGGAAGGGCTTACCGAATTCTTGCCAGTCAGCTCGACCGGGCATCTTTTATTGGCCGGTCATTTCTTCGGATTGACCCAGCCGGCAGCGTTTATCGTGCTGATTCAGCTCGGGGCGATCCTGGCCATCGTGACCATTTATTTCACCCGACTGGCGCTGTTGATCCGCGATGCTCTCACCGGCAAAGCCTATGCGTGGCGCTTCGCGCTCAGCGTGATCCTCGCCTGCGTGCCGGCCATCATCGCCGGCGTTCTGCTGCATGACGTGATCCAGGGCGCGCTGTGGGAATCGCCCGTGCTGATCTGTTCATGCCTCTTGGTTGGCGGCGTCATCCTGCTGATTGTCGACCGCATGCCCAAGCGGGTGATCTACGACGATATCTACCAGTATCCCTGGTATCTCGCCCTGATCATCGGGCTGTTCCAGATGCTCAGCCTCGTGCCCGGCGTATCGCGTTCGGGCTCGACCGTGGTGGGCGCCATGCTGTTCGGCGCCAGCAAGCGCTCGGCGGCGGAGTTCACCTTTTTCATCGCCCTGCCGATCATGATCGGCGCCTTCGGCTACGATCTCTACAAAAGCCGCGACCTGATCGACATGAGCGCCGGGCTCAATATCGCCATCGGCTTTGCCGCCGCCTTCGTGGTCGGCGCGATCGTGGTGCGCTACCTGCTGAACTTCGTCTCCAGCTACGGTTTTGCGCCCTTCGCCTGGTGGCGGATTATCGTCGGCGCCGCCGGGCTGGTGGCGATCCTGGCGTTCGGGAAGTAAGGGCGACGATCGGCCGGCTATCCACTAGCCAACCACACCTACCGGCCCTCCCGCGGACTTGATCCGCGGGCCTCCCGTCGTTTGTGCCGGGGTGAGAGTGACCCGCGGATCAAGTCCGCGGGAAGAACAGAGGGTGGTGGATACCCTGCATAGGACCCTTACCGCTTGGTCGAGGGATCCAGTCCCTTGTACGTCGCGGGGATCGAGAAATACGAGCGCGGGATATCGACGCCTTTTTCGACGTCATAGAGCGAGAACGTCAGTTCCGACCCGCTGGGCTCCACCAGGCTCCACTGCACCAGATCCATGGTGGCGACGTCGAAAATCAACGACACCTGCACCGTGCCGGCGGCGGTGTCGTCGCTCAGCGTCACGGTCAGATAGCCATCCGCATCGGTGACGTCGAGCACATTGGCGGCCAGCAGGTCGATCTTGTCGCCGAGGAACTGGCGCAGCGGGATCGAGTCCTGCGGATAGGCGTAATAGGTTTCGTCGGCCCGGTTGAGCACGTAAAAACCACGGCCCACCGAAACGATCTCTTCCTTGCTGGGCGGATTGTAGCGGAAGCGAATCTTGTCCGGCCGTTCCAGGAAGAACGTGCCCTCGGTGCGCCCGCCATTGGTGTCGATCTGCAGAAACCGGCCCACCATGGTGCGGATCGCCGAATTATGGGCGCCGATGTCGGTGATCAGCTGCTGCTCCTCGGGGCTCAGCGCGCGGTCCAGCGCCAGCGCGGGCAGCGTCGAGGCCAGGGCGGCAGTGAGGCCAAGCAGCAGTGCATCGCGACGAATCATGACTATCGGGTCCCTTGGTGTATCGGGTTGGTATTGGTCGAGCCTAACCTATGAGGCAATTGCGGCAACAGGTGGAAGGTTCCGTTCAGGCCCGGTTCAATACCGCGCCTGTTCGCTGCCGCAGAACGCATCCACCGGGCTATTGCCGGCAAATTGGGTGCGTCCCAGCAGCGCCTCCACCACCGCCTCCTGCAGCGGCTCCGCAGTGCCGTAGGCATTGATATAGGTCTTCACGCGCGGCGCGTCGTAAAGATAATAGGGATAGCCGAACGAGATCATCAGCGTCGGGATGTCGTGCCAATAGCGGTGCATGGCGCCGAACAGGCCTCCGGTCAGCTTCATCCAGTCGAGGAAAATGCTGCTGCGCGTGAGCAGCGTCTCGTCGCCGAACAGATACAGCACCAGATCGAAATCGCGCGGATTGACGCTCATGCCGGGCGTGTAGAGCGTCACCGCAAAGCCCTCGCGCTCCAGCCGCTCCGGCACGCTGAACGCCACCGGTCCGGGCGCCAGAGGCATGACGATATCGCCGGAAAACACCAGCACGCGCCGATGCCGCGCGGGGCTCAGCGGCAGCAGGTTCTGCGTGTCCTTGACCAGGGTCGGCACCCGGCTGGTGACCGAATGGGCGGTGATGGCGCTGCCCGGATCGCCGAGCACAGCGCGTGCCGTTTCCAGCTCGGGCGGCAGTTGCGCTTTGTGCAGGCCCAGCTTGGCCTTGAGCGCCAGGATGCGGGTAACGGCTTCATCGACGCGCTCCTGGGTAAGCCGCCCATCGGCGATGGCCGAGACCAGGCGCATCAGGTCCGCATCGGGATCGTCGGAGAATAGGATTACGTCGCAGCCGCTGGAGACCACTTCAGGCAGGGTCACATCCCGCGGGCCCCAATCGCCCAGCCCGGCCATGGCCGTCGCGTCCGAGACGATCAGCCCGTTAAAGCCGAGCCGTTGGCGCAGCAGCGTCTGGTTGAGCACGGCGCTGATCGAAGCGGGGCGGAAGGCTTCGCCGCCCGCGTCAGGATCGAGTTCACGCACGAAGGCGGGGAACGCGATGTGGCCAGCCATCACCGCCAGCACGCCGGCCTCGATGGCAGCGCGATAGAGGCGGCCGAATTTGGCGTCCCATTCGGCAAAGCCCAGCGGATTGACCGTGGTCACCAGATGCTGGTCGCGATCGTCGAACCCTTCGCCGGGCCAGTGCTTGACGGTCGCCGCCACGCCATTGGCCTGGAAGGCGGCGATCTGCGCCAGCGCGTGGCGCTCGATGCGGTCCACATCGCTGCCATAGGAGCGGGTGCCCACAATAGCACTCTTAAACGCGGCATTGATATCGACGACCGGGGTGAAGCTCCAGTTGAGCCCCACCGCATGGGCCTCGCGCGCCATTATGGTGGCAATCGCCTCGGTGGCCGCGACATCGTCGGCCGCCGCCAGCCCAAGGGGATTTGGCACGGCAGTGCCGAAAGGCAAGCTCATGCGGCTGCCTTCGAGGTCCGCGCTGACCAGCGGAGGGATTGCCGAGCCGGAGATCAGGTCGCGCGCCAGGCCGATTTCGCTCTCGAGATCGGGCGTGAACAGCCGCGTGATGCCACCCGGCTTGAAGCGCAAAACAGTGTCGAGGAAGGTTTCGGGCGCGCCGCGCACCATCAGCACGAACAATTGCGCCAGCTTGTCGCGCGGCCCCAGCCCGGCCAGGGTGGTGGACACCCAGGCCATTGCATCGTCATCGAGATTGAACGGCGCTGCCGCCAGATCGATATGTGCCATGCCTCGAATCCTCCAAAAGCCTAATTTTTCTTAAGACTTAGCAGAGGCAGGCGGGCTTGGGCAAATCAGGCGGCGTGGCTTTCCAGCCACTTGAGCAATTGCACCCGCGACTGCCCGGCGCCGACCTTGATGTCGACCGGCTGGCCATTCTTGAATACCATCAGCGTGGGCATGGCGCGCACGCCGTATTGGCTGACAATGGCCGGATTGCTGGCGACGTCGATCTTGACGATCTTGGCCCGTCCGGCCAGCTCGACCGAGAGCGTGTCCATGATTGGGTCCATGGCCAGGCATGGCTGGCACCACTCGGCCCAGAAATCCACCAGCACCGGCTCGTGCGCCTGCAGCACTTCGGCAGAAAAATCGGCATCGGTCACTTGGTGGGCCATGGTGTGTCTCCGGTTGAGGGAGGGCGAGACTAGGCTGAGTCGCGGATGCGCGACAGCAACGACATTCCAAGTTCGGCTGTCGCTCCGAACTATCCCACCTACAAACAAAAACACCGCCGGATCGCTCCGGCGGTGTTTGAAATTCTATTGGGCTAAAGCTTATGCCGCGTGGCTGGTGAGCCACTTGGAGAGGCCGGCCTTGGGCGTACCCGCGCCGATCTTCATGTCGGCAGCTTCGCCACCCTTGAACAGGATCATGGTGGGGATCGAACGGACGCCGTACTTGGCGGTGGTCGAGGGATTCTCGTCGACGTTGAGCTTGACGATCTTGACCTTGCCGCTCAGCTCGGTGGACAGCTCATCGAGCACGGGGGCGATCGCCAGGCACGGCCCGCACCACTCGGCCCAGAAATCCACGAGGACTGGCTCTTTGGAGTTAAGGACTTCCTCGCCAAAATCGGCGTCGGAAACATGTTGAGTCATTTGGGGTTTGCCTTTGGGGTTGAAAGCGACGGTCTGTGTGATCCAAAAGCTGGTGCGAGTCCAGCCACTCTTCAAGTTGTGTCACCGAAGGGTGAAACCCTCAGCAGCTTCCGCCAGCAGGGCCGGCGGCAATTCCATCAACGATTCCAATGCGGTCCACAGGATGGCTGCCCGCACCGTACGGCCCGGGAACAGCTGACCTGCAACCAACGCATAAAGTCCCAACTGGGTTCGATAATTCTGCGGCACCTGTTCGGGCCCCGCCGGAGGGGCCGCGTCGGATTTGTAGTCCACCACCAATACACTAGAGTCGTCAACGATTAGCCTATCGATCCGCCCGGCGAGTTGCACGAGCGCTCCGTCACGGAGCACATCGAGGGCGAATGCCACTTCGGCCCGGCTGCTCATGCCAAAGACATGCGCCAGTTCGGGGCGCGCGAGAATAGCGATGGCCTTGGCACCCACCGCCTGGTGCTGCCTGGGCAGGGCCGGCAATAGCACCGGCATGGCCTTGAGCACGACAACCGGCCACAGGGCCGGATCGAGCTTGGGCAAATGCTGCAGCAAGGCATGCAGCGCGACGCCGCTTTTGCGCGACGTATCGGCATCGGCCACCCGCTCGGCCGCGCTATCGAACACGGTCATTCCCGCGCTCACGTGGACCGATGACGGGCTGACGATCACCGGAGCCGCATAAGCCGGCAAGGGCTGCAGCGCCGCGGCGATATCGATCAGCGGCGCGGCATTCTCGACCGTCGCCACCGGCTTCGGCTCTGGCCGTAACAACGGATAGACCAGCGCCGTCTCCCCGCCGTCGGCATCGGCTACACTCTGCGCGTGCGGCCGCAGGGCGCCCTCAATGGCCTCATACCAGGTGCCCTTGAGCTGTCCCCCGGCATCGCGCCCGGCGGTCAGCGCCCCGGTGACGTAAAGCTCATCCTCGGCCCGCGTCATGCCGACATAGAGCTTGCGCCAATATTCCTGCTCCTGCTTGCCCTTGAAGATATCGCGCTGCGCCAGCGTCTGCGCCACGTGGTTCTTTTCCCCCGAGGCATGGATCAGCAGCGGCCCCGGCGCGTCCGGCAGCATGTAGAGCGGCTTGCTGACCTGCCGCCCGGCCGGTTTGCTGGCCGCATCGGCCAAGATCACGATCGGCGCTTCCAGCCCCTTGGCGCCATGCACCGTCATCACTCGCACGCCCGATCCGGCCTCGGCCAGCTCCCGCTTGATCGACACGTCTCTTTCGCGCATTTCCGCCACGAACCCCTGCAGGCTCGGCTGCTCGGTCTGCTCGTGGCCCAGCGCCAGTTCCAGCAGTTCGGCAAACACCTCGTCCACCTCAGTGCCCAGCCGCGCATGAAAGCGCTTGAGCCCGCCTTCGGCATAGAGCACCGCCGCGAGGAATTCGAACGGCCGCTCGAAATCCAACTGCCCCCGCCAGCGCGTCAGTTTTTCGAATGCCGCCATACATTCAGACAGCACGCATGTGTGCAGCGCCTGCCACAGCGTTTCATTCTTGGCCCGCGGCTGGGCCAACGCGAACAGCTCATCCTCCGAAATATCGAACAGCGGCGAGCGCAACAGCGCCGCCAGTTGCAGATCGTCGGCCGGATTGAGCAGCACGTCGCACAGCGCCAACAGGTCCAGCACCGCGATATGGCCGGTCACCTTCAGCCGATCGGCGCCCGGCGTCGGAATATTGCGCCGCCGCAGCGCCCGGATGATTTCCTGGAACAGCGCATTGCGAGATTGCACCAGGATCAGCACGTCGTCCGCCGTGACCGCCTTGCCGCGATTGGCCAGGGGGCGTTTCGTGGCGATCCAGCCGGCAATTTCGCCCGCAACGCGCTCGGCCACCTGCCGCGGGGCAGTTCGCTCGGCATCGACCGGCTCCGTCGGCCATTCGCCGGGCTGGATGACGCTGGCCAGTTGCTGCAACGGCGGCCATAGCGTCACCGTGCCGCCGGGCTCGGAGCGGGCGGTATCGTGATGCACCTTCTCGGTCGAGAGCAGCGCCTCCTGGATATCCGGCCGATCGGAAACCTTGTCCACCGCCTCCAGAATGCCGCGCAAAGTCCGAAAGCTGGTATGCAGCGGCAGCCAGGCGAAATCGCGCTTGGCATCGGCCGCCAGGTCCTTGAACAGTTGGCCGGTCTCGCCGAACAAAGCCGGCTCGGCCCCCTGGAACGAATAGATCGACTGCTTCTGGTCGCCCACCGCGAACAGCGATCGCGGCCGCTGCACCGCGCTGGCGCCACGGAAGAACTCATCGGCAATCGCTCGCACCACCCGCCATTGCTCGGGATTGGTATCCTGGCTCTCATCCACCAGGATATGATCGATCCCCGCATCAAGCTTGTATTGCACCCACGGCCCCAGCACGGAATTTTCGAACAGGTCGCCGAGCTTTTGCACCAGGTCGTCAAAATCCAGCAGCGCCCTTGCCCGCTTGCGCGCTTCGTAATTGTCGGAAATCGCGCCCACCACGTCGAGCACCGCCTCGCTGCGCTCGATCAGCAGCGCATGGCGTCGCAGCGCCGCCAGGTCCGCCAGCCGCTCCGCCTCCGCCAGCAACAGTTCGGCCAAGGCCGGATCGGTCAGGCTCACCGCCTTGACGGGGAACCGCGCCGGCACGGTGCCGTCGTCCTTGAGAAAGGCCCCCATCCAATGCGCCGCCGTCGGCAGGCGGACATTGAGTCGCGCCAGCCGATCCTCGAAGCGGTTGCCAATGGCCTTGGGCGGCGTGATCGCCAAGAGCCGCGCCACTTCGGCCGGCCCCACCAGCCGCTCCCCCACGATCATCTCGGCAATCTGCGCGCTGCCCGGTCCACTGTCGAACCCAGTCAGCGCCCGCAGCCGCGCCTTCGCCCCAGCGCGGTCGGCCAGCACGGCCTTGAGCTTGCGCCCATCGGCCAGAGCCGCGTCGATGGCCTCGGCGATGGAAAAATCGCTCAGCAGGCCAAATAGCGTCTCGACCGCCTCGGCATGCGCGCCCCCCTTGAGCCCGCTGGCCAGCACCATTTCGCGCGCCGCCAGCACCATGCCGGCCCGCTCCTCCTCCTCGATCACGCTGAAGTCGAATGGCACCGCCGCTTCCAACGGAAACCGGTGCAGCACCGATTCGCAAAAGGCATGAATGGTGACGATCTTGAGCCCACCCGGCGTTTCCAGCGCCTTGGCGAAGAGCGTTCGGGCCAGCGCCCGCAAATCATCGTCGATGGCGCCAGGAACCACCTTGCGCAGTTCGATCTCGAGGTCAGCCGGAGACATGGTCGCCCAACCGGCAAGCAGTTTGGACACCCGCCGCCGCATCTCGGCGGCCGCCGCCTTGGTATAGGTCAGGCAGAGGATCGATTGCGGCGCCACATTGGCCAGCAGCAGGCGCAGCACGCGCTGGGTCAGCACATGGGTCTTGCCCGAGCCGGCATTGGCCTCCACCCAGATCGACCAGGCCGGATCAGCCGCCTTGCGCTGATTGGCCTCGGTCTGGGGTGGGACGCGCAGCAATCCTCTCACAGCTCGTCCTCCTCGCCGTCGATCGCGGTCCATTCGGCCATGCGCGCCAGATGCTCATAGGCGCCGGCGAAGCGCTGGTTGGGCAGCGGCAGGATGCGCGCCAGCATCGGCGTATCGTGGAACAGGAAAACATCGACATGGCGCTGCATGCGCCGGCTGGCCTCGTCCGCCGCGTCCATCAATCCGAATTCGTCGGCCAGCGTAAAATCCTTGGGCACGAAGGCCTCAGGCCCAAGCCCGACCTTCACATAGGTCAGCGCACTGGTATCGGCCCCGGCGATCCCCGCCATCGCGCCCGCTCCCCCCATCGCCGCCTCCAGCAGCAATTGGGGCGCTTCGAAAGCCTTCATTATCCCGGGCGTCGGCGGCGAGCCGGTCTTGAAATCGATGATTTCCAGCGTCCCATCGATCATCTCATCCACCCGGTCGGCACGCCCGGTCAGCGTGAAGCCACTGGGCAGTTTCCACTCCCCGTCGATTTCGGCATGCCGCAGCCTGACCCGCTCATTGCGCTCGCGCTCGAACTCCAGAAAGAATCGCGCGGCGGTATCGAAGCGCCGCAGCCAGATATCGCGACGCTCCCCAATGGCATCGAGCCCCGCAAAGCCCTCGACCGCCATGGCGTTGAGCGTGTCCAGCGCCTCGCTCGCCATCACGTCGCAGCGCTCGATGACGAAGCGCGCAAAGATGTCGTGGATGATATTGCCGCGCTCGCGCGCATCGGGATTTTCGCCCAGCGGGTCCATCGGCCGCAGCTTGAGCACATGCTTGGCATAGACATCATAGGGCGAGCGCATCAGCGTCTCGATCTCGGTAACCGACAGTTTTCGCGGTCGCAGTTCGGCGCTCGGATTCGGTGCCGGGGGAGTGGCCTGACGAACCTCCGCCACCGCATCCAACTGCCGCGCCGCCTCCAGCCAGACTTGGCCCTTGGCCCGCATGGCCTTTGCGGCCTCGTCGCCCGCAAAGGCTTCCAGCCGCTGCACCAGCCGCGAGGCGATCGCCGGCCTGGTGCCCAGCCGCTCCGAATAGGCCACGATCACCGCGCCATTGCCCAGGGCCTGCGCGAAGTCATGCGCGGCGAGGCCCGATTGCCGTTCCGGCGGCTCCAGCCCCGCGGCCAGCCGCATACCCCGACTGAGCCATGGCCCCGGATCGGCCGGTTCGGGCCATTTATCCTCATTGAGGGCGGCCAGGATCAGCAGGTCCGGATTTTGCAGCCGCGCCTCGATCTGCCCCCAGATGAAAATATCCTGCCGCCTTATCTCGCTGGTCCGCACCTGAAAGCCCAGCATGAGCGCGGCCAGCACATTATCGAGCCCGCGCGGCGGGAATTTGAGCCCCTCGCCTTTTTGAGTCCGAAGTTCGATGGACCAATCGTTCAGCTCGCGACGGCCGGGCAGCTGCGCGCCGTCCGCCACGGCATCGAACGCCGCCATCAGCGCTGCGCCAAAGCGACCCGAATCGGTTTCGGATGTCTCCAACAGCACCAGCAGCGGCGACAGGGCCGCCTCGATGCGGGTGAAGAGGTCTTCAATCTGAGGCCTGTCCGTCTCATACAGCCGTTTGACGGGATACTTGGTATCCCCGCTAATATTAACGTCGAGCAGCCTTCTGAGACCCGCTAGCCCCGGACTGGCACGCTGCCCGCGCAGAAGGCCGAGTTCGATCTGGTCGGCCAGCGCATTGATCCGCTCGCGCTCCAGCCCGAACAGCGCTGCGCGGTTGCGCAGCAGCGCCATCAGGTCGACCGCGCCACAGCCATTGGCCGCCAGCGCCAGAATTTGCCGCGCCAGCCGTCCCACGGCCGAGTGAAACAGCGGCACGCCGGCCGCGTCATCGACGGTGACACCGAAGCGCCCGAGCTCGGCTGCGATGCGCCGCGCCAGATTACGGTCGGGCGTGATGATGCCCACCGTCCGGCGCTGCGCCAGGGCATCGCGCGCCGCCAGCGCCACGGCGCGGGCCTCCTCGTCCTCGGTGCGGGCGCTGATCAGGCTGACGCCATCCACCGCCCGCGCCAATTCGGGCGGCGTCAATTTCTGCTGCGCCCAGAGCGCCGTGTCGTCGGTCAGCGCCAAGGCGCGGCGCATGAGCGTGGTGCGCTCGGCAGCATCCCCGGCCAGCTCGACCACATCGCCGACGCCCGCCCCCAGCGCGCGCAACAGCTTGGCCATGCCATATTGCGGATGCCCATGCGGGTTCTTGGCATTGTTGAGCAAATCGGCATGGCCCTGTGCGGTCATGCCGGTATCGAAGCCGGGCAGCACGATGGCCCCACGCGGCAGTTTGGCGACGGCTGCCAGTAGCCGCGCCGTTGCGGGGATCGAGCCGGTCGAGCCCGCCGCGATCACCGGACGATCGCCATAGACCAGAGCGGTGGCAGCGGCCTGCCGGTCGAGCCGGATATTGCGCAGATGCGCGGCATCTGCGGTGTTGTTGGTCTTGAGGCGCTCCGGCCAGTAACCCAAGACAATCTTGAGAAACTCCAGTGTCTGCTGCCAGTTTTCCGCCAGATCGTCGGGCACGATGCCGTTGAGTTGGCTGGGACCAACGTCCTGGGTGGTCAGATCGTCGAGCAGTCCGCCCAGCGATTCCGCCATGCCCAGGATTTCCGCCGCATTGGGCGGATTGGCGAAGGCCTGCTGGCCCTTGGCGGTCTTGGCCCAGGCCGACACCAGCCAGCTCAGCACCAGCCGCCGTTCCAGCGTCGAGACCGTGCCCGGCAAGACCGGCAGGTCGAATGGCGGCAGGAAGGGTTCCTCGTCCTCCACCTCGCCCCCGAAGGTGCGGATATCGGGCAAGAGGCCATTGCCATGGCGGGCAAAATGCTCGGCGAGTGCGAGCTTGGCGCGCCGGGTGGGGACCACGATGGTGATGTCGCTGAGCCAGAATGGCCCGGTGCGGTCCCAACCGTTGAGCAGGGCGCCATCGAGCACGCGCTCGGCCAGCGTTTCGAGGAATTTTGCATGCGGGGCGATGGAAAACAGCGTCATGCCAGCGCGGCCTCGGCTTCAGCGAGGCCCTTGGCATCGCCGACATGGTGCCATGGCGCGTTGAGCGCCACGCCGAACAAGGTCTCGCGCTCCAGCGCCGCCTCGATCAGCGGATAGAACGAGAACGCGCCGTCGGGCGTTTCGGCGAACACCGATTTGGCGACCAATGCGACGCCGCCATAGATCACCGGCGCACCATAGTCGCGCGTGACACGGCCGAACGGATCGAGGCAAAAATCGTGGCTGCGGGCAAAGCCGGTGGCGCCGCTCGGATGCACGCAGAGCAGCACGATTTCAGCATCGCCCTGCTCGAATTTCGCGATCATCCGCCCCAGCGGCGCATCGCTGCCGGCCGGCCAGAACGCGTCGGTGTTCATGACGAAAAACGGATCGGCATGCAGCATGGGCAACGCATATTTGACCCCGCCACCAGTGCCCAGCAGCGTCTCCTCCTGGGAAATCTTGAGGCCGCCAGCGAAATGGACCAGCAACTGGTCACCCAGATAATGCGCATTGGCCACGAAGCGCTTGGCGCCCTCGTCGCGCGCATTGGCCATGACCCGCTCGATCAGTGGAATGCCGGCGACGGGCACCAGCGGCTTGGGCATGGTCTCGGTGATCGGCCGCAACCGCGTGCCAAGGCCCGCAGCCAGCAGCATCACGTCAGGGAATCGGGTGGTGGCGTCCATGGGGCGGATATGAGCGGGCGGGACGAACTATGTCCAGTGCGCGATGGCGCAGTCTGCCACCCTCCCCCTTGCGGGGAGGGAGAGCGAGATAGGACTTAGCCCTTCGCTAAGTCCGTGATCGAGCCGGAAGGGGGTGTGCTTCCACAGGCTCGGTATTCAACCGTACCCCCACCCTTAATCCCTCCCCGCAAGGGGGAGGGTGTCGACTGAAAGTTCAGGGGCCCAGAAAAGCCACAGATGGCAGCTTAAGCCCGCAACACCCCGCCGGTGCTCTTCGTCACCGCCCCGACAATCGACGCCGAAACCTTGTCGATTTCCTCGTCGGTCAGGGTCTTGTCCTTGGGCTGCAGCGTAACCGCGATGGCGACGGATTTCTTGCCCTCGCCGACATGAACCCCCTCGAACACGTCGAATACATTCACGTCCGTGATCAGACCCTTATCCGCCCCCCGCGCCGCGCGCAGAATGACCGCAGCGGTCACCGCCTTGTCGACCACGAAGGCAAAGTCGCGGCTCAATGGCATCAGCGCCGACAGGTCCAGCGCCGGCTTGGTCTTGGTCGGCTTCCTGCGCGGTTCGGGCAGCGCATCGAGGTCGATTTCGAACGCTGCGATCGGGCCTTCCAGGTCCATGGCGCTGATCCAGGCCGGATGCAGTTCGCCGAACCAGCCCAGCGTCACCTTCGGCCCCAGCGCAATGCGCCCGCCGCGACCCGGATGGCTCCATGGCGCCGGCTCGGCCAGCAATTGGACCTTGTCGATATCGACACCCAATGCATCGAGCACCGCGGCCAAATCAGCCTTGGCGTCGAACACGCCGACCGGGGTCGCCTTGCCGTCCCAATGCCGGCCCGAGCCACTGAGCTTGGCCGTGCCGGTGCGAATGCCGGTCGCATAGGTATGCTGCCCCTCGGGCGCATCGCTCAAGAACACCTGCCCCACTTCGAACAGCGCCAAGTCCGCAATGCCGCGATTGCCGTTGCGCCGCGCCGCAGCCAGCAGACCCGGCAGCAGCGACGGCCGCATGTCGGTCATATCGGCGGCGATGGCATTGGCGAGTTGCAGGGTTTCCTGCCCACCACCAAACCGCACGGCCTCGTCATGCGAAATGAACGACCAGGTCACGGCCTCGTCCAGCCCGCGTGCGGCCAACGCCCGGCGGGCAATGCGGCGGCGGTTCTGGATCGTGGTCAGCATGCGCTGCGCCACATGGTTCAACCGCGGCAGTGGCTCGACGGGGATATTGTCGACGCCCACCATGCGCATGACTTCTTCGGCCAGATCGGCCTTTTGCGTCACGTCCGGGCGCCAGCTTGGCACCTTGACCGAAACCACTTCGCCGCGCCCTTCGATCTCGAAGCCAAGCTTGCTCAGGATCGCGGTGGCGATGAACGGCTCGACGGTCAGCCCGGTCAGCCGCTTGACCTCATTGAAGGGGAATTCCACCGTGGTATTGGCGAACACGTCCTCGCCCGAAATCGCCGGCTCCATCGGCTCGCCGCCACACAGCTCCAGCACCAGCCGCGTGGCCAGCTCGAGCCCCGGTTCGGTCAGCGCCGGATCGACGCCACGTTCCAGCCGGTAGCGGGCATCGGAGATGATGCCGGTCTTGCGGCCGGTGCGGGCGATCAGCTCGGGGTCCCAGCTGGCGCATTCCATGAACACGTTGACGGTCTCGTCCGTCGTGCCCGAGCGAATGCCGCCCATGACGCCGCCGAGGCAGAGCGCACCAACATCGTCGGCGATCACCGTCATGGTCTCGTCGAGCGCATAGATCTTGTTGTCGAGCGCATCGAACTGCTCGCCCGCCTTGGCATTGCGCAGCACCGGCGCGCCGACAATCTTGTCGGCATCATAGGCATGCAGCGGCCGGCCCCAGCCGAGCGACACCAGATTGGTGATATCGACAATGGCATTGATGGGCCGCAGGCCCACGGCGCGCAGCCGCGCCTGCAGCCAGGCCGGGGATGGGCCGTTTTTCACATTGCGGATATAGCGCCCGCCGAACTTGCGGATCGCCTTGGGCTCGTCCGCGCCGAACTGATGCGGCAGCGGCGCGATGGGGCTCTCCCCCCTGGACGGGACCGGCGACATATCGGTCGTTTTCAGCGTGCCGATGCCGAAAGCGGCGAGATCGCGCGCCACGCCATAGACGCCCGTTGCGTCGCCACGATTGGGGGTGATCGAGATATCGAACACCACGCCGTTGATGCCCGCATAATCGACATATTTGGCCCCGATCGGCGCGTCGTTCGGCAGCGTGATGATGCCGTCATGGTCGTTGCTGAGTTCGAGCTCAGCGGCCGAGCAGAGCATGCCATTGGAGGGCGCGCCACGAATGACGACCCCACCTTTCAGCTCGAAATCCTTGCCCGGAATATAGGTGCCGGGGAAGGCGAAGACGCTCTTCATACCGGTCACCACGTTCGGCGCCCCACACACGACGTCGATCAATTCGCCGGTGCCCGCGTCCACCTTGCAGATATTGAGGTGATCGGAATTGGGATGCGGTTCGGCCTTCACCACCTGGGCGATGACGAATTTTTCGAGGCGCTTGCCCTGGTTCTCGACGCCTTCGACTTCGAGGCCAACCGTGGTCAGGGTCGTGGAAATCTCGTCGACCGACGCGTCGGTATCGAGATGGTCTTTGAGCCAGTCGAGGGTGAATTTCATTGGTACATGCTTTCGGTAGCGTCGATACGCGGCAGTGCCGCAGACAATTCGAACAGTTTGACCAGCACATTGGCGAAGCCGCGGGCGTCGTCGATGGCCTTGTGGGAATGCACGATGTGGCCATACCACTCCGCCGGCGCACGCTGCATGCCCCAGTTCAGATAGGGCGCGCCGCGCAAAGTGCCGGCCATGGTATAAAGGCAGACCCCGCCGCCTCGGAAAATCTGCCGCGTCTTGAACGGCCCGCCCAGCACACGCGTGCCGGCGAACAGATCGAGATAATGGTCCATCCACAGACCATCGAAAATCATCGGCGCGGCGGCGAACACATGCGGGCCCGGCAGGCTATCCACCCAGTCGGCAAAGCGCGGCATGACGATTTCCGCCGGCTCGGCTTCATGGATCGCATGCACCCAGGCTTCGGGCTGGGTCTGCCACCATGCCATGGTGACGTCGTCAGGCTTCTTGTCCGGACGCGGCAGCAGGTTGGCCTCGAACTCGCCATAGCGATTGCCCGCCGCATCCACCGCCACCGAAGCAAAGCTCAGCATCGAGGAATGCAGCGGCGTCGGGCCATCGGCCTCGATATCGGTGACGATGAAGATCGGGTTTGGGACTGGCTCTTCGGTCAATTTGGGTTTCCGAATGGCTGGTAGATCAGCGCGTAGACGCCGTTGGTGATTTCGTTGAGGCCGAGTTTCCAGACTTTGCCCGTGACCGCATCAGTCATCAGGTCGATAAAAAAGGTCTGGCTCTGCTTGGGGTAGATCGGGTCCGGCAGCGTGACACGTTCGTCGGTCGGCTGCTGGGAATAGCGGCCGGGCACGAGGCCAAGCTCACGCTCGACCTCCGCCATTTCGCCCGAAATGCCCCAGCGTTCCGTCCACGCCATGTTACTGGCTCAGCCCGCCAAACAGCGTCGGCAGGTCCAGCGGCCGGAATCCATAGTGATCCAGCCAGCGCTGGTCGGCGTCGAAGAAGGCGCGCAGGTCCGGCATGCCGTATTTCAGCATGGCGATGCGATCGATCCCCATGCCCCAGGCAAAGCCCTGGTAGACGTCGGGATCGAGCCCGGCATTGCGGATGACATTGGGATGCACCATGCCGCAGCCCAAAATTTCCAGCCAATCGCTGCCTTCGCCGATTTTCACTTCCGAGCCCGAGCGATCGCATTGCACGTCGACTTCCATACTGGGCTCAGTGAACGGGAAGAAGCTGGGGCGGAAGCGCAGGGTGACGTTGGGAACCTCGAAATAGGCCTTGAGGAATTCCTCCAGCACCCAGCGGAGCTGGCCGATATGGCTCGATTTGTCGATCACCAGCCCCTCGACCTGATGGAACATCGGGGTATGGGTCTGGTCGCTGTCATTGCGATAGGTGCGGCCAGGGATGACCACGCGAATGGGCGGGTCCATGCGCGGGGTGATGTAGCCGGCGGCCGGCTTTTCATTGCCGAGCTGCATGACGCGCATCTGCACGGGCGAAGTATGGGTGCGCAGCAGCTTCTTCACCCCGTCCGGGCCCGGCTTCATGAAGAAGGTGTCGTGCATTTCCCGGGCCGGATGGCCCTCGGGGAAGTTGAGCGCGGTGAAATTGAAATAGTCGGTCTCGATATCGGGGCCTTCGGCGATGGAAAAACCCATATCCGAGAAGATGGCGGTGATTTCGTCCAGCGTCTGGCTGATCGGATGGATGCGGCCGCGCGCGGTCGGCGCCGGCTGCAGCGGCAGGGTGATGTCCACGGTTTCGGCCTTGAGCCTGGCTTCGAGCGCCGCGCCCTTGAGGGCTGAACTGGCCGTCTCGATCAGGCCGGCAATCTCGTTTTTCAGCTCGTTGATGGCGGGGCCGGCGCTTTTGCGCTCTTCGGGCGCCATGCTGCCCAGCGAGGCCAGCAGCGCCGAAACGCTGCCCTTCTTGCCCAAAGCGGCGACGCGCACGGCATCAAGGCTGGCGTCATCGGTCGCGGCCGCAATGGCGGCGGCTAGCTCGGTGCGGAGGGCGTCGATCTGACTATCGAGTGACATGGCAAGGTTCCGTAGGAAAGCGCGGGTGTTTAGAGCAAACAAAAACGCCCCGCGCCAGCCCTTCTCGGGCGGCGCAAGGCGCAATTTTTCGGCCTCAGCGAGGACGGCAGATTAGGCGGCGGTCACGCGGGCATGGGTCACGGCATCAACCGATTCCAGATACGCGAGAGCAGTCTTGGCCTTTTCGACCAGCACACCGAACGCTGCGGGCTCGGTGATCGCGAGATCGGAGAGCACCTTGCGGTCGACGGCAATCTCAGCCTTGCTGAGGCCGTCGATAAATCGGCCATAGGTCAGCCCGTAATCCCGCACGGCGGCGTTGATACGCTGAATCCACAGAGCGCGGAAATTCCGCTTCTTGACGCGACGATCGCGATACGCGTACTGGCCGGCCTTTTCGACGGCCTGCTTGGCGATACGGATCGTAGACTTGCGGCGGCCATAATAGCCTTCCGCAGCTTTGAGAACTTTCTTGTGACGGGCGTGATTGGTAACGCCTCTTTTAACGCGTGACATGTGTCAGCTTCCTTTCAGCGTTCTTAGCGATTGTAGGGCATGTACCACTTGACCAGACCTTCATCACCCTTTTGCAGGATCTTGGTCCCGCGATTGGTGCGAATGTACTTGGCCGAATGGTTGATCAAACGGTGGCGCTTGCCGGCCACGCCTGCTTTGACTCTGCCAGTCGCTGTGAAACTGAAACGCTTCTTCGCGCCAGATTTCGTCTTCATCTTGGGCATTTTGCGGGTCCTTGGTGTTCGTAGATAGGACTTGAGGGCCTATCGCTTTCAAAGACCGCCACGGCATGCCTGTTGGCCGGGCGGTCCGGAGAAGTGGCGTCTATAGGGGGAATAGGGGGAGAAGGCAAGAGCGCGTGACGCGGGTCCAAGCTGGCCGCCACATTACCGTTTATTCATGAACCAGCAAAAATGAGTGTTCACTAAAATAGTGGTAATGTGGAAACTTGTGCCCGGCCTGCCGCGTTGTGCCCATGAGTTCGACAATAGCCGAGCGTTACCAAGCTATGGAGAATACCATGAACACCCTCAAGATCATCGTCGTGACTGCAACGCTGCTGGCTGGCGCCTCTGCCGCCTATGCCAGCCCCCACTCGTCCCATGGCGGCATTGATGCCCTCAGCGCCCTGAGCGACGCCCGCTACGCCACCGTTCTCAAGGTAAACCCCGGTGAAGCCAGGTCGCTCAGGATCGATACCGACACGGCGTCGCTGCAGGCTCTTATCCGCCAGAACCACGCAATTTCTGCGACCGTCGCGGCCCAGGGCTATGCGCCCTCCGATATCATCGGCATCACCGGCACCGGCAGCAACATCACGCTTTACGCGCTCTAGGCGTTTAGCTGTCGCTCTGACCATCGGGCGGCTCCACAAGGGGCCGCCTGTTTTTTTGCCTGTAGCCTTGCCCTCAGATGATCCGCGGCAGGCCGTGGCTAACACCCTTCCAATATGGTTGCAGCCCGAACGCACACAAATGAGTGTTCAGAATAACGCGGCAATGCTGAAACGATTCCGGACGGGCCTGCGTATATCCATATGAGTTCGACAACAGCCGAGCGTCACCTAAACCAAGGAAACCATTATGAAAACCTTCAAGCTTATCGCCCTGACCGCAACCCTGATGATCGGCGCTACCGCCGCTTATGCCAACCCTGCCGATGCCATGGGCGGCTACAACGCGCTGAACGCCCTCAGTGACGCAAGCTACGCCACCATCGAGACCGTTACCCCCACTGATGCACGTTTCCTCAAGATCGAAACCGACAATGCTGCTCTCCAGCACCGCGTCATGAACAACAAGTACGTCACCAACTCGCTCGCCGCCCAGGGCTATGCGCCGTCCGACGTCGTCGGCATCAGCGGCAGCGGCACCAATGTGACTCTCTACGTGCTCTAAGCGACCCAATCGGGCCTGATCATCGGGCGGCTCCTTACGGAGCCGCCTGTTTTTTTGCCTCAAGCCGGGGCTCCAGGTGATCCTCGAACAACAGCCCGGGTTGCGCGGCAAGCGCCGCAGTATAGTGCTTCTCTGCCTCCAAGGACACCGCCAGGAACTCGGCCATGCCTTCTACGCCACCCGGCGCCAGCGGGTAATAGCCGCTCCCCAGCCGCTGCAGCAGTGTGGTCTTGCTCGCCACCATGCCCGCCGCGGTCTTTTCGCCATTGCTCATCGAGCCGGCGCGCTTGATGTAGTCGTGCAGCGGCGTGCCGAGATGGAAGGAGGCCGGCACGGTGCGGTAGAGCTGCAGCAGCAATTCCAGGTCGGTCATGTTGCTCATGGTCAGGTCGTAGCGGGCATCGGCCTTGGCGCGATCCCAGACCACCATCGAATCCATCGACACGTTGACCCATTTATGCGCGCCGGGCGTGAGCTCCCGGTCAGGACCGGCCGCCACATCGCGTAAATGGTTGAACTGCTCGTCCATCACGTCCAGCGCGGTGGTGACAATGCCGTGGTGCTCCAACGCTGCCACCGCCCGCTCCAGCTTTTGCGGCTTGAGCCGGTCATCAGCATCGAGAATCGCCGCATAAGGCGCGGTGATGGCATCGAGCGCCAGGTTGCGCGCCGCCGATGCCCCGCCGCCAACCTTGCCGCTGCTCAACTGGCCGATCCGGCTATCGGCCATGCCGTGCTCGGCCAGGAACCGGAGATAGTCCACACCGTCATCGGAAACGATGACCAATTCCCAATGCGGATAGGTTTGCGCCAGCACGCTGCGCACCGTGGTGACGAGCGTGCCCATGGCGGCAAAGGCCGGGGTGATGACGGCGACGGTGGGATTGCTTGCGGCCACGGCTCGGCTCCAGGGTCAGGCAGGCTCAAAGCTGAGGCGCGGTCAGCCGTTTCAGCTCGTCGGGATCGATACTGCGCGCTTCGTCGAGGCTCAATAGCGGCACGCCGCGGCTGATGGGAAAGGCCAGGCGGCCCGCCACCGAGATCAGCTCGGTCTTGTCACCCGATAGCGTCAGCCGCGTCTTGGTCAGCGGACAGACCAGCATTTCCAGCGTTTTGACGTCAAGCGCGTGGCGCGGGTCGGGCAGAGCCATCAGTTCAGCGTATTGGGCTTGTCGCTGCCGCCGCGCGCCATTTCGTATTCGGTCATGGCGATCAGGGTTTCGGCGCGCTGTTCCAGGGTCTGGGCTTCCAGCAGCACCTGCTTCTCGGCAGCCCCATAAGGGGAGACCATGCAGCAGAAATTGACGAGGTCGGCGGTGCCGGTCTGCTCTATCTCTTCCCAGTTGAGGTCGATATTGGCGAATTCGGCATAGTCGCGCATCATCTTGACGAAGCGCGGGCGATCGACGGCGTCCTCGCCATATTCGCGTTCGAAGTCAGCCGCAAAGCCGGTCGCATCGATGACGCATTGGCGATAGGGCGTCATCACGGTCAGCTCGTGCAGAATCTTGAAGCGGGTAATGCCTTCCAGAATGATGAAATAGCGCCCCTCCCCGCTTTCCTCGAAATGCGTCAACCGACCGAGGCACCCGATGGACTGCAGCGGCGAGCGGCCCTTGGGGCTTTCCTCGGTGGTATCCTCGGGCTGGATCAGCCCGATCAGGCGATCGCCGCGCAGGGCCGCGTCCACCATATCGATATAGCGCGGCTCGAAAATATTGAGCGGGCGATGCGAGAACGGCAACAGCAGCGCCCCGGTCAATGGAAAGACCGGAACGCTCTTGGGCAGGTCGGCGGGCGAGGCGGGACGCTTGAGCATGCGTGCTCCTTACGAGAACAATGCCGCCGACAGCAGGCGACGGCCTTTGAGCGTGGCGGGGTCCTTGGGGCCCCAGGCGTCGAACAGTTCGAGCAGCTTCTTGCGGGCGCCGTCTTCGTTCCAGGTGCGGTCCTTGCGCAGCAGCGTCACCAGCGCCTCGGCGGCCTCGACATGCTTGCCTTCGGCATTGAGCACCACGGCCAGGTCGAAGCGGGCCTGATGATCGTCCGGATTGGCGACAAGGGCGGCCTCCAGCGTCGCGGCCTCGGACAGCCCAGCTGCTTCCGCCAGCAGGCGCAGCGAATTGACCAAGGCCGTGTAGTCGGCGCCAATGCGGGCTTCGAGCGGCAGCATATCCAGCGTGGTCTGGGCCTGGTCGGGCTCGCCGGCGGCCAAATAGACCTTGGCAAGGCCCAGCAGGGCCACCGCATGATCGGGAACGTGCTGCACCACCATGCCAAAAATCTGCGCGGCGCGGCCGAGATCGCCGGCCACCAGGGCCTCGTCGGCGGCGGTAACGGCCGCCTTGATCTGCTCTTCCATCGAGCCTTCGGCCGGGGCCGGTTCGGGAGCGCCGGCGATCACCTTTTCGGCAAACTTGCGCACTTCAGTCTCGGGCATGGCGCCCATGAAGCCATCGACCGGACGGCCGCCGGAAAACGCGAACACGGCGGGAATCGACTGGATGCCGAGCTGGCCGGCGATCTGGGGGTTCTCGTCGATATTGATCTTGATGAGCCGGATGGCGCCGGCCTTTTCATTGACGACCTTCTCCAGCGCCGGGGTCAGGGCGCGGCAGGGGCCGCACCAGGGCGCCCAGAAATCCACCAGCACGGGGGTATCGAGCGACGCATCGATCACGTCGGCCTTGAAACCAGCGTCGGTGGAATTCTTGATCAGCGCCCCGGCGGGCACGGCATTGGCGGCCGGAGCGGCTGCACCATTGAAAGGAGTGGACATGCAAAGGGCCTTCTGGGGCTGTGCGGTACTGTCGGAAGCGATCTTTTGCGCCCCAAAACCCCAGGCTGACAAGTCCCTGATGCGACAAGCTGTCAGGAAGATGACAAGCGGCAAGATTATGGGTTGCAATCGAAACTCGCATTGGGCATATAGGCGCGCATCGCGGCAGTGCCAAGGCAGTGCCGAGTGAATGGAGTGCGGGTGTAGCTCAGGGGTAGAGCATAACCTTGCCAAGGTTAGGGTCGTGGGTTCGAATCCCATCGCCCGCTCCAACTACCAAGTCCTGGCAAAGGCTTGGTGACAAAGGGTCCTTCGGGACCCTTTTTGTTTTTCCGGGGCTGGCAAGCGAGCCGCCCGGCGATAACCATAAAATCAACTTCTCCACACACCTGGGCCTGCCCGCGTTAAGGTTTCATAAACCATACGCAGGAGGTTGCCGTGAGAGTTCCGTCCATCGGTTTGCCGCTCGACGAGCGTTTGATCATTCGGGAAGGCTATCGCTGGGCCGAGCGGATGCTGCGCGATTATCAGGACCCGCCCAGCCTCGCGGACAATGTCGCCAAAGCACTGACGAGCGCCCGCCAGGCGCTGCTCGAGCTTTATCGCACGCTTATTCGCGGCTGAAGCAGAAGCCCGTCAGGCGATGGCGGCAGCAGCGCGGGCGCGGCTCATCTCGGCGGTGCGCGTGAGGATCCAGGCCAGCCCCAATTGCAGCCCGAGGCCGCCTGCCAAGAGCAGGCCGTCGATCAGCGGGTCGTTTTCCAGCGGCGTCTTGATCGCCTGCAAGGCCATCGACAGCACCGTGCCAAACGCAAAAACCGGCAGTCCCTGGCGGCCCAGCAGCCGCAGCGGCGCGGCCCAGTTGGCGCTGGCGAACTGGCGGATGGCGGTGATCGAAGCCACCACATAGAACAGCGCCAGCGCATGCGACAGGCGCGGCAGGGCCAGGAACGTCTTGTCGAACCAGGTGAGGTAAAACGGCAGCCCCGCCTTGCTCATGGCGCTGAGCATGGCCATGCCGGCACTGCCGATCACGGGCAGCTTGACCCAGAACAGCGCGATCACCACCCAGGCCAGGGTCAGCCCGAACAGCAGCTTGGTGCGGGGAAAAAAGCGCTTGCCCTCTTTCATCGCGGCGCCGCAGAGCAGCCCGGTGACGAACAGCAATTGCCAGGACAATGGATTGAAGAACCAGCCGCCCTGGGTCGGATAATTGGGCAGGTTCCACCGGAACTGGCCCGCAAGGGCCCACAGCGCCACCGAGGCGCCGAGCAGCAGCAGAGGCCGCCGCAGCCCCACCCACAGGAACAGCGGCGTCGCCAGCAGCAGGGTGATGTAGAGCGGCAATATATTGAGATAACCCAGCTGGTGAGTGAGCAGCGGAATGCCGATCCACGTCGCCAGCGGTTCGCTGAACAGGCGCGGCAGGTTGTTCTTGGTCAGTACGTCGTGCTGGCCGAACCACAATGCCGCGGCGGCGAAGATGGCAATCGACAGCAGCGTAATGGTCAGGTGCACATAATAGAGATGGCGCGAGCGGGCCCAGACGCGAGCCGTGGCCAGCCAGAACGAGCCGTTGCGAAACCGCGGCGAATAGGCAAGGCCCGCCGCCAGCCCCGACATGAATACAAAGGCTTCGGCGGCATCGGAAAAGCCGAAATTGCGGCTGGTGAAATTTTCATACACCGTGCCGGGAACATGATTGATGAAGATCATCACCAGCGCCAGGCCGCGAAACATGTCGAGCCGCGCATCGCGCTTGGCCGGAATGCCGTCGATGTCGGTACTGGGCGTATCGGTCACCAGATTAGTCCAGCCGGCCCCCATGCGCTCCCAGGTGCGCGGGATCGCGTCAAGCATTGACTTGCTCGGCCACGCGCCGCGCCTCGACCATGATGATCGGCTCCAGCGGGCCCTGGGTGCTCCAGGCCGCCATGATGGTGCGATGCTCGGCAATGACGGGCGATGGCGCCTGCTCCGAGGCGGTGAGGAAGAACCACGGCGCCTTCTTGCCGGCCGCAACGCGCGAACTGGCCGAGATCAGCACCGGGGCGAACACCGCGGGCAACATGGCGGGCGCAACCCACAGAGCGATCTTGGGCGCAAACACCAGTGTCGCCAGCATGGTGACGGCGCCGATCAACATGATCCACCAGCTATTGGCAAAAGAATCGCGCATATCGAGGTGATTTTCCGAGCGCTGCGTGGCGGGCCAACCGCCATCCAGCCCGAGCAGCACCTGCATGACGGCGCGGCTTTGCAGCATCAGCAGGATGGGCGCCAACAGAGTTGAAAAGATGATTTCCATCAGCACCGAGGAGCCGGCCCGCAGCGTACCGCCGAAACGGCGATTTTCGCCATCGAAGATGCCACGGATCAGGATCAGGAGTTTGGGCAGCACCAGCAGCAGCGCCACGCCGGCGGCCAGCGACCAGACCCCGTCGATAAACATCTCGGAGGCCGGATGCGCGGCCGGCTCCGGCAACATGGCCGCCAGAATGCTGACACCCATCAGCACCAGCCACAGGGGCGAGGCCAGATAGGCCATGATGCCCTGCAGGAAGATAAAACGGCTCCACAGCCGCAGGCCAGGCGCGAACATCAGGCGGCGATGCTGCAGGTTGCCCTGGCACCAGCGGCGATCGCGCTTGGCATATTCGACCAGATTTTCCGGGCCTTCCTCGAACGAGCCGCCCAGGGACGGATCGAGATGCACCTTCCAGCCACCGCGCGCCAGCAGCGCCGCCTCGACGTAGTCGTGGCTCAGGATATGGCCGCCATAGGGTGGCTTGCCCGACAGCACCGGCAAGCCGCAATTGGCGGCGAAAGCCGAAACGCGCACGATGGCGTTGTGCCCCCAATAGGGACCCTCATTGCCCTGCAGCACCGAGGCGCCACGTGAAAAGGCCGGCGACAGGTAGGCCGAGGAAAACTGCATCGAGCGACCAAAGAAGGAGCGCGCATTGATGATCCGGGGCAGGGTCTGGAGCAGGCCCAGGTCCGGATCGGCATCCATGCGGCGCGCCATCTCGCCGATAGTGGCGCCTTCCATCAGGCTGTCGGCATCGAGAATCAGCATGTAATCGTAGGCGCCGCCGGAACTGGTGACGAAATCCTCGATATTGCCGGCCTTCTTGCCGATATTCTGCTCGCGGCGGCGATAGAAGATGCGCCCGGCGCTCTCGGGTTCGGCCACCAGTTGCTGGAACCAGACGGCTTCCATGGCGGCCACTTCCAGCGCCGTGGTGTCGCTCAGGATGGCGATGTGAAAACGCTCCTGAATGCCCAGGGTGCGCAGGCTGCGGTTCATCGCCGCGACGCGCGCAAAAGTCACCAACGGGTCCTCATTATATATAGGCACCAGAATGGCAGTCAGGCCGCGCGGCAATTGCTGGGCATCGAACGATGATGCACGGTGACGCACGAACAGGCCGATAATGCCCGCAGCGCCGCCCCAGACCAGCCAGAAGCCCGACAGCACGACGAGCGCGGTGCGCAGAACGTCGAGCGGCGAGATGCCCCCGGTGCTGGCAAAACCGAGGAACACATAGCCGCCAAGCAGGCTCAGCACCGCTGCTGCGCCCAAGGCGACGCTGCGTGTCAAAAAGGCCCGCGTCATGGCGCGCTCCGGGCGTCAATCATGGCAAAAACAGCGTAAGTCACAGCCAGGGCAATACTGCCAGCATGTTGCGCAGGGTCGCCATCATTGTATGGCGCCGCTCAAGCCGCTGCTTGGGCATGGACATGGGGGCGTTCGGGAGGGCGTTGGCAAAAATCAGGTCCGTGTCGTATTTCATACTTCCGCTCTCCACTGGTAGAGCCAGGTTTCTGTCAATTGCTTGCCGCCCCCGACAAGATAAGCCTTGAGTTCCATGGGCGCCGGTTCCCCGGACGCTTCCACATCGATGACCAGCCGCCAGACGCCGTTGGTGGCAATCTTGGATACGGTGGATGTTTTGATCGTGCCACTGGACACGTTTGCGAGAACGTCCGGTGGCGTCTCGGGGTTCCAGCTCTCCAATGCGCCGCCTTTAAAATCGACGACGAATTTGCGCAAATTATGGGCATTGGTGACGCCCGAGACGCCACCGGCGCCGGCCCGCGTCTCAACCACATAGGCGAGCGCCTTGCCATCGGGCACCAGATTGCCCCAGAGCAATTTGTAGCGGTACTCGCGCTCCTGGCCGGCCTTGACGGGATCGGCCGGCACCCAGAAGGCGACGATATTGTCATCGACCTCGAGCGTGGAGGGCACTTCGATCAGGCGGATATTGCCCTGGCCCCAATCGCCGACCGGTTCGACCCGAGCGGAAGGGCGCAGTTCGTAATGCGCGCCGGCATCCTGATAGGTCTCGAAATCGCGGCCGCGCTGGTCGAGCCCGAAGGCGCGCGGATTGTTTTCCCAGAAATAGGAGTCGCCACGCGCCGCCACATTGTCGAGGGCGCGCCACATGGTCTCGCCGGTCTCGCGGGTAATCGACAGGCCGTTGGTGTCGTGCACCTGCGGGCGGTAATCGTCGAAATTATTACGGTTGGTTTCGGCATAGAGGAACATCGAGGTCAGCGGCGCGACGCCGAGCTGTTCCACGTCACTGCGGAAAAACAGGCGTGCGGTCACATCCATGATGGTGGCCTGCTCGCCGTCATTGGCGGGGGTGATCTCGAAGCGATAGGCGCCGGTCACGCTCTGGCTGTCGAGCGCGGCATAGAGCACCAGCGGCGCGCCGGCGGTGGGGCGCTCAAGGTAGAATTCGGAAAAGCGCGGAAATTCCTCGGGGCCTTCGAGCCACGAGTTCAGCAGCAGGCCACGGGCGCTCTGACCGTAAAGATTGTCGCGGCCCAGAGCCCGGAAATAGCTGGCGCCAAGGAACGAGACCAGCTCGTCGACCTTGTCGGGCGTATTGAGCGGATAGTTGAGGCGGAAGCCGGCGACACCGGGGAAATCCACCTTGGCGGCTTCCGCGCCGAGCGCGGTATCATGATATTCAAAATCGGCCGAAGCGAACGAGAACGGCGTGGCTTTGCCGTCCGCCAGTTCATAAAGCTTGATCGGCTCGGGGAACAGCCAGCCCAGATGGAAGGCCTGGACCTGGAAGCCCGCATTGAGGTCGGCCCACTTACCGCGACCAGGCCGATACTGGATTTTGCGATAGGCGTCATAGTCCAGCCCGGCGAACAGTTCGGGCATCTTGAATGCCGCATGCTCATAGGGCCCGGCGGCCGTGTCGCGCATCCGCGCGCTCAGGTCATCGAAGCTGAAAGCAAAGCTTTCGCTCGCCTCGGACTGGGCAAAACCGGGACCGGTCAGCGCCGTGGTCGAGAGCAAAGCGATGCTGGCACCGATGCCTTGCAGAACAAGACGGCGGCTGGGACGTGAAGCGGAAACGGGGAGGGTCAAAACAAGTTACTCAAGACCTGACGCGGACTACCTTTTTCGGCAAAATGGCAACGCGGCAATGGGGTAAAAGTTGTTGCATGGGAGCCATGCAAATTGTGAAGGGCAGCCAATCGCTCCAATTGCCTTGAACTGGAAACGCCCAGCCCCACCAAAATCGATTGCAGACCCTATTCACGGGCCCGTGATTCATCTTTTGGCAATAATATGCGGCGGGAAAACGGCGCCATGCCGCGTGCGACAAAAAGAGCGCCGACTGGACGCGGGCGCTCTTTAGTTGCTGTCGATGGCGGCTTGGGCGATCAGGCTAGAGCGCTCGTTCCTGGCTTGATCCATCCCACCCACCGCCCTTCCCGCGGACTTGATCCGCAGGCCTCCATCAGCATGGCACAAGCGGCCAATGGCCCGCGGGTCAAGCCCGCGGGAAGATCGGTGGGGAGGAGAGCCGGTGCCGCACAGTCCGCCTAGATCGCAGCCCCGGCGGCGTTGAACAGGTGGATGCGGGCCGGATCGATATAGGCGGTGACCGAGGAACCCAAAGCCGCCTCGCGCTGGCCTTCCAGCACGATGGTCAGCGTCTGCCCGTCGGCGGTGGTGGTATAGAGCAATGTCTGCCCGCCCAGGTTCTCGACCAGATCGACCTTCACATCGGCCAGCTTGATGCCTTGGCCCTGGGTGTTGGTGATGTGCTCGGGCCGCACGCCGAAGGTGACGGCATCCCCGGCAGTCGCCGCAACCGCACGCGGCAGGGTCAGGCTATCGCCCGCGGTCTTGAGCCGGCTCGAGCTGCCATCGACGCCCTCGATGCTGGCGGTGAGGAAGTTCATCTTCGGCGAGCCGATGAAACCGGCCACGAACAGGTTCCGGGGATTGTTGTAGAGCTCGAGCGGCGCGCCGGCCTGCTCGATCACCCCGGCCCGCAGCACCACGATCTTGTCGGCCATGGTCATGGCTTCGACCTGGTCGTGCGTCACGTAGATCATGGTGTTTCCCAGATCATTGTGCAGCTTGGCGATTTCGACGCGCATCTGCACGCGCAGTTCAGCGTCGAGGTTGCTCAACGGTTCATCGAACAGGAAAATCTTGGGCTCGCGCACGATGGCACGGCCGATGGCGACGCGCTGGCGTTGGCCGCCCGAGAGGTTACGCGGCCGGCGGTCCAGATAGTTGGTGAGGTTGAGTACGCTGGCGGCCTCTTTCACCTTGGCGTCGATGGCGCCCTTGTCCATGCCGGCCATCTTGAGCGGAAAGCCGATGTTCTGCGCCACCGTCATATGCGGGTAGAGCGCATAGGACTGGAACACCATTGCGAGCTGGCGCTTGGCCGGCGGCGCGGCGGTCATGTCCTGCCCGTCGAGCAGGATCTGGCCGCTGGTGGTGTCCTCGAGCCCGGCGATCAGGCGGAGCAGGGTGGACTTGCCGCAGCCCGAGGGTCCGACGAACACCACAAACTCGCCGTCGCGGATTTCGAGGCTGGCGTCGGGGATCACGGCGTGGGCGCCGAAGGACTTGTTGACGTGCTGTAGCTGAATGGAACCCATTTGAAATCTCCCCCTATTTCACGGCGCCGAAGGTGAGGCCGCGCACGAGCTGCTTCTGGCTGATCCAGCCCAGCACCAGGATGGGTGCGATGGCGAGCGTGGATGCGGCGCTGAGCTTGGCCCAGAACAGTCCTTCGGGACTCGAGTATGAAGCGATGAAGGCGGTGAGTGGTGCGGCCTTGGCGGCCGTCAGGTTGAGCGTCCAGAACGCCTCGTTCCACGCCAGGATGACATTGAGCAGCATGGTCGAGGCGATGCCGGGCACCGCCATCGGTGTCAGCACATAGATGATCTCGTTCCAGAGCGATGCGCCGTCCATGCGCGCCGCTTCCAGGATCTCGCCGGGGATCTCGCGAAAGTAGGTGTAAAGCATCCACACCACGATCGGCAGGTTGATCAGCATCAGCATGATCATCAGGCCGATGCGGCTGTCCAGCAGTCCGAGATTGCGGAAGATCAGGTAGATCGGGAACAGCACGGCGACCGCCGGCATCATCTTGGTGGACAGCATCCACATCAGGATGTCCTTGGTCCGCTTGGTCGGCGAGAACGCCATCGACCATGCCGCCGGTATGGCGACCAGCAAGGCGATGATGGTGGAGCCGACCGACAGGATCACC
>NZ_JAQGJV010000052.1 GCF_028290435.1 Devosia sp. | reverse complement strand
TATCACGCGCTGCCGCGGCTGCATGAGCTGATCAAGCATGACCTGCCGGCCGCGAATGCTTCGATGTGGGACGGGTCTCGCGAGATGGTGCCGGCGTTCCTGCGGCAGTTGCGCAACGAGGATTACTTTCTGAAGCGGGAATTGCCGGCGACGGCGAAGCCGTATCGGGAGGAGTTGCATAGCGATGGGGTGGCGGCGGAGTAGGTCTCCACTCCCGCGGATGGCTCCCCCCACCCTGGCCCTCCCCTCAAGGGGGAGGGGACGATAGAGCCGATGAAGGCTGTAGAATAACGAGGACAAAAATATGGCTGATTGGGTCGAGGCGTGTGGGACCGATGATGTGGAAGAAGAGGATGTGATCCGCTTCGATCACGCGGGACGGGTGTTTGCGATCTATCGCAGCCCGGATGATGAGTACTTTGCCACGGATGGGCTGTGCACGCATGAGCATGTCAGCCTCGCCGATGGGCTGGTGATGGATGAGATCATCGAATGCCCCAAGCATAATGGGCGGTTCAACTACAAGACCGGCGAGGCCAAGGGCGCGCCGGTTTGTGTGAACTTGCGGACCTATCGGGTGAAGGTCGAGGGCGGAGCGGTCTTCGTCGAAGTGTGAGGGCGGCATGAGCAGGCATTTTGTCATCGTCGGGGCAGGAGAGGCCGGAGCGCGGGCGGCGATGGGGCTGCGAGAGCAGGGCTTTGACGGCGACGTGACCTTGGTGGGCGGCGAGACCCACCTGCCCTATGAGCGGCCGCCGCTGAGCAAGGATGGGATGGTGGCGGAGGTGTTTGCCGCCAAGACCATTGCGACGGCGGAGCGGCTGGCTGAGGCGGGTGTGGCGTTTCGCGGTGGCGTGCAAGTTGCGGGAATTGACCGGGCGAGCAAGCGGTTGGCGATGGGGGATGGGGGTGCCCTGCCCTATGACAAATTGCTGTTGGCGACCGGGGCGTCGCCACGGCGGCTGGCTGGGGTCGAGGGCGAGCGGATCGTTTATCTGCGGACCATCGAGGATGCGCAGCGGTTGCGCGGGGTGCTGGGGGCGGGACGGCATATTGCCATTATTGGCGGCGGGTTCATCGGGCTGGAACTGGCGGCCAGTGCGCGGGCGCGGGGCGCGGAGGTGACGCTGATCGAGGCCCTGCCCAGGTTGTTGTCGCGCGGCGTGCCGGAGGCAATTGCCGGGCGGATTGCGGCGCGGCACCTGGCGGGTGGGGTCCGGCTGGTCTTTGGGGATGCGATTGCAGGGATCGAGAGCGGCGCGGGTAGCGCGACGGTGACGCTGGCCAGCGGAATGCGCGTGGAAGCGGACCTGGTGCTGATCGGGATTGGCGCGGTGCCGAATGTGGGGCTGGCCGAGGCGGCGGGACTGTCGATCGACAACGGCATTGCGGTGGATGGGCAATTGGCTACGGGCGATGCGGATATTTTCGCGGCTGGCGACTGTGCGTCGTTCCCGCTGGCGATCTACGGCGGGCGACGGGTGCGGCTGGAAAGCTGGCGCAATGCGCAGGACCATGGGAATTTGGCGGCGCACAATATGCTGGGTGCTGGCGAGGTTGGGGCCAGTGTGCCGTGGTTTTGGAGCGATCAGTATGAGCTGACGCTGCAGATTGCCGGGCTGGCGGATGAAGGGGCTGTGACCGTCGAGCGGGAATTGGCCGAGGGATCGATCCTGTTTCACCTGAGCGCCGACGGACGGTTGGTGGCGGCGAGCGGGATTGGCGTGGGCAATGCGGTGGCCAAGGATATTCGGCTGGCGGAAATGTTGATCGGACGGGGGGCAAGGCCAGATCTGGCGGCGCTGGGCGATCCGGGGGTGAGACTAAAGGGGTTGTTGGCCGCCTGATCTTGTTCCCCTCCCCCGTGAGGGGAGGGTTAGGGTGGGGGTTTGTCAGGCGGAGTGGCTGCTTGCTAATCTCCACTCCTGTTGGAGTTCCCCCACCCTAACCCTCCCCTCAAGGGGGAGGGGATTAGATCGAGCATGTGGCGGGGTGGCGCCACGGCCTGGTGGTTCGACGGCTCACCATGAGGTGGCCCAATTTTGGAGAAAGTCTATGGGTCGAACACGGCCGACAGTGGCGGATTTGAGGGCGCTCAAGGGCAAGCGCCAGCTGTCCATGTTGCGGGTGATGAGCTTACCTGAAGCGGAGGCGGCGGAGCGGGCTGGGGTGGATTTGATCTCGGTGCCGCCTGCCCTGCTCGCGCAAAGAGAATTTCGGGATGCGGCGCCGAATTGCTTTGCGATTCCGGGGCTGGAATATGGGGATTTCGTCACCGCGGACGACTATCTGCGCGGGGCGTTTGCGATGATCAAGGCGAGTGCGGATGCGGTGTATTGCGCGGCCGGGATGGGCACGGTGCGGCGGCTGCGGGATGAGGGTATTCCGGTGTGTGGGCATTCGGGGCTGATCCCCAGCCAGGCGACATGGACAGGCGGGTTCAAGGCCGTCGGCAAGACGGCGGAGACGGCGCGGTTGGTGTGGAACCAGGTCAAGGCGCTGGAGGAGGCCGGGGCGTTTGCGGCGGAAATCGAGGTGGTGCCGAGCGAGGTGGCGGCGGCGATTTCGGCGCGGACGTCGCTGATGCTGATTTCGATGGGGGCCGGGGCGGGTTGCGACGCGCAATATCTGTTTGCGGACGACGTGTTGGGCAGTAATACCGGGCATGTGCCGAGGCATGCGAAGGTGTATCGCAATTTCGCGGCCGAGTATGAGCGGCTGCAGCAGGAACGGGTTGCGGCGTTCAGCGAATATGTTGCCGATGTGCGCGGCGGGGTTTATCCCGAAGCGCGGCATCAGGTCGGGATCGAGGCCGAGGAATTGCGCCAGTTTCTGGCGGAACTGAATTGAGCTTGGAGACGATGATGACTTCTGCTGCTGTGGCGCAGGCTGCCAATGTTGAGACCGCGCTGGAGCAGCCGGGTTATGTGCTGACGCTGAGCTGTGCCGACCGGCCGGGGATCGTGGCGGCGGTGACGACGGAACTGGCGGCGCTGGGCGCCAATATTGCCGAGAGCAACCAATTCTGGGACCGGCAGACCGACATTTTCTTCATGCGGCTGGCGTTTACGGCGCCGGTAGGGGTCGACAGGGACGGGATTGAGCGGGCATTGCGGGCGCCGATCGAGCGGTTTGGGATGAAGACGACGCTGGCGCCGCTGTCGCGCAAGCCCAAGATGGTGATCATGGTCTCCAAGTTCGACCATGCGCTGCTGCACCTGCTGTATCAGATACGGGTGGGGTGGCTGGACGCGGACGTGGTGGGGATTGTGTCCAACCACCCGGACGCCGGCAAGATCGCGGCGGCGGAGAATATTCCGTTCCATCTGTGGCCCGTGGGCAAGGACAACAAGGCCGAGCAGGAAGCCAAGGTGATCGCGCTGGTGCAGGAGAGCGGCGCGGACCTGGTGGTGCTGGCGCGCTATATGCAGGTGTTGAGCAACACGCTATCGACGCGGCTGTTCGGCAAGATCATCAATATCCACCACTCGTTTTTGCCCAGCTTCAAGGGGGCCAAGCCGTATCATCAGGCGCATGATCGGGGGGTCAAGATCATTGGGGCAACGGCGCATTATGTAACGCCGGACCTCGACGAGGGCCCGATCATCGAGCAGGAAACGGCGCGGGTGACGCATTCGATGAGCGCGGATGACCTGGTGGCCGCGGGGCGCGATGTGGAAAGCCGGGTGCTGGCGCGGGCTGTGAAGTTGCACCTGGAGAACCGGGTGATGCTCAATGGGCATAAGACGGTGGTGTTTGGTTAGATGCACTGATTTTCAGGTGATGCCGGTCTGCAAGCCACGGTCTCCTGCGCTTCCGGTGCTCACGTACACATATGTACGCTCCGCTCCGGTTCTCGGAGACCACGCCTTTCGACTCGTCCTGACCTGAAACCCAGCACATCTAGTGCTGACTACTTGGCTCGCGCATTCTTGGTGTCGGACACAGCGGTGCTGAAGCGTCTGAACAGGCGGGCGAAGGTGACGAGGTCTTCTTCGGGCCAGGCGCCGAGGGCTTCGGCAAAGGCGCTCCATTTGTAGTGGCGGATGGCTTCGGCGTGGCTGCGACCGATATCTGTGAGTTCCAGGCCAATGCGGCGGGCGTCGGACTGTGACGCGACCCGGCGAATGATGCCCTTGTCGACGGCGTCGGCGACGATTCGGCTGGCGCGGGACGGATCGATCGCGAGGCGCTCGGCGATCAGGCCAACGGTGATTTCGCCATCTGGGCCGGGGCCATGCTCGATCATGGAGATGATTTCCAGATCGGTGATGTCGATGCCCAATTGCAGGTCACGCAAAGCCAGGCGGCCCAGTTCCTTGCGGGCCATGGAGCGCCGCAGGTTGCCCATATAGGTATCGATATCGATGGTCGCCTGGGCCGCGTCCGGCGTCATGCCGAGTTCGAGCAGTAGCTCACGATGCTCCTCGGTGGGCGGGGCGCAGAATGCGGGCGGCTGTTTGATCGGTTGGTCCATGGGAGTCTCATAGCAATTTGGCGGCAAATGTGAAATAGTGGACTTAGTCATATATATGACATTGACATATATATGCTTATGTCACATGTTTCGCACTATTCCGCGATATATGGTGATCGTTATGACGGACGTCAGTCCTTTTTCCAATTTGTCTCATCGCCACAAGATGGTGATTTATACCGCCCTGCTGATCGGCATGTTCATGGCGGTTCTCGATATGCAAATCGTCGCCACGGCGCTGCCGACCATTGCGGCGGACCTGGGCAATCTCGACCTGTTCAGCTGGGTGGGCGCCGCTTATCTACTGACGACGGCGGCGGTGATGCCGTTCTATGGCAAGCTGGGCGACCTGTTCGGGCGCAAGCAGGTGTTCATGACGGCGATCGTGCTGTTTGTGATTGGCTCGCTGGCGTGCGGGCTGGCGTGGTCGATGCAGAGCCTGATCGCGGCGCGCGTGTTGCAGGCGCTGGGTGGCGGCGGCCTGATGATCACGGCGTTTGGCGTGCTGGCCGACCTGTTCGAGCCGCGCGAGCGGGCGAAGTATCAGGGCTATAGCTCGGCGGTATTCACGGTGGCCAGCATTGTCGGGCCGGCGGCGGGCGGGGTGATCAGCCAGTCGATCGGCTGGGAATATATCTTCCTGATCAACCTGCCAGTGGGCGTGGTGGTCATCCTCATTCTTGCGTTCGGCATGCCGAGCATCAAGACGGGGCGGTGGCCAAGTATCGACTATGTCGGCGGGCTGCTGCTGGCGGGCGCGGTGACGGCGACGGTGTTCTGGGCCGAAGAGGCGATGGGCGGCGGTTACGGCGGGGTGCTGCTGTATATCCTGCCGGCGCTGGCGATCCTGGCGGCCATCGGCTTCGTGCTGGTGGAACGGCGCGCGGTCGAGCCGATCCTGCCGCTGCGACTGCTGACTAACCGGACCATTGCGCTGTCGCTGCTGATGTCGATCGTGGCGGGCGTGGCGACGCTGGGCATGCTCAACTATTTCGCGCTGTTCCTGCAGACGGTGACGGGACTGCCGCCGGCTTACGCTGGACTGTTGTTCCTGCCATCGTCGGTAGGCACTTTGGTGGGCTCGATCTGGACCGGTTACATGATGGCGCGGACCGGGCGGTATAAGGCCTATCCGATGCTGTCGATGGGGTTGGGCGTGATGGTGATGCTGCTGTTCGCGCAGGTCAATGCGACGACCCCGCTATGGGCGATTGGCGTGCTGATGTTCTTCTTCTCGGTCAGCATCGGGCTACAGATGCAGACGCTGATGGCGGCGGTGCAGGCGGCGGCGCCACGCTCAGATGTCGGCGCGGCGACCGGTGCGGTTGGGCTGGCCCGAATGATCGGGGCATCGCTGGGGCTGGCGGCCAATGGCGGGCTGCTGACGGCAGGGCTGCTGCGTGGGCAGGGCACGATCAGCGAAGCCACGCTGGCGACCATGCCGGCGCCGATGACGGAGATGACACCGGCGGCGATTGCGACCCTGCCGGCGGCGGCCGCGCAGGAGGTGGTGCAGGTATTCGGATCGGCATTCACCGGGGTGTTCTACTTCGCCGCTGGCCTGTTCGCGGTGGGCTTCATGATGTCGCTGCTGTTGCAGGATGTGAAACTGCCATCGCGTGCGCCGGTCCCCGTCGCGGGCGAATAGCGTTCTTGACCACCGGTCGGCAATTGTGTCCCCTGCTCGATGAGCGGGGGACTTTTTTATGACCAGAGTTGGCGTTATCGGCTGCGGCTTTTTTGCCGGCAATCACCTGAACGCGTGGAAGCAATTGGCGGGCGAGGGTGTCGAACTGGTCGCGGTATGCGACATGGACGCCGGCAAGGCGCGGGCGGCGGCCGAGGCGTTCGGCATTGCGGGTGTTTACGGCGACGGGGCCGCGATGCTGGCGGCCGAGAAGCTCGATCTGGTGGATATCGTGACCCAGGTGCGCTCGCATAAGCCGCTGGTGGAGCTGTGCCTCAATGCGGGTGTACCCACCATCGTGCAGAAGCCGTTTGCGCTGAGTCTCGACGATTGCGTGGCGATGCGGGACTTGTCAGCGCGGGTGGGTGTGCCGCTGGCGGTGCACGAGAATTTCCGCTTCCAGGCGCCGCTGCAATTGGCCAAGCGGATACTCGACAGCGGCGAGATCGGGCAGGCGAATTGGGCGCGGATCAATTTCCGAACGGCCCACGATATTTATACAGGCCAGCCGTATCTGCGGACCGAAGAGAAGCTGGTGATCAACGACCTGGGCGTGCATGTGCTGGACGTGGCGCGGTTTTTCCTGGGCGAAGCGCGGCACATTTCGGCGGAGACGCAGCATCGGCGGACCGATATCGCGGGCGAGGATACGGCCACCATGCTGGTGCGGCACGAGTTCGGGGCGGTGTCGGTGGTAGAATGCACCTATGAGGCGCGGCGGTTGCCGGACCTGTTTCCGCAGGTGCTGCTGGAGCTGGAGGGCACGCGGGGTTCTGTGGTGGTCAAGGCAAACTATGAGGTGGTGGTGACGGCCGACGGAGCCGCCCGCACGATCACGGCGGAGCCGGACGTCCAGCCGTGGATGCAGCAACCGTGGAATGTGGTGCAGGACAGCGTTGTGGCGACCTGCGCGCATATCCTGAAGGCGTATCGAGCGGGCGAGATGCCCGGCGTGTCGGCAGCGGATAATGTGAAAACGATTGCGCTGTGCGAAGCGGCGTATGAGGCGGCGGAGCGTGAGGTGGCGGTCAGGCCGCGGGGCTAGGTTTCCCTAGCCCGCTCCAATATCCGCTTGCACTCGAGCAATTCGCGCAACACTTCGGAGAGTTTGTTGCGGCTGTCCTGGTCCAGGCTAGGATTGGCGAGCATGACGGCTTCTTCGAGTTCGGCCTCGTCGCTGGCGGCTTCGGCTGCCTCCAGAAGAGGGAGGATTTCGTCGATGGACTTGCCCTCGCCGACGGCGATGACGTAGCGGCTGCCCTGGTCCTTGAGGATGCGCTGCACGCCCTTGATGGTGAAACCCTGATCGTAGAGCAGGTGGCGGATGCCGCGCAGGAGCAGGACGTCCTCGGGGCGGTAATAGCGGCGACCGCCGCCGCGCTTGAGCGGCTTGATGGTGGCGAAGCGGGTTTCCCAGAAGCGCAGCACGTGCTGCGGCAGTTCGAGCTCGTCGGCAGCCTCGGAAATGGTCCGGAACGCGTCGGGAGATTTTTCCACGGCGGTCATGCGCCGGGCCTCAGGCGCATCCGACAGCGAAGCGGCGACTGTTGCCGCACCTGCTTGTATCGTTCACGCGAAAAACCGGCTTCCACTTTTTCGCACGAGGCTCCGGGAGAAGGTCTTATTTTCCAGTACGAACCATAGATTTGTTGATCTTGGATTTCAACACGTTGCTGGGTTTGAACACAAGAACCTGTCGCGGCAGGATGGGAACTTCCTCGCCAGTCTTGGGATTGCGGCCGATCCGCTCGTTCTTGGAGCGCACCTGGAAGGAGCCGAAGGAAGATAGCTTGACGTTGCTGCCGTCGATCAGGGCTTCCCCGATCAGTTCAAGCACTCGTTCAACCAGCTCGGCCGATTCGGTTCGCGATAATCCGACGGAACCGTAGACCGCCTCGGCCAGATCAGCACGCGTCACCGTTTTCTGCGTCATCGACACCCCCGTGTTGCGCAAAGGGCCTAAAATCCCGTCAGCGGGCGACCCTCTCGCACCTCTGACACATTAGATGCCCCAGTCGATTCCCCTAAGAATCGTGCTGCGACGGCAGGGATTTTTCCCTAGTTTTCCGTGCCCGGACTGACTGCAACGCGCCGTAAGGCACCTCGTTCCAGCCTGGTTCCTCCACTCGGAAATGACACTAACGCCTTGAAACACCAGAGGTCAATCTGGTGAAGCGTACGATTACCAGCGGATCAGCGAGGCGGCCCAGGTGAAGCCGCCGCCCATGGCTTCCAACATCACCAGATCGCCTGGCTTGAGGCGGCCATCGGCGAAGGCTTCGTTGAGCGCGAGCGGCACGGAGGCGGCAGAGGTATTGGCATGGCGGTCGACCGTGACGACGACCTTTTCGGGGGGAATGTGCAGCTTGTGCCCTGCCCCGTCGATAATGCGCTTATTGGCCTGGTGCGGAATGAACCAGTCGAGATCCTCGACGCCATAGCCCGTGGTTTCGAACACCGAATTGACCACATCGGTAATCATGCCGACAGCGTGGCGGAAGACTTCCTTGCCTTCCATATGCACGAAGCCCATGCCAAGCGTCGTCGAGGGGCCACCTTGGGTATACAACTTGTCCCAATAGTGGCCGTCCGAGCGCAGGCTGGAAGCCAGTACGCCGCGTTCGGGGGCGTCATCGCCCACATGTTCGACTTCCATCACCACGGCGCCGGCGCCATCGCCGAACAGCACGCATGTAGTGCGGTCATTCCAATCGAGCAGGCGCGAAAAGGTTTCAGCGCCGATGACCAGCGCGCGCTTGGCGAGGCCGTTCTTGAGGTAGCTGTCGGCGGTGGCGACGGCGAAGACGAAGCCCGAGCAGACGGCCTGCAAATCGAAGGCAGCGCCGTGGTGCATGCCGAGCTTGCGCTGCACGATGGTGGCGGTCGAGGGGAAGGTATAATCGGGCGTCGTGGTGGCAACGATGATCAGATCGATATCGGCGGGGGTGAGGCCGGCGCGCTCGAGCGCCTGCTGGGCGGCGGCAAGGGCGAGATCGGAGGTGTACTCGCCATCGGCGGCCAGATAGCGCTGCTTGATGCCGGTGCGCTGCTGAATCCACTCGTCGGAGGTTTCGACGCGCTGCGCCAGCTCGTCATTGGTGACGCGATTGGCCGGCAAATAGCCGCCGACACTGCGGATGATGGAACGCGTCTGAGTCACGCACTGGCCTCGGGTTCGGGTGTGGGCAGGTCCGTCACGGCGCTGACGGGGAAGCGCTGCATGCCTTCGGTGATCTTGTCGATCAGATGGCTGCGGGCCATTTCGTAGCCAAGGCCCAGCGCGCTCTTGAAGCCGACTTCGTCGGTGCCGCCATGGGACTTGATGACGATGCCATTGAGCCCCATGAACACGCCGCCATTGACGGTGCGCGGGTCCATCTTGCGACGCAGGGCATTGAGTGCGGACGTGGCGAGGAGCGCGCCGAGCTTGCTCATCCAATTGGCGCTGAGGGCGCTGCGCAGATAGGACGCAACCTGGCGGGCGGTGCCTTCGGCGGTCTTGAGGGCGATATTGCCCACAAAGCCCTCGGTGACGATGACATCGACGGTGCCCTTGCCGATATCGTCGCCTTCGACAAAGCCGTGATAGGTGAAACCGGCGCCGCTGGCAGCGGCCAGGATGCGCCCGGCCTCCTTGATGGACTCAAGGCCCTTGACCTCTTCGGTGCCGACATTGAGCAGGCCGATAGTGGGGGAGTCCTGGTCGAACAGCGCCCGGGCGAGCGCGGAGCCCAGAATCGCGTAATCCACCAGTTGGCGGGCGTCGGCACCAATCGTGGCGCCCATATCGAGGACGATGATATCACTGCGCAGGGTCGGCCAGATGGCGGCGATGCCGGGGCGCGAAATGCCCTTCATCGGGCGGAGGCAGAAGGTGGACATGGCCATCAGCGCGCCGGTATTGCCGCCGGAAACCGCAACATCGGCCTCGCCGTCCTTGACCGCCTGGATGGACTGCCACATCGAGGAAACGTTCTTGCCCTTGCGCAGGGCCTGGCTGGGCTTTTCGTCCGAAGCGATGACCATTTCGCAATGGCGCACGGTGGAATGGGCCTTGAGCGCGGGAAATTCGTCGAGCAGCGGATTAATCAGCTCCTGCCGCCCGTGGAAAATAAAAGACGTGTTCTTGCGTTCCTTGAGCGCCAGATGGGCGCCATGGATCACCGCACGAGGGGCATTGTCGCCGCCCATGGCATCCACTGAAATTCGAATTGTGTCGGTCATTTCCGCCAATAGTCCGGCCCGCAAGGGTGTGCGAGCCTACTCTTTTGTAACCGCATCGACGCCTGCAAAAAACGAGTTCCCACTGCTTTGCGCGACGCTTGGGGCGCTGGCGCAACATATCTTATCGCCCCTGTGGCGCAAGCCCTCGGACGTGGGCTGCAATCAGGCGCCGTCTTTGTCGTCCGGGTTCTTGAGGGCCTTGAGCCCGGCAAAGGGGCCCTCCTCCTTATCCGCCAGATCGATGCCAAGGGTATCGAGGCTTTCGCCGGGCACGCGTGGATAGGGATCGATGGCGAGGGCGAGGGTTTCGATCAGCAGCGCCGACAGATCGACCTCGTTGCCATCGACGTGGTCGGGAAAATCCTCGTCTTCGAGATCGACGAAAATTTCGGCGCCGGGCGCGGGATTGTGCGGCTTGTCGGGGCCCTGCACGAAGAGCCGATCGACCGGCTCGTCGATATCCTGGGTGACCGGATCGAACGTCACCACGGAGGGCTGCACAATACGCGCGTTCAGGCGGCCCTGGACGCGGATACCGCCGCGCAGCTTCACGGCGGTCAGGGTGGCGTGGAACGCTTCGACCGTGGTGATCTTAAGGATGTCGGCCATGGCTGCAAGCGCCTCGGCGTCGGGCGTCACTTCAAGTTCGCGGCCGGAGGCGGGAAGGCGGTCGAAGCGGATAATGGCGTCGAGAATCGGAGTATCCTGATGGTGGCTCATGCGGCTGCCTCGAAAGCAATGGCGCCGTTGACGATGGTTTCGGCGGATTGGGTGGCGAGGCGGGCGTCTTCGGCCAAGAGGTATTCGGCGAGGGCACGGATATGAGGGCCGTCGGCGCCGTCGAAGACATTGCGGGACAGCACGGCTTCGAGCGCCGATAGGTCGTTGCGGTCCATGGCTTCATTGAGGGCGGCGAGCAGGCCGAAGAAGATATTGCCCATCTTCTGGATCTTTTTGGGAACGGCGAGGTCCCCTGCCCCCATCTCGCGAAGGGATCGATCCATGTCCTTGAAAAACAGATCGAATACGGCCTGGCTGAAATCTTTCTGGCCGGCGTTTTCGGAGCGCAAGCGGCGGAATAGCAGCGCCAGATGCAGGCTGATCATATCGAAGCGGCCGGTGACGGTATCGGGCACCGACCAATCGGCGTAGAAGCGGGGCTGCCGGGATTGCGCCACAATGGCGCGATAGATGGCATAAACCGGCTCGGGGGCAGTTGTCTTGCGGAACAGGGACAGGATCATGGATTGCGCTCGGCGTCTTGATCGGTCATCACACCAGCAAGTCTCTTAACTTGGCCAATGCCAGCTTGCCAGGATGGTCGGTTGGCAGCTAAACATTCCGGCGGCTGCCGCTTGTCGCCACGCCTATAGTCGAGAGCCATCGGGAAAGTCAAATTCATGCCTCTGTCTATCGTTGCCGGTCGATTTGCACCCATCGCCACCGCTGCCATGCTGGCGCTCGTTCTGGCGGGATGCGCGAGCAACATGAGTCTGGTGACCCAGCGGACCCAGGGCTATGAAATTCCCGACACCGCGCTGCAGCAGATCCGCCCCGGCCAAAGCCAGGAACTGGTGACGCTGGTGCTGGGGTCGCCCCAGACCACCAATTCGTTCGGCGACCAGACAGCATTCTATTATGTCGAGACCAAGGTTCAGGAAACCTCGTTCGGCATGAACATGATCAAGTCGCGCACAGTGCTGGCGATCTATTTCGACAAGAACAAGAAGGTTATCGACAAGGCGGTGTATTCGCTGGCCGACGGCAAGGCAGTGACCGTCGAGACGCGCCGCACCCAGTCGTTCGGCGAGGACCGGACGTTCGTGGAACAGATTTTGCAGTCGTTCTAATCAGAACGCAGAGATAGAAAAAAGCCCCGGGAGACCGGGGCTTTTTTGTTGGGTTCGGCTGTGAGGCGAGAGCCCTGCTACTGCGTTTCGGTCAGGTCCGAGCCGGCTTCGCGGGCGATGGCGTCGAGGGCGGCATTGACGAGGCCGGGGGCGTCGTCTTCGTAGAAGGCCTTGGCGATATCGACATATTCGGTAATGACGACGCGGGGCGGAATGTCCTTGCGGCGGAGCAGTTCGAACGCCGCGGCGCGCAGGATGGCCCGCAAGGTGGCGTCGATGCGCTCGACGGGCCAGCCTTCTGACAGCGCGCGATCAACCGCCGGATCGATATCGAGTTGGTGCTTGGCGACGCCGGCGACGATCTGGCGGAAGAAATCGGCATCGGCGGGCAGGTATTGCTCGCCTTCGATCTCACGGCCAAGGTGGAAGGCGCCGAACTGGGCCAGTGTGTCTTCGAGCGTGGCGCGGCCCACATCCATTTGATAGAGCGCCTGGACGGCAGCAAGGCGCGCGGCGCCGCGCTGATTGGCGGAGCGGCTGGCCTGGGGATCGCGTTTGGGGGCGTCGGCCATCAATGGCGTTCCTGCATAATCTTGCCCAAGGGCTGGCAAGCGGTGTTCGGCGTCATGCTCATGCGTTCAATTTCAGTTTGAGGGCAGCCATGGCGAGAGCGGTGCGCGCGGCGCGGCCACCGACATTCTTGCCGACCGTGGCGGTCTGGCCGTGGGCTTCGCCTTCGGTTTCGACCATGACGAGGCCATTGCCGAGCGGCAGGCCATCGACCACGGAGAGTTCGAGGAGAGCGCGGGTGACTTCGGGCACGACGTGGCCGACGGCCACGGTGGTGTTGCGGACGACGACACCCAGCGCGATGAAGCCGTCATAGTCGCCGGCTTCAAGCGCCATAGCGATGGCGGCGGGAATTTCGAGCACGCTGGGGACCGAGACGACATCGTAGCTGGCGCCGGCGGTATCGAGCACTTCGCTGGCGCCCTTGAGGGCTTCGTCGGCCCGATCGGCGTCGTAGCGTGACTCGACGACCAGGAAATGCTGCTCATCGCCAGAGGCAATATCGATGGGAAAAGTCGCGCCTGCCGGGGCCATGTGTCAGTCCTTGTTGCGGAAGTCGCCGATCATCAACCCCATAGTCGCCCCCAGCGGGAACTTCAACCGAATAGGCGACGGAAAAGGGCGGCTGGATCAGTCGTCGTCGACTGCAGCGGGGCCCGGGTCTTTCGCCAGTTCACTGAGGAACGAGCGAAAATCGTCGGCGGCGGAGAAGTTCTTGTAAACCGAAGCGAAGCGCACGAAGGCGACGTCATCGAGGCCCTTGAGGCCTTCCATGACATATTCGCCGATCTGGTCGGAGGTGACTTCGACTTCGCCCAGCGATTCGAGCTGGCGGACGATGCCCGAAATCATGCGCTCGCTGCGTTCGGGATCGACCGAGCGCTTTCGCAGCGCAGTATTGACCGAGCGCGCGAGCTTTTCGCGGTCGAACGGGACCTTGCGGCCGCTCTTCTTGACCACGGTGAGGTCGCGCAGCTGCACGCGCTCGAACGTGGTGAAGCGGCCGCCGCAGCCCGAACAGATGCGGCGGCGGCGGATGGCGCCGGAGTCTTCGGTGGGGCGACTGTCCTTGACCTGGGTGTCGTCGTTACCGCAATAGGGACAGCGCATTACAGGTCCTAGCTCGCGTAGATCGGGAAGCGGGCGGTGAGCGCCTGGACCTTGTCGCGCACAGCCGCTTCGACGGCGGCATTACCCTCGTCGGAATTGCTGACGCGCAGGCCATCGAGCACTTCAACGATCAGATCGCCGATTTCCTGGAATTCGGCGACGCCGAAGCCCCGAGTCGTGCCCGCCGGAGTGCCCAGGCGAATGCCCGAGGTGACGAACGGCTTTTCCGGATCGAAGGGAATGCCGTTTTTGTTGCAGGTGATGAACGCACGGCCGAGGCCCTGCTCGGCGCGCTTGCCGGTGGCATTCTTGGCGCGCAGGTCGACCAGCATCAGGTGATTGTCGGTGCCGCCGGAGACGACCTCCAGGCCATGCGACTTCAACCGCTCGGCCAGCGCCTTGGCGTTGGCGACGACCTGGGCGGCGTAGGCCTTGAATTCGGGCTGCAGCGCTTCCTTGAAGGCCACTGCCTTGGCGGCGATGACGTGCATCAGCGGCCCGCCTTGCAGGCCGGGGAACACGGCGGAATTGATCTTCTTGGCCAGATCCTCGTCATTGGTAAGGATCATGCCGCCGCGCGGACCGCGCAGGGACTTGTGGGTGGTGGTGGTGGTGACATGGGCATGGGGCACCGGCGAGGGGTGCACGCCGCCAGCCACGAGGCCGGCGATATGGGCCATATCGACCATCAGGTAAGCGCCGACTTCATCGGCGATGGCGCGAAAGCGCGCCCAATCCCAGAAGCGCGAATAGGCCGTGCCACCGGCCAGAATCAGCTTGGGCTTGTGCTCACGGGCGAGGCGCTCGACTTCTTCCATATCCAGCAGGTGATCGTCGCGGCGCACGCCGTAAGAGACGACGTTGAACCACTTGCCGCTCATATTGACCGGCGAGCCGTGGGTCAGGTGACCGCCAGAGTTCAGGTCGAGGCCCATGAAGGTGTCGCCGGGCTGCAGTAGGGCCAAGAACACGGCCTGGTTCATCTGCGAGCCGGAATTGGGCTGCACGTTGGCGAACTTGGCGCCAAAGAGTTGCTTGGCGCGCTCGATGGCCAGGGTTTCGGCCACGTCTACGAACTGGCAGCCGCCATAGTAGCGCTTGCCCGGATAGCCCTCGGCATACTTGTTGGTCATGATCGAGCCCTGCGCTTCAAGCACGGCGCGCGAGACGATGTTTTCCGAGGCGATCAGCTCGATTTCATGCTGCTGGCGGCCCAATTCATTCTGGATCGCGCCGGCGATTTCGGGATCGGTATCGGCCAGCGAAGCGCTGAAGAAAGCGGGGAATAGCGGAAGGGAATTTGCAGCGCTCATGGGCGATCTCCTGGGGCTTTCCCGAGATGTTGTGCTGGGCATGGGGTGTTGACGCAGCCTGTAGCACAAACCCAAGCGCCAATCCAAGCGTCGCGGCGCGATTTCGTAGGGTTTGACGCAACCCTGAGCGCCATCTGCGCATTGCCTTGGCAGAGACTGGAATATCCGGTCGCGGGTGGGTCTTCAGGAGACACAAAATGAACGTTTTGAGCAAGGGACTTACAGCGCTGGCGCTGGTCGCCACCGTGGCGATTTCCAGTGTGGTTCCGACGCAGGCGCAGAGTGTGCAGTTCGGTTACGGCCAGCGCGACCGCGTCATCACCAGCTATTGCGATCGCAATCCGCGTGACCGCGATTGCCGCAGCTATTATGGCGGCGGCTGGCACGATTCTGATTACAACCGCTTCTACCGCTCGCGCCGCAGCGGGTTGGACAATATCGCCAGCGGCCTGTTCGGCTTTGGCTTCGGTGCCATCCTGGGCAGCGCGCTCGCCAATTCCAACAATAACGACCGGGTGATTGGTCGCGTCTACAACGGCGGCAATAGCAATTCTCACGTTCAGGCTTGCTCCGCCCGCTATCGTTCGTATGACGCCCGCACCGACACCTTCATGGGTTACGACGGCTATCGTCACGCCTGCAACCTCTAGCAGCGCAGTTCGTTCAGTTGAAAGCCCCGGGAAACCGGGGCTTTTTTGTTAGCGCTGCATTTTCGTCCGACGTCGTGGGTGATGCATGTCAGCGCAATATGGCGACTGGCAAGGCGATCTAAAACCGCCGCGGTTCGGGTTTCAGCGGGGCATCGCCCAGCTTCTTGCGCAGCTTGGCCAGCGCCACCTGCTGCATCTGGGTTCGGGTGGCGACAACGGGGGTGATGACGATGACCTCGGTGCCCGTTGGCACGTGGATGGCGGCGACGCGCATCTGCTGGCCGACCTGCACGAATTCGAAAAGGACTTCTCCGTCAGTCATCTGCCCTGCCCTCCGGCCAAGGCCAGAATGCCCGAGTCTCGACCAAATGCGAACGCCCTCCGCGATGGGAGGGCGTTTGCTTATTCGGGAAGCGAAAAAGACTAAGCCTGGTCGAAGGTGACCTTGCCCTGCTCATCGAACTTATAAACGTCATCGCGGAAGCTGACGGTGCCCTGCTTGTTGGCCCAGGCGGTGATGTAGGTGGTGTGCAGCGGCACGCGAGCCTTGCAATCGACATCGAGGCGTTCGTTGGACTCGAAGGTCTGGTCGACGCGGGCCTGATCCCAATCGCCATTGTCGCGCAGCAGCCAGTTGACCAACTGGTTGACGCCTTCGACGCGAACGCAACCCGAGGAATGGAAGCGGGCGTTTTCGCCGAACAGTGCCTTGGTGGGCGTGTCGTGCAGGTAGCAATCATAGGGATTGAAGAAGTTGATCTTGCAATGGCCCATGGAATTTTCGGCGCCCGGCTCCTGGCGGTACATGTAGTTCACCGCCTGGCCGATATTGGTCCAATCGATGGTCTCCGGGGAAATCTCGTTGCCCTTGCCGTCGTAGATATGGATATTCTGCTTGGCGAGGTACTGCGGATCTTCCTGCATGTATTTGGTCAAATCCTGCTGGATCAATGACTTGGGCACGTGCCAGTAGGGGTTGAAATTGATCTGGGTGACTTTGCTGGCCATGATCGGTGTGGCGCGCTCGACGCGCCCGACGACCGCCGTATGGCGCTGCTCGACCATGCCGCCATTGACGGCCTCGATGGTGGCGGCGGGAATGTTGACCACGACATAGCGATCGGACAGGTTCGCGGCCATTGTCTGTACGCGCGTGGCATTGAGGTAAAGCTGGTTGAGACGGGTCTGGGCCGGCACGTTCATGGCGTACCAGGTCGGCTCATCGACCTGACCATTGACGATGAGGCCATGGCGCGCCTGGAAGGCACGCACGCCGGCATCGGCGGTCTGGTCAAAGGTATCGCTGACATTGTCGACGAACGGCATGTCGCCCGACTGGATGAGGCGGCGTTTGAGCTGGATGGCGGCCTTGCCGCTCTTGCCAACGCTCAAATTGTAGGCCTCTTGCGGTATTTCTTCCCAACCGCCATTGGCCACGAAGGGCTCGTACTGCGAAATCGCCAGTTGAAGATTGTAGGCCGTATCAAATGACAGGATCGGCTCGTTGGTTTCAATCAAAGCCTGGGCCGCGCTGGTGTTGCCGGCCTGATCGACCTCGCGCAACACCTGGTTGCGACCGAACATATCCAGAATCGACTCTTGGGCGCGGGCGCCGGCTGGCAGAGCCACAGATGCCCCCGCCAAAGCCATGGAGCGGAGGAGAGTACGTCGATTGAGCCGCATTAAATCACCCGAATTGCCTAGCCGCGAAGCTGTCAGTTTTTACCATTGCGTCCCGCCGGTCACAATGTCGGTCAACCGACTGTGAACCCGTAAAGGTTTGTGAACCAAGATTATGCGGGAAATGGTTTCAAACCACTCAACGTCCTCTCTTAGGGTGATTTGCGGCAGGAATGTGAAAACGCCAGCGCGAGGCTGGCGTTTGCTTTCAGGTGTGGCGGGCAGGCAACAATTCGGCTGATCCCGGTCTGCAAATGGCGGTCTTCTGCGCTTCCGATCCTCACGTACTGGTGTACGTTCCGATCCGGTTCTCGAAAACCACCATTTTCGACTCGGCTGAGCCGAATGCGTTCAAGCTTAGAGCTTGTACAGGATCTGATCGACCCAGAAGCGTTCGAGGCGAGCCAGGGCCTTGTTGAGGCCGTCGAATTCGTCGTCGCCCAGGCCGCCGACCTTGTCGATCGACTTGAGGTGACGATCATAGAGTTCGTCGATGACTTCGGCGACTTCTTCGCCCTTTGGGGTCAGCTTGATGCGGACCGAGCGGCGGTCGGTGCGCGAGCGTTCCTGGAAGATGTAGCCGGTTTCGACCAGCTTCTTGAGGATGTAGGAGACGTAGCTGCCCAGATAGTAACCGCGGGAGCGCAGTTCACCGGCGGTCAGCTCGGCATCGCCGATGTTGAACATCAGCAGCGCCTGGACAGGGTTGATATCGTCCCAGCCCATGCGGTCGAACTCGTCCTTGATCAGATCGAGCAGGCGACGATGCAGACGCTCGACCCGGGAAACAGCCTCGAGATAAAGCGGCTTCAAGCTCTGGGTACGTTCCGGGACCATAGCCTCGGCGGCGTTGGATTTGATTGCCATTTCTAGCCTCACTGTTGTTCCGACTGTGCGATTTTTCGCATCTCATGAGGCCAAACTACGGCTGTCGAACTAAGATCGACCTAAGCCGCACGCTTAAAACTATCTTACTGGAATAGTTCGAGAATTTGGCTTTATTCTTCGTTACACCAGTGCATAAAGTTGTAACCTAAACAGGGTGTCAACGTGGCGTTAGTCGCCCGTTAGTCATGTGCCTGGGCGCGGCGAAGGCGGACGCCGAGCACGAAGATGATGAGGATCGAGACCAGCAAAAGCAGGCGAACGGCGAAACCGAAGGCGCTCATGCGGATGTCGGGATTGCCCATCAGGTAGAGCACCATTTCAATGAAGGTGGCGGCGGCGAGCAGTACGGCGCCCCAGCTCGCCTTGATCCATAGGCCCACCGCCGCGAACAGCCGCGTCAGCGAGAAAATGGCCAGATAGACGAAGCCGGTCATGCCCAGGGTCGCCATGGGCGAGACATTGCCGAGATTGACGCCGAGCAGGCGCGCGGCATCGTTGAGCCCCAGCAACAGGCTGATGATGGCGACGATGCGGATATAAATGCTGATGGCGGGTGCGTTGAAATCCATGGCGGTTTTCTAGCCTTTGGCCAAGGCTGCGACAAGCTACGCCTTTAAGCTGTGAACGGCGGCTGGTAAGAAGCCACAGCATTTGTGGAGACGGACGATGGCCGAGCAGTGGAACAAGCACGACATGGAGTTCCTGGGCGGCCGCCGGTTGCGCCGGACACGTCGGACGGCGTGGAGCCGGGCCATGGTGCGCGAGACCGTGCTGACGCCGAGCGACCTGATCTGGCCGCTGTTCGTCATCGAGGGGCATAATGAAAAGACGGCGATCCGCACCATGCCGGGGGTGGAGCGGCTGAGCGTGGATTTGTGTGTCGCGGCGGCGCGCGAGGCGAGGGATGCGGGGATACCGGCGCTGGCGCTGTTTCCCAATACGCCAGAGCATTTGCGCAGCGAGAACGCTGCGGAGGCTTACAATCCGGATAATCTGATGTGCCGGGCCCTGAGTGCGATCAAGGATGCGGTGCCCGAGATCGGGCTGATCGCCGACGTGGCGCTGGATGAATATTCTAGCGACGGCCAGGACGGGCTGGTGCGCGACGGCGAGGTGCTGAACGACGAGACCATCGAGGTGATGATCCGCTCGGCGCTGGTGCAGACGCGGGCGGGGGCGGATATCATTGCGCCGTCGGACATGATGGACGGGCGCGTGGCGGCCATCCGCATGGCGCTGGATGCCGAGGGGCATGAGCAGACGCAGATCATGGCTTATGCCGCCAAGTATGCGTCGTTCTTCTATGGGCCGTTCCGCGAGGCGGTCGGCTCGGGGGCGCGGCTCAAGGGCGACAAGAAGACCTATCAGATGGACTATGCCAATTCCGACGAGGCGTTGCGCGAGATTGCGCAGGACATCGAGGAAGGCGCGGACAGCGTCATGGTCAAGCCGGGCATGCCGTATCTGGACATCGTGCGGCGGGCCAAGGACGCGTTCAATATCCCGATTTATGCGTACCAGGTGAGCGGGGAATACGCGATGATCGAGATAGCGGCGGCGGCGGGGGCGATCGATCGCAAAGGGGCGATTCTGGAGAGCCTATATGCGTTCAAGCGCGCAGGCGCCAACGGGGTGCTGACGTATTTTGCGCTGGAGGTGGCGCGGGACTTGGGCCGGTAACCACTTTTTTGTGCCCAGCCTCTTGCGGAGGGGGCAAGCGGTGGCAATCTGATTGGCATGGACCAGACCAATCAGAATAGCCGCCCTACCCTGCCCGATCCGTCGACGGCTCCCGAGCTATTCGAGGGGCTGCTGACAAGGCGGGTCGCTGCGTGGTTCATCGACGTGTTGGTGATGAGCGCGTTGATCGCGGTGTTCAGTATTTTCGGGTTGATCGCCGGCTTTTTGACCTTTGGGTTGGCGTGGCTGGCCATGATCCTCGTCATTCCGGCAACCGTGGTGCTGTATTACGGCGCGACGCTGGGTTCGGCGCGGCGCGCGACGCTCGGCATGCAGGCCATGGACCTGGTGCTGACGCCGACTCGCGGGCAGCCGCTGAATGGCCCCATGGCGTTTGTTCACGCGGCGGTGTTCTGGATCACGATCTGGATTTCCGCGCCGATCTCGCTGCTGTTCGCGCTGTTCACGCCGCGCCGGCAGATGATTCACGACCTGATCGTGGGCACTTTGATGGTGCGCCGATCGCCAATGGAGCGGCATTGGCGCGCGGAGAATCCGCGCGGCGAGCCTGCTTATTGAAGCGTTGCGGGTGAGCGCCGGCAGGACTACACTGGCCTGATGCCATTGGCAGGGCTTTAGATGACCGACCAGACTCCGGAAACCACGCAGCTGTTCCTGACCGCGGCGATGCCTTGCCCGTATCTTCCGGGCAAGCAGGAGCGCAAGCTGTTCACGCATCTGACCGGGCGGCGGGCATCGAGCCTGCATCACCTGCTCAGCGAGAACGGGTTTCGGCGTAGTCAAAACTTGATCTATCGCCCGGCCTGCGAGGGCTGCAATGCGTGCCAGTCGGTGCGGATCGTGGCGGATGCGTTTGCGCCTTCGGGGCGGTTTCGGCGGGTCGAGGCCAAGAATAGCGATTTGAGCGTGGACGTTCGGCCGCCGATCGCAACCAGCGAGCAATACGATCTGTTCAAGCGCTATCTGGAGTCGCGCCATGCCGGCGGCGGCATGAACCAGATGAGCTTTGTCGACTACGAATACATGGTCGAGGATACGCCGGTGCAGTCCGTGCTGGTCGAGTATCGGTTGCGCGACCATCCCGATCAACCGCTGGTGGCGGTGGCGCTGACCGATGTGATGCCCGATGGGCTGTCGATGGTTTACAGCTTTTACGATCCCGACCTGGCGCATCGGAGCTTGGGGACCTTCCTCATTCTCGACCATATCGCGCAGGTGCGCTCGGCGGAGCTAGGATATGTCTATCTGGGGTACTGGGTGAAAGATTCCCCGAAAATGGCCTACAAGGCGGATTATCAGCCGTTGCAGGTGCAGAAGGGTCCGCTGGGGTGGTGCCCGCTGGTTTGAGCTTTCTCACCTCTCCTTTTGGGGGAGAGGTGAAGAGCTTCAAACGTCCAGATCGAACACAATCAATCCGTCCACGCCGCCTTCGAGGGCGGCGACGAGGCGGGTTCCGGCGGCTTGGTGGGCGGGGTCGGTGAGGTAGGCATCGCGGGCGGCGGCGTCGCGCATGTCCATGATGAAGCCATCATTGAAGCCCTTGCCGAGGCCTTCGGGGGAGACGTTGGGACCGAATGTGGCGGAGAGCAGGCCGTCGATCGGGCCAACAAGGGCGCCGAGCTGGGCGTAGATGCCGTCGCGCTCGGATTGTGGAACGTCGGCGCGGAATTTGAAGAAGACGCAGTGGCGGATCATGACGCTTCGCTCTCTCAGCCGACGAACTTATTGTTTTTGGGGAAGCCGTTCGGGGGTTGGCGGCCAGCGGTGGCGCGGTCGCCGGACCAGTCGGTGAGCTCTTCCATGGGCTTGGTGTAGGTGCGGCCGGAGCTGTCCATCCAGGTCAGGCCATCGGCGGCGTAGAAGGTTTTGAGGTCGGAGACGCCGCCGTCCTTGTATTTTTGCAGGCGGACGCCCTTGCCGCGGCCCATTTCGGCGAGTTGGGCCAGTGGGAAGACGAGCAGCTTGCGGTTTTGGCCGATGATGGCGACGCGGTCGCCGGCCAGCGGCACCAGAAGCTTGGCCTCGTCGGGCGCGGTGACGTTGAGGATCTGCTTGCCCTTGCGGGTATTGAATCATCGAGCACGTCGCGCATCCCGACGATTTCCTGGCCAAAATCGCTGCGCTCGTTATGCCGGGCGGCTCTATCGTGATGACGACACCGAACGGCGGCTACTTCAAGAACCGCCTCCCGAAATTTTCCAACTGCGTCGACCCGGCCGTTTTCGAGTCGATGCAATTCAAGCCAAATGCCGATGGCCACATCTTTCTTCTTCACACCGACGAGATCGAGCCGCTGGCCCGGCGCGCGGGATTGGAGGTGGAAAAGATCGTGCTCTTCACCAGCCCGCTGACCGCCGGGCACGTGAAAACCGAACCGCTCCTGAAAATATTGCCCCGACCAATTGTGCAGGTCGCGGAAACCGTCAGCCGATCTCTCCCGTCGACGCTAAAGAAGAAAGCACTCGTCCAAATGGCCGTCCGGTTTCGCAAACCCTAGTTCGGAGGGACGAGCTTCCGCTCGTCCGACTTTT
>NZ_JAQGJV010000041.1 GCF_028290435.1 Devosia sp. | reverse complement strand
GAGTCTCGATAGCATTAGTGGGTCGGTGAGGGGAGAGTTTTGGGCGGCGTCCTTCACCTCTCCCTTTGGGGGAGAGGTCGGCGCGCAGCGACGGGTGAGGGGGCCTTCGGCAAACACCTCACTCGGTAAAGGCCCCCTCACCCGACCCAGGAGGGTCGACCTCTCGCCCGAAGGGAGAAGTGAAGAGCTACCGCGGCAGCGCCTTGTCGATCGCCGGCTTCACTACGGTCCCGAACAGCTCGATCGCCTTCATGACCTTGTCGTGGGGCAGGGTGCCGACGCTGAGTTGCAGCCCGAAGCGGTCGTGCTTGAACCATTCGTGCTGCATCAGGATCTTGTCGATGACCTCTTGCGGCGAGCCCATGAAATAGGCGCCGTTGGGTGTGGCGCCGGCATCGAACTGGGCGCGGCTGGTCGGGCCCCAGCCGCGTTCCTTGCCGATACGGTTCATCACTTGGCTGTGGGCCGGATAGGCGATGTCGCGCGCGTCCTGGCTGTCGGCGGCGATGAAGCCATGCGAGCTGATGCCGACCGGCAGGGTTTTCGGGTCCTTGCCGGTTTTCTCGGCGGTTTCGCGGTAGAAATCCACCAAGGGGGCAAATTGCTTGGGCTGGCCGCCGATGATGGCGATCATCAGGGGCAGGCCGTAATAGGCAGCACGAGCCACTGAATTGGGCGTGCCGCCGACGGCGATCCACAGCGGCAGAGGGTCCTGCACAGGCTTGGGATAGATTTCGAGCCCCGGAATGGGCTTGGTGTGTTCGCCGCCTGGCCAGGTGACTTTACCCCCGGCGCGAATGGCCATCAGCATTTCGAGCTTTTCCTCGAACAGGCTGTCGTAGTCGTCGAGCTTCAGGCCGAACAGGGGGAAGCTTTCGATGAACGAGCCACGGCCGGCCATGATTTCGGCGCGGCCGTTGGACAGAAGGTCGAGCGTCGAGAACTGCTGGTAGACGCGGATGGGGTCTTCCGAGCTCAGCACGGTGACGGCGGTCGACAGCTTGATGGTTTTGGTTTTCGCGGCGGCGGCGGCCAGGATGGTCACCGGAGCCGAGGCGACGAAATCGGGGCGGTGATGTTCGCCCAGGCCGTAAAAATCCAGCCCGAGCTGGTCGGCCAGCTCGATCTCTTCCAGCAGGTCCTTCAGCCGTTCGGCCGGGCTCTGCAGCGCATCGCCATTCAGCGCGTCGGGGGTGTTTTCAGCGAAGGAATAAAGACCGAGTTCCATGGTGTGCCTCTTGTTTGCAGGACAGATGGCCACTGTCCTGCAAACCGGCAAGAACGCACACGGATGTAACCGCGCCTAGACGTTGCTGCTCGAGGGCGTGTAGGCGAAGGGCGCGGCTGGCTGGGTTGGGCGCAGCAGGGGCTCGCCGGCGGCCTTGTGGATTTCGTCGACCAGGCCCGGCTCCAGCTTGAGCTTGGTGGCCAGCGCGTCGAGATAGGCGCGCTCCGAAGCCGTATCGGCGGTGATGGCCACCAGCGAGGCCGCATAGATTTCGCTGGCATGCTCGGGCGTATCGGCGCGGGCGACGACGGCGTTGATATCGAGGGGGCTGGAGAGTTCATCGAACACCCAGGCCTTCTCTTCGGCACTCAGCGACATGGTTTCGAGCTTGGTGAAGATGGCTTCCTTCTCGTCGCCATCGATCTTGCCGTCGGCCTTGGCTGCGGCGATCATGGCGCGCACGAGGGTCTTGCCCAGCTGCTCCTGCGCCTGCGCATCGGCCTGTGGGGGGATGAAGGCGTCCTGGCTTTGTGCCGGCGCGGGGGCGTTGCCCTTGTTCTGCTGATGGTTCTGCCAGGCCTTGTAGGCCAGCCCGCCCACCGCTGCCACGGCGCCGATCTGGACGGCATTGCCGAGCAGCTTGCCAGGATTGCCGCCGCCGAGCAGCATGCCGGCCGCAACGCCTGCGGCGCCGGTTAGCGCGGTGCGCTGCGTGTTGGGATCGGTTTGCAGGGCTTTGAGAATCTGGTCGATATTGAACATGGCTGGCTCCCTTGGTTTTCATGTGAAGTGGGAAGCCGAATGGGGCTTCGCAAGGCGGGCCGCTACGACGTAATGTCGCGCCATCTTTTGAGGATGCATAAATGAGCAAATCGATCGGACTGATCTTGGCCGCGCTGATGCTGCTGACGGCCGCCACCAGCGGCGCGCAAGCTGTGGAATGGGGCTCGATCTACTATTCGCCGAGCACGCACGCGACCGGATTTTCGCACAATTACGATACCCAGCGCCAGGCGGAACGGGCTGCGGCCAGCTATTGCCGCGGTGGCGATTGCGAATATGCGATCAGTTTCCGCAATGCCTGCGGGGCTGTGGCGGTGGGCCGCAATGGTGGCTGGGGTGCCGATTGGGGCACCACGGGCAATTCGGCGCAGAGCAACGCCGTCAACGCCTGCCGCTCGCACGATCGTGGTTGCAGCGTCGTCCGCTGGCAGTGCAGCAAGTAGCGTTTTCAGGCAAAGAAAAGCCCCGGCGGGGCGGCCGGGGCTTTAAGTGACGCCTCAGAGGGAGTGCTGAGGCGTCGGGGACGCTTTAAATTATGGAGCCGTCGGAGCCGGCGTGGTGGTGTCAGTAGCCGGGGCGGCGGGCGTAGCCGGAGCCGCATCAACGGCCGGAGCCGGGGTCGCGGGGGCTGCGTCAGGGGTAGCCGGTGCCTCGGTCATCGGAGCCGGGGCGGTATCGGTTGCCGGAGCTTCGGTCATCGGTGCGGGGGCTGCGGCGCCCGAATCTGTGGACGTGATTGCTGGGCTGGCGCTTGTATCGACTGCGGTCGATGGGCCCGAATTGGCCGAGAAGACCAGATAGCCGATGGCAAGCAGTGCCAGGACCACAATGATGCCGACGAACCAGCCCGTACCATTGCTTTCGCGGGTATAGACAGTGCGGGTGCCGTCATTGGTGTAAACTGTATCGCGTTCTGGGGTAGCCATGATTGCGCTCCTTTGTTGCACGCTATGGCAAAGAAACGCGGGTTTTCCGAAATCGTTCCCGATTCCGTGATCACGCTGAGATACGTGCCCGGCCGCCCAAAAGCGCTGAATTTTCAAAAGATTGCGCGCAAAAAATCGCCCGGTAGCCGGGATTTTTCCACAGCTAGGACGAAATAATCGCCTCTAAAGATCGGGTTCTTTGTCTTTTCCCGGCTTTTTGGAGATGCGGTCGATGATCGCCAGGAACACTGCCGAAACCACGAAAGCCAGGTGGATGATGGTGAACCACATGATCTGGGTGTCGGTATATTTCGGCACGTTGAGAAAAATCTGCAGCAGGTGGATCGAGGAGATGGCGACGATAGTGGAGGCCACCTTGATTTTGAGCGAGCCGGCATCGATCTGGCCCAGCCAGTGCACGTCGTCCTCATTGTCGAAGCGCGAGACGAAGTTCTCGTAGCCCGAGATGATGACCATGACGACGAGGCTGGCGATCAGCGCGGCGTCGATCAGCCCCAGCACCTTGAGGATGGTTTCGGTATCGTCCATCTCAAAGACATGGCTGGCGAATTCCCAGAGCTTGAAGATGAACGAGGCGGCATAGATCGCCAGCGCCAGGCCCAGCCCGATATAAAAGACGACCAGCAGCCAACGCGACGCCAGGATGACCTTCTCGACGAAAATTTCCAGCTGCTTCATGCTCGGCTCCACTGCGAGAACCCCCAATAGCAAGATTTGCCGGCCAAACAAGGGCCCGGGCTGCATAGGGGCTTGTCGGCGGCGCCCGGATCGGCACTGATGCTGGCAAAACCGCGGAGGGGAAACCGATGATCAGCGACGACGCACGCAAGGAAATCGACATTCTGTTTGCCAGGCCCAAAAAGGTGGGCCTGACACTGACGGAGAACCGGCGCCAGTGGGAGGACGAGTGCCTCACCACCCATACGCTGCCCGAAGGGGCGGTGGTGGAGGCGGTGATTGCCGGCGGCGTGCCGGGCGAATGGGTGACCATGCCGCAGAGCCAGGCGGGCAAGGTGTTCCTGCTACTGCACGGTGGCGGCTATAATGCAGGCTCGCCCAAGACGCATCGGCGCATGGCGGCTAATCTGGCGGCGGCCACCGGGATGCGGGTGCTGGTGCCCGATTATCGGCTGGCGCCCGAGCATCCGTTCCCGGCCGGCGTCAAGGATGCGCTGCTGGCCTATGGCTGGTTGCTGAGCCAGGGTTTGAGCGAGGCCGATGTGGTGGTGGGTGGTGACTCCGCCGGGGGCGGGCTGGCGCTGTCGATGCTGCTGGCCCTACGCGAGGCCAATGCCAAAATGCCGCTGGCAGCAGTGCTGATGGCGCCGTGGACCGATCTGACGGTCTCCAGCCCGTCTTATGAAACGCTGCGCGCCAAGGACCCGATCATCACGCGCGAGGGACTGCGCGAGGCAGGGCTGTGGTATGCGGGCAATCGCGATCCGGCCGATCCGATGCTGTCGCCACTATTCTCCGATCCCGCCGGACTGCCGCCGCTGCTGATCCATGCCGGTGGCGACGAGGTGATGGTGGATGACTCGGTGCTGTTCGCGCAGAAGGCACAGGCGGCTGGGGTGGAGACGATTCTGAAGGTGTGGCCCGGGCTGTGGCACGTGTTCCACGTCCAGTCCTATGTGCCCGAAGCGGCGCAGGCGATCGCCGAGATCGGGGCGTTTGTGCGCGAGCAGATGGGGCGGTCCGAGACTTAGGCGCCTTCATCGGGCGCCACCTTCTCCCCGACGGGGAGAAGAATAAGTGGGCCAGCGGGGTTCGCCGAGGACTTAGCTGGCGCCTTGAGCCTTGGCGAACCCCCTGTCGGAGGCCCTCGCATCCGGCACGATTGGTATGACCGATTGATCATGAACGCAGGTCGAATAGACCTGCGGTTGTCCGTTCATCTTACCGGCTGGCGAAGTACGGCGTCACCAAAGGTGTGATGCGGCGGATGGTGACGCGGCGGTTCTGTGCCTCGGCACGCGGCGTCCTGATCCGCAGGTAACGCTCGCCATAGCCCTGGGTCGCCAAGTTTTCCGGCGGGATATCGTAATACTGGGTCAGGATGCGCGCGACATTGCTGGCGCGCTGGTCCGACAGGATCAGGTTATCGCGATCCGAACCGGTGGCGTCGGTGTGACCTTCGATGAGGAAGGTTTCGCCCGGGTTCTGCTCGAGCAAGGTCGACATGGCCTCGGCGAGGCGGCTCAGCCCATTGACCTGGCTGCGGCTGAGGTTGGCCGAGCCCGAGGCAAAGTTCAGATCGTTGACTTCGAGCCGGCGCAGGCTGTCCCGCAGGCGGGCAGAGCGCTTGACTTCGTCGATTGAATAGATGCGGCGGGCACGCTCCAGCGGGGGTTCGGCGAAGAACCGCGCAATCCGGGCTGCATCGGCGTAGCGCCAATCCAGCGCGTAGTCGCGGATCGAGATGGTGATGCGCAGCGGCGGCAGGTCGATGCCGGGGTCGCCCCAATATTGCATGTCATCGTAATAGGCCGGGTCGAAATAGGCCATCACATAGGTATCGCCATAGGGGTCGGTGCGGTAGCGCTCGAGGATATTGCCGTATTGGTCGCGCGTGGTGACGACAACCGAGCCGTCGTCGCGATAGACGGTTTCGCGGAAGCGGTTATCGCCGATCTGGTCGAACTGATAGTTGTCGTCGCGGCCGAAAATGCGGTCACGGTCGGCGTAGGAATTGTTGATGATGACGGTGTTGTTGGTCTCGTAGATATAGGTGTTCTGGACGTTGTTGATGATGGTGACGTTCTGCGGCGTCACCACTTGAGGAGCGGCGGCCAACCGTTCGCCCGGAGCCGCATTGGCCTCGACGATCTGCTCGGGTGTCACCTCTGCCATAACCTGCGCCTGCTCGTCGCTTACGGGCGCTTCGACGTCCTCGTCAGTGTCCGCTTCCATGTCGACTGTGCCATCCTTGGCGCTGTCGAACAGGGGCGCAGAATTCTCGGCTGATTCGCCGTCGGCCAGCGGTTCGCTCGCGGTGGAGAGTTCCTCGGCCGGCAGGTCGGCGATCGGATCGTCCTCTGCGAGAGCTTCTGCGGCCATCGGCTCGACATCCGCGTCGTCCTCGACAACGAGATCGGGGTCAGCAACCTGGTCGGCGGTGACATCGGTTTGTTCTTGGTTCGCGTCGGGCTCGACGGCGGTGTCTTCTTCGGTGGTTTGGGGTTCGACGGCAGTCTCTTCGTCGGTAGTGTCCGGCACGACCACCGGCTCGTCATCGCTCATTTCAGGGTCGGCGACGGGCTCTTCCTGCGTGGTCTCGTTCTCGACCGCCGTCGTATCGTCGGGCGTAGCCTCGTCTACCGATGGATCGGGCGTGGGCTCGTCATAGACAGGCTCATCCGCTGCCGGTTCGTCGTAAACAGGTTCCTCAGGGGCTGGCTCATCATAAACCGGCTCCTCGGGCGCAGGTTCATCATAGACAGGCTCTTCGGCCGCCGGCTCGTCGTAGGCTGGCTCTTCGGGAGCGGGTTCCTGGTAGACGGGTTCCTCGGGGGCGGGCTCGTCGTAGACGGGCTCCTCGGGAGCAGGCTCCTGATAGACTGGTTCTTCAGGGGCCGGTTCCTCGTAGACGGGCTCTTCCGGCGCAGGCTCCTCATAGGCGGGTTCTTCGTAGACGGGCTCTTCAGGAGCAGGTTCCTCATAAACCGGTTCCTCGGCCGGTGCGGCGCCCTGCAGGGCAGCCAGACATTCGTCATAGCTTGCAAAGCCCGCGCATTCCTCAGGCATGTCTTCCTGCGCGAATGCGGGTGCTGCCAGCACAGTAGAGAAGCCGACAACGGCAAGCCAAAAACGAAAACGCATTGAAGGTCCTTATGCCGCTGCAGAATTTAGTCAGCAGCTATACTGAAATCTAGACCGTCGCACAGTCACAAGTTGGCCGGATCGTTACCGGGCCAAAAAAAGAAAAAAGGCCGGGCGATGTGCCCGGCCTTCATGTTCAGCTTTGGTTCAGATTAGTTGCTGGCCATCGTAATCAGCGGCGTAATGCGGCGGATGGTGACGCGGCGGTTTTCGCGTTCGGCGGCATCTGTGCGGATGCGCAGATAGCGTTCGCCATAGCCCTGGGTCGCCAGGTTTTCCGGCGGCACCTTGTAGAAGTCGGTCAGGATGCGGGCAACCGTGGCGGCGCGCAGGTCGCTGAGCTGCAGGTTCTTGATATCGGTACCGACGGCATCGGTATGGCCTTCGATCAGGAAGGTTTCAGCCGGGTTGTTGGCCAGCAGCCCAAGCATGGCGTTGGCCACGTTGCTGAGGGCCGCAACCTGGTCACGGCTGATGGTTGCCGCACCGCTATCGAAGGTCAGGCCGCCCACTTCGAGCTTGCGCACGCTGTCACGCACACGCGAAGACCGCTTGACCTCGTCGATCGAATAGAGGCGAGCGACCTGCTCGACGGGCGGCTGGCGGAAGAACACTTCGACATCGTTCTGATCGGCATCCTCGGCGTCAAGCACGTAATCGCGGACCGGGATGTTGAGGCGCAGCGGAGGCAGATCCTGGCCCGGATCCCGCCATTCCAGCAGATCGTTGTCGTAACGATCATCGAAATAGGCGAGCACGGTTTCGCGGCCGTCGGGCGAGAAGCGCGAGCGACGCAGCACGTCGCCATTGCGGTTGCGCACGGTGACGATCTGGGTGCCATCAGGACGCGTAATGGTCTCGCGAACGCGGCCGTTGCTGAGGTTTTCGTAGAACACCTCATCCTGCTGGTTGTCGAAATACCGGTCGGTATCCTGGCCGGGGGTGTTGACGATCAACTGCGTACCAATCTGCAGGATGACCTGGGTCAGCTGATCACCATAGGTGGTCTGGCGCAGGTCGTTCTGTTCGATATTGGTCTGCTGGCCGATATTGGTCTGCGTGTTGTTCTGGGTATTGTTGGTGGTGTTGTTCGTCGTGTTGTTGGTGATGTTGTTGACGACATTAGTCTGGTTGATGATCGTCACGTTCTGCGGCACCACGGTCGGCGCGACGGCGGCAGCAGTCACCTGTTCGCCCTGTTCCTCGGTGACCGAGACGCGAGCGGCTTCTGCAGGCGCAAAGGCGGCTTGAGCGGCGGCATCGTTTTCCGGTGGCGGGGCAACGGGCGCCTCGGGCACCACTGCGGCGGCGGGCTGGCCATCGGCGGGTGCAGGAGCGGCTTCGAAGTCCTTGGCGCTGTCGAGCACCGGAGCAACCTGCTCCTGCGTGATGCCCTGCGGCAGGTTCTGGATCACTTCGACCGGCTGGCCCGTGGCGTCAACGGGAGCTTCGCCAACCGGCTGTTCAGCCGGGGTCTGTTCGGCCGGCGCTGGCGCCGCCGGGGTGAGGCCGGGCACTTCGGTGAGCTTCAGGCCATTGGCGGCAAGGCACGCATTGGCGTCGGCCTGGCCGGCGGCAGCACAAATGCTGGCGATCTGAGCGCGGGCAGCGTCCATATTGGCCTGGGCCGCGGTGGCATCGCCACCCGACATCAGGTCGGCAAGGGCGGTGTCGTAGGCATCAACCTGTGCTTGCAGGTCGGCCTGCAGATTGGCGTTGACCGGAGCGGGAGCAGCTTCAGGGGCCGGGGCGGCTTCCGGGGCAGGCGCAGCCTCTGGAGCCGGTGCGGCCTCCGGAGCCGGTGCAGCTTCTGGAGCGGGAGCAGCTTCCGGGGCCGGGGCGGCCTCTGGAGCCGGTGCGGCTTCCGGAGCGGGAGCAGCTTCAGGGGCCGGAGCGGCTTCTGAAGCCGGGGCGGCTTCCACGGCGGGCGCGGCCTCTGGGGCCGGTGCGGCTTCAGGCGCCGGAGCGGCCTCAGGGGCCGGTGCCGGTTCAGGGGCAGCCTCAGGCTCGGGTGCCGGTTCGGGCGCAACCTCAGGGGCAGGCGCCGGCTCTGGAGCAGCTTCGGGAGCGGGGGCGGGCTCAGGCGCAGCTTCCGGCGCCGGCTCCGGTGCGGGAGCGGCTTCCGGGGCTGGCGCTGGTTCAGGCGCAGCCTCAGGTGCCGGGGCGGCTTCGGGAGCGGGCGCCGGTGCCGGTGCAGCCGACATGGCGGCGACGCAGGCGTCGAAATCGGTGATCCCGGCGTCGATACACTGCTGCGGCAATTCCGGTGCTGGAGCGTCCTGCGCGAAGACCGGTATGGGCGCGAAAATCATTATTCCCAGGCTGGTGCTCGCGAGGAGCCAGTTTCGAATGCGCATAGTGATTCCTTTGTGGTCGACAGACACTTGGTACCAGCATCACGGCGCCAGTCTGAACCGAGACTGAACGGCGCCAAGATTATCGATGTGATGCAAATCCCCTCGTAATGCCCGCAACGCTTGGACTTGTGCCAAGGTTCCGCAGGCAGGCAATCGAACATGAATGGCCGATGATGGCGCCAATGCGGCGCTGGCCGCCAGAGCCAAGCCGTGTTAGGCCGGAGGCACACTGCCGGACCCGCCATGCTGCAAGCTCTCGATACGCTCACCGTTTCCACCAATGGCGCCGCACTCTACGAGTTTACCCGTGACGTGCGCCGCTTCGTGGAGGCATCGGGCGTGGCTACGGGGCTGTTGACCGTCTATTGCCGCCACACGTCCTGTTCGCTGCTGATCCAGGAAAATGCCGACGACGACGTCAAGACCGATCTCGACGGCTTCTTTCGTCGTTTGGTGCCGCAGGGCATGGACTGGATCGTCCACACCACCGAGGGCGCCGACGACATGCCCGCCCATATCAAGGCGGCGCTGACCCAGACCTCGATCGCCATTCCCATCGCCCAAGGCAGTCCGGTGTTCGGCACCTGGCAGGGCATTTATCTGTTCGAGCACCGCACGAGCCCGCATCGGCGCGAGGTGGTGCTGCATATTATTGGAGACGCATGATGGACTGGGGTTCACTCCTGTCATACTGGCCCTTCGTGGTTGGCCTTTTGGTCACCGGTGTCTGTTCGGGCATTGCGGCGGGGCTGCTCGGCATTGGCGGAGGCGCCATCATTGTGCCAGCGCTGTCGACGGCGCTATCGGTGCTCGGCTATGGCAGTGACGTGGTGCAACACGTGGCGGTGGGCACGTCGCTCGCCATCATCATCCCGACCGGCATCATGAGCGCACGGGCGCACCAAAAGCGCGGGGCGCTGGATATGCCCACGCTCAAGCTGTGGGTGCCGTTCATCGTCATCGGCACGCTGATCGGTGGCGTGGCGGCCGCGTTCCTGTCGGGCGACGTGCTGCGGGTGGTCTTTGCGGTCATGGCCTTCGTCATTGCCGCCAATATCGTGTTCGGCTTCCAGGACAAGGTGATGGGCCATCTGCATGGCTCTGGCCTGACGCACCGGATTTCGGCGTTTGTGGTCGGCTTCATCTCGGCGCTGATGGGCATTGGCGGCGGTTCCCTCAGTGTGCCGACGCTGGTGGCGTTCGGCGCCAAGATGCATGCGGCGGTGGGCACCTCGGCGGCGCTGGGCGTCGCCATCGCCATTTCCGGCACTGGTGGCTACATCGTTTCGGGCTGGGGCGTGGCCGGCGTGCCGCCGCTGAGCCTGGGCTATATCAACCTGCCGGCGCTGGTATTGGTCGCCGTGCTGGCTGCCATTTTCGCCCCGCTGGGCGCCACCATTGCGCACCGGCTGGACCAGAAAACGCTCAAGTACGTTTTTGCGGGGTTCCTGGTGTTCGTGGGGCTGAACATGCTGTGGAAGGTGGTCTACGGCTAGGCTGAAAATGACAAAGGCCGGACTTGCGTCCGGCCTTTGAATTAGGTTGGTGGGGACGGTTGACTACGAAGGCCATCCCCACCGTCCAAGCCCCTTGGGAGGGTTTGGGTTACTTGCCGGCGTCTTCCAGGTCCCACTGAACCGAAACGTTGATGGCAAAGCTGAGTTCCCCGGCCGCGATCGGCACATCGGCGCGCGGCGCTGCCGCCGCCATGTCCTTGAACATGTAGGGCTGCGGCTGGCCAATATCCTGGCCTTCGTTGATCGATACGATGTCGTCCAGCTTGGCGCCGGCCGCGGTGGCATAGAGTTCCGCCTTGGCGCGAGCATCGGCAAAGGCCGCCTTGCGGGCTTCGTTGAGCAGTTCGCTCGGATCGGAAACGCTGAAGCTGACGCCGTTGATGGTATTGGCGCCCACGGTCACGGATTTATCCAGGATCGCGCCCAGCGTATCGAGAGCACGCACACGCACCGTCACGGTATTGCTGACCTGATAGCCATTGATCTTGGGCGGCAGCGTATAGCCATTGGCATCGCGCTCTTCGGTATAAACATAGTTCGGGCTGACCGAAAAACCCGAGGTCTGCACGTCGCGTTCGGCAATGCCCGAAGCCTTGAGTTCAGCCAGCAGGTCGGCCATTGCCTTGGTGTTCAGGTCCAATGCCTCGCGCGCGCTTGCGCCCTGGGTAGTCACGCCGGAGGTCACGAAGGCGGTGTCCGGGGACGCGGTGACTTCGCCATGGCCGGCGATCGAGATGGTGCCGGCGAAAGCGGGCAGGGACATGCTGGCGAGCAGGGCGAAGGGAATAAGACCGATCAGGGGACGCATAAGAAGAACTCCTTGAAGGCGTGGCGGCGACACTTCGCCACCTAATGCGTCCATAATGGGGCATACCTGAACCGAACTTGAACGGGCTGTGGAAACACGTGCGGCGAAGGGATCAGCCACATCGAGGTCCATAAACCTTGCGCGACAGGGGTGGGGCGGGTTACTCAGCCACTAACATTTCAGGGGACCGGCATGAGCGAAGTGATCTATCCCGCCGACGGCGTTTTGCTGGGGCGTGCCCGCGTTCCGGGCATTTCCCATCCGCTCATCGTGACGGTGCGGGATGGCGAGCTGGTCGATATCACCGCGCGCGGCATGGCCACGGTGCGCGATATCGCCGAGAGCGCCGATCCGTCGGGTTATGTGGCTGCAGCGCCGGGCAAGTCCATTGGTTCGGCCGATGCGATCATCGCCAATAGCTGGGCGCGCGTTACCGATTCCGCCAAGCCGGTGCTGCTGTCGCCCATCGACCTGCAGGCCATCAAGGCTTCGGGCGTCACCTTCGTGGTGTCGCTGCTGGAGCGGGTGATCGAAGAGCAGGCGCGGGGCGACAAGGCGCGTGCCGATGCGCTGCGCGGGGAAATTCTCGAGCTGATCGGCACCGATCTGAGTCAGCTGGTTCCGGGCTCGGAAACTGCCATGCGGGTCAAGGCGGCGCTGATCGCCAAGGGTGTCTGGAGCCAGTATCTCGAGGTGGGCATCGGGCCGGACGCCGAGATTTTCACCAAGGCGCCGACCATGGCGTCGGTGGGGTTTGGCGCCGATGTGGGGCTGCATCCGATTTCGAGTTGGAACAATCCAGAGCCGGAAGTCGCGCTGCTGGTGTCGAGCGCCGGCAAGATCGTCGGTGCCACCCTGGGCAATGACGTCAACCTGCGCGATGTCGAGGGCCGCTCGGCCCTGCTGCTGGGCAAGGCCAAGGACAATAACGCTTCGGCTTCGCTGGGGCCGTTCGTCCGGCTCTTCGATGGCAAATTCACGATCGACACCATCAGCCAGGCCGAAATCGCCCTGCGCGTCGAGGGGGAGGATGGCTTTGTGCTCGATGGGCATTCCTCGATGAGCCAGATTTCGCGTACGCCGCAATCGCTCGTCGAGGCCACCATCGGCCGTCACCATCAATATCCCGACGGGCTGGTGCTGTATCTCGGCACGATGTTCGCGCCGGTCAAGGACCGCGACGGCGTCGGCAAGGGCTTCACGCACAAGCTCGGCGATACCGTTTCGATCTCGACATCGAGCCTGGGCACACTATCTAACAGGGTGAACTTGTCGACGCTCGCCCCCGCCTGGACCTATGGCACCAGCCACTTGCTGCGCGATCTCGCTGCGGCCAACCTTCTCTGAATTCCTCTCAAAAGGCATCTCACCATGACATTGCATCAGAACCTCATCGGCGGCGAATGGGTCGGCACTGAGGGGCGCGACAACATCAACCCGTCCAATATCAATGACGTGGTGGGCGTTTACGCGCAGGCATCCGCCGACGAGACCAAGCAGGCGATCGCCGCCGCCAAGGCCGCGTTCCCCGCCTGGGCCCGCTCGGGTATTCTGGAGCGCCATGCGATCCTCAGCAAAACCTCCCAGGAAATCCTGGCCCGCAAGGCTGAGCTGGGCGAATTACTGGCGCGCGAGGAGGGCAAGACCCTTCCCGAAGCCATTGGCGAAGTCACCCGCGCCGCGCAGATTTTCGATTTCTTTGCCGGTGAAGTGCTGCGCCTGGCCGGCGAGATCATCCCGTCGGTGCGCCCCGGCGTCGGTGTCGAGATCACCCGCGAGCCGATCGGCGTCGTCGGCATCATCACGCCGTGGAATTTCCCTATCGCCATTCCGACCTGGAAGATCGCTCCGGCTTTGGCCTATGGCAATACCGTCGTGATCAAGCCGGCCGATCTGGTCCCTGGCTCGACCTGGGCCATTGTAGACATTCTCGTCCGCGCCGGCCTGCCCAAGGGCGTGCTGAACCTGGTGATGGGCAAGGGGTCGGTCGTCGGCCAGACCATGCTGGAATCCAAGGACGTCAACGCCATCACCTTCACCGGCTCGGTCGGTACCGGTAAGCGCGTGGCGCTGGCCTCGATCGAAGTGGGGCGCAAGTTCCAGCTCGAAATGGGCGGCAAGAACCCCACGGTCGTGCTCGATGACGCCGACCTCAAGGTCGCGGTGGAATCGGTGGCACAGTCGGCGTTCTTCTCCACCGGCCAGCGCTGCACGGCGTCATCGCGTGTCATCGTCACCGAAGGTATCCATGATGCATTCGTGGCGGCTCTGGGCGAGCGCGTCCGCAATCTGCGCGTCGGCGATGCCTTGCACAAGGACACGGAAATCGGCCCCGTTGTCGATGCCAGCCAGCTCAAGCAGGACACTGATTACATCGCCATCGGCAAGGCCGAAGGCGCCAAGCTTGCGGCCGGCGGCGAATTGGTGAAGGGCGCGACCGAAGGCTTTTACCTGCAGCCGACGCTGTTCACCGAAGCCACCAACCAGATGCGCATTTCCCGCGAGGAAATCTTCGGGCCCGTCGCCAGCGTCATCCGCGTTAAGGACTATGACGAGGCTTTGGCCACCGCGAACGATACTGAGTTTGGGTTATCGGCGGGTATCGTGACGACGTCGCTGAAATACGCCACGCACTTCAAGCGCAACTCGGAAGCCGGCATGGTGATGGTCAATGTGCCGACTGCCGGTGTCGATTTCCACGTGCCGTTTGGTGGTCGCAAGGCTTCGAGCATGGGACCGCGCGAGCAGGGTAAGTATGCCAACGAGTTCTTCACGGTGGTGAAGACGGCTTATACGGCTGCGGGTTAGGCCGAAGCCACTCCACAAACTCGGTGTCACCCCGGCGCAGGCCGGGGCCCATCCAGGGATCGTTCGACATATCGTGGTCGCTGAAGCGGTCCCCCTCATCCGGCCCTTTGGGCCACCTTCTCCCCAATGGGGAGAAGAATAAGAGGCTGCGCTAGCCGTATCCCTCTCCCCATCGGGGAGAGGGTGCCCGAGCGAAGCGGAGGGCGGGTGAGGGGGACTCTGTCCGCACGCTTGGCGCTGTCCTTAAGCCCCCACCACCATTTCCACTCGCCGCGCGACCTGCCCAACCAGTTCGCACAACTTATAAATTCCCCCTTCGATCTGTGCCTCGTCGCACAGCGAGAAGCTCAGCCGCATGGTGTTTTTCCCTGAGCCATCCGGGAAAAACGCCGAGCCCGGCACGAAGGCGATATCGGCCCGCAGCGCTTGCTTGAGCAGGTCGCCGGCATCGATATGCCTAGGCAGCGTCACCCACACGAACATCCCACCCTCGGGCCGTGTCCAGTGCACGCCCTCCGGCGCGTAGCGCTGCAAGGCCGCCAGCATGGCGTCGCGCCGCGTGCGGTACACCGAGCGAATCCGGGTCACCTGCGCGTCAAAGCTGTCCACCGCCGCGTGGTGAATGATGATCTGGTTGATGGTCGCCGTATGCAGGTCCGCCCCCTGCTTGAGCAGCACCAGCGGGCGGATCAGCGCCGCCGGGCCGCAAATCCAGCCCACCCGCATGCCGGGCGACAAGGTCTTGGAAAACGTGCCGCAATAGAGCGTGCGGGTGCTTTCGATGCTGCCGGTGCGCGCTTGGTCCAGCGCCGCGATCGTGGGGAGGTCCTGCCCGTCATAACGCAGCGCCGAATAGGCCGCGTCCTCGACGATCAGCGCGCCCATGGCATCCGCCTGCGCCAATGCCGCATGACGGGCCTTGAGACTCATGGTCTCGCCAGTCGGATTGGCGAAATCGGGCACCAGATAGATCAGCTTGGCAGGGCAGGCCGCGCGGGGCGCATCCAGTGCCTCAAACGTGGGCTGATAGGCGGAAAAAGCCTGCAGCGCGCCCAAATAGGTCGGCTGGGCAGTGGCCACGGTGTCGCCCGCGTCAATCACCAGCTTGCCGATCAGGTCCAGCCCCTGCTGCGAGCCACCGGTGATCAGGATGTTGTCGGGTGCGCAGGCGACGCCCATTCCTGCCATGCGTCCGGCGATCCACTGGCGCAGGGGCAGATAGCCCTCGGTAGTCGAATATTGCAGCGCCTCGCGCGCAATCGACGGACCGGCAAAGGTCTGCCGATAGGCGTCCTGGAACAGCCCCACATTGAACAGCGCCGGATCGGGAATGCCGCCCGCAAACGAGGTCATGCTCGGACGCGATACCAGCTTGAGTAGTTCGCGGATTTCCGAGGCCTTCATGGCCAGTGCGCGGGTCGACAGGCGGGGCAGGGCATAAGTAGGCATTGTATCACCTATAGCTGATATGATAGATACAATACTGATGGGATTGTTATGTCAATACTATTGACCTTAATTTCCGTGGAGGATAGTGATGGGTCCCTTCACCGGGAAAGAGCGCCTCGGCTGGGGCACGAAACCGTGCGGGATGTCACGAATTCCCGACTCTGATAGATATGATGCGTAAACGCTACGCACGCGCCTCCACAGCAATGGAACGTCCGATTGGTTCAGCTATTGTATCGTCATAGACTCCTTAGAAGCGATACAATCGTGAGACATGCGATACAATGACGCCTGGCCAACACCTCTTGCCTGACAGCGATCTGGCCCTGCATGAGCGATTGGCCAGTGCGCTTGTCAGCGCTATCGATAGCGGCGATTTCAAACCGGGTGCGCGTTTGCCGACCCACCGCAATCTGGCCGAACGGTTCGGCGTCTCCATCGGCACTGTTACCCGCGCCGTTGATGCGCTCAGCGATCGAGGCCTGGTGCGCGGCGAAATCGGGCGCGGCACGTTTGTGCTGGAGCGGGGCGTGTCGTCCGATGCCAATGATATTGTCGATCTCACGATCAATGCCCCGCCGCCTTTGCTGGGCTATGAGGCGCTGGCGGAAGCCGCCGAAATCGCCACGCGCCGGGCGCTACAATTGGCCAATGGCGGTTATGTCGATCACGGCGGCACGGATGCGCAGCGCAGCGTGGTCGCCGGCTGGCTAAGCGGCACTCGGCAGACTGCGACGGCCGACGACATTATCCTCACCAATGGTGCGCAGCAGGGTATCCACTTGGCCTTTGCGGCGCTGAAGGACCGCTCGGCGACAATCGCCACCGAGGGCGCGACGTTTCCGGGCGCTATCGCGGCGGCCGGAAATCTGGGCCTCACCATGCTACCCGTGATCACCGACGCGGAGGGCATGGTTCCCGATGCGCTTGATGCGGTGTTGGCGGCCAACCATTGCAAGATCATCTATACGACCCCGGTGTGCCAGAACCCGCTGGGCTTCGAGACCGGTCCCGAACGGCGGCGGGCCATTGCGGCGGTCGCGGCGCGGCATGACGCTTTCATCGTCGAGGACGATATCTATGGACTCTACGCGGCCAAGGGTCCGCTGACCTATAAAGACATCGCGCCCGACAGCGCCATCTTCGTGACCAGCCTGTCCAAGAGCCTGACGCCGCTAATGCGTCTCGGCGTCATGGTGCCACCGCGGCCGATGCGGGCCGGGGTTGCCAAGCGGATGCGCGCCGAGAGCTGGGGTCTTCCGCCCTTTGTCGCGGAACTGGCGGCGGCGTTGATCGAAACAGGGGCCGCGACCCGCACCGCGGCATTGTTGCGCGATGAAGCGCAGGCCCGGCAGAATATGGCGCAGCAGATTTTCAAGATTGCCAGCCTGCCCATGCCCAAGGGTGCGCCCCATATCTGGTTGCCGATGAGCCCGCTGGCGGCGGAACGCCTGGCGCGCCGCGCCAGTGAGGCGCGGGTGCGGATCACCCCGCCCGGCGCCACCCAGGTCGGCTCGTCCAGCGTCGGGGGCGTACGGCTCTGCATCATGGCGCCGCCGACCCGAAGCGGGCTGGAGCGTGGCCTGACCATTCTCGCCCGGCTGCTGGACAGTGAAGAAGACGTGATCGTCTGACACGTCATCTGGCTGTTGCGCGTCCCTGATTAGCCTATCTGGCGACCGTCTGATCGCACCCGATGACGAGGGGTGATCTTGCACACGTGCACACTCAAAAATCGCGCGACGAGACTTGGGAATGGCCCTGTCGTGATGTCATTTTTGAGCCTTTGTGACAGTGTCATTTTTGAATTAGTACAATGAAATCCTTTTGATTTCAACGTCTTAACCTGTCACAAATCCGTGGCCCAACTGCAATAAAACTGTCGCCGGGCACTCCTATGGTCTGCCGCGTCACAGGGCGGCCCCGATCCAAGCCAGATTGGCCAGCCAGGTTAAAAAATGAATTCCGAAAGGGAAATCTCAATGAAAACCGCACTCCTCACCGGTGTTGCTGTCATCGCGCTGGCCGCCATGGGCACGACCGGCGCTTTCGCTCAGTCGCGCGACACCATCCAGGTCTCGGGTTCCTCGACCGTGCTGCCGTTCGCCTCGATCGTTGCCGAAGAATTCGGCGCCACCTTCCCCGAGTTCAAGACGCCAGTCGTCGGTTCGGGCGGCACGGGCGCTGGCCTCAAGCAGTTCTGCGAAGGCGTTGA
>NZ_JAQGJV010000023.1 GCF_028290435.1 Devosia sp. | reverse complement strand
CACGAACCGGGGCCGGCTCGATCTTGATGATCGCTGGATCGTAAGTAACCGTCAGATGCAGATTGGCCTGCGTGAAGGCCGGAATGCCCTTGACCAGCACGTCGGCAAAGAGGATCGCCACAAAGCCCAATGCCAGCACGATGGCGCCGAGGCCCGACCATTTGAAGATGGCCTCGGTGGTGTGCCGCTTGCGCAGGCCGTCACGGATCAGTTTGGTGCGGTCGCGTGAGGCCTGTAGGCCAGTCGAGATCGCGGAAGCTGTTGTATTGGCCATGATTATTCGTACTGCTCCCGGAAGCGGCGGACGATGTAGAGCGCGACAATATTGAGCACCAGGGTCATCACGAACAGGGTGAGACCCAGCGCGAAGCCGACCAGCGATTGCGGCCCGGCGAAATCGGTATCGCCGGTGAGCTGGTTGACGATCGAAACGGTGATGGTGGACACCGGCTGCAGCGGATTGCCGCGCAGGACCGGGCTATTGCCCGCCGCCAGCACCACGATCATGGTTTCACCAATGGCGCGGCTGATGGCGAGGAGGAAGGCGCCGACAATACCGGGCAGAGCGGCCGGCAGCAGCACGTTGCGGATGGTTTCGGACTTGGTGGCGCCCAACCCGAAGGCACCGTCGCGCATCGCCAGCGGCACCTGGTTGAGGATGTCGTCAGAAAGCGAGGAGATGAACGGGATGATCATGATGCCCATGACGATACCGGCGGTGAGCGCGCTGGTGGCGCTGACCTGCAGCCCAATGGCGCCGCCGATACCGGCCAAGAACGGCCCAACCGTCACCAGGGCAAAGAAGCCATAGACGATGGTGGGGATACCGGCCAGGATTTCGATGATCGGCTTGACTACGGCGCGTACGCTGCGCGGGGCATATTGGCTGAGATAGACCGCCGTCATCAGCCCGACCGGGACCGCCACCAGCATGGCGATGATCGAGACCATCAGCGTGCCAGTCAGCAGCGGCAGGATGCCGTATTGGCCGGCATCGCCCGAAGCCGTGGTGGCGAATTTGGGGGCCCAGACGGTGCCGAAGAAGAAATCCGCGGGGCTGATGAAGGTGAAGAACTTGAAGGCCTCGGTGACCAGCGAGGCAACGATGCCCACCGTGGTCAGGATGGCGATGGCCGAGCACAGCAGCAGCAGGATCGTCACGATCCGCTCCACGCTATTGCGGGCGCGCAGGCGGGCGGTGATCTTGCCGCGGGCATAGAGCAGCGCCAGGATGCCGGTGCCGGCCGCCGCGGCGATCACCACGAGGAAGGTAATGAACTGGAACTGGCGCAAAGCCTCGCCGGCGCTCTGTTCGTAAGGCTGCACCTCGCCGGCAACGCCATAACCCGAGGCAATCGCCTGGACCCGCTGCATGACCCCGTTGAGGCCAGCCTGGTCGAGGCTCATCACCAGATCGGAAGGGAGCTGGGAGACGATGTAATTGTGGGTGACGCTGTCGCTGAAATAGGCCCACAGCCCCACCACAAGCAGGGCGGGAATGATGGTCCAGATCGCGACCAGCGAGCCATGGTATTGGGAACGGGAATGAACCTTGACGCCATCGGCGGTCACCAGGGCGCGGCTCTTGGACCACCCCATCTGATAGGCGACGCCGAGGAGAACAATCAGCAGGCCGGCAATTATCAAGGAGTTCACGATGTCACGCTTTCCCGGGGGCCGAAGAGGATAGGCTGCGCTCGGATGAGCGCAGCCCGGGTCGGATCAATCAGAACTTGGTCGGGCCGGCGGTGAAGGCAGCCAGGACTTCAGCGGTCTTGTCGGCTGGCTGCGGGATCAGGCCAGCGTCTTCCAGGATACCGCCCTCGCCCGAAACGCCTTCGGACAGGAAGTAGGAGACGTAGTCTTCGATGCCGGGGATCTGGCCGATGTGAGCGCCCTTGACGTAGAAGTAGAGCGGACGCGACACAGGGTATTCGCCGGAAACGACGGTGTCATTGGTCGGCACGACGCCGTTGACGGTCGCGACCTTGAGGGTGTCCTTGTTCTCGTCATAGAACGAGAGACCGAACACGCCGACGGTGTCGGGATTGGACTTCAGGCGAGCCAGGGTTTCGGTGTAGTCGCCGGAGATCTCGACAACGACGTCCTGACGGAACGTGGTGGTGGCAGCGAGCTTCTGCTCGTCGGTCAGGTCAGCAGGCAGGCCGGCTTCTTCGGCGCCAGCATCGACAACCTTCTGCTGGAACACTTCACGCGTGCCATGGTTGGAAGCCGGGATGGCCAGGGCGATCGGCTGGTCAGGCAGCGACGCGTCGATATCGTGCCAGTTGGTGTAGGGGTTGGCGACGAGCTTGCCATCGACTGGAACCTGAGCGGCAATGGCCTTGTAGACCATCAGCGGGGTCAGCTTGAAATCGCCCTTGGTGGCTTCCGAGGCGAACACGATGCCGTCATAGCCGAACTGGACTTCGCGGATATCGGTCACGCCATTGGCGGCGCAAGCTTCGACTTCGCTCGACTTGATCGGACGCGAAGCATTGGCGATATCGGTGGTGTTGAGATCAACGCCTTCGCAGAACTGCTTGAGGCCAGCGCCCGTGCCGCCCGAACCGACGACTGGCGTCTTGAACTCGGGGAAGGTGGCGCCGAATTCTTCGGCAACGATCGAGGCGAACGGCAGCACGGTCG
>NZ_JAQGJV010000080.1 GCF_028290435.1 Devosia sp. | reverse complement strand
GCCGGATCAGGCTGGAGGTGTCGTTGCGGTTGCCGCCCATCCGCTGCACATCCTTGTAGAACTGGTCCACCAGGGCGGTCACCGGCAGCGAGGCGCCGATCTGGTTGGCGGTGGCGAGGCAGATGCCCAGATCCTTGCGCATCCAGTCGACCGCAAAGCCGAAGTCGAACTTGCCGGCATTCAAGGTTTTGTAGCGGTTTTCCATCTGCCAGGACTGAGCCGCACCCTTGCTGATCACATCGATGACTGCTTCCACGTCCATGCCCGCACGCTTGCCGAAATGCACGGCTTCGGCCAGGCCCTGCACCACACCGGCAATGCAGATCTGGTTCATCATCTTGGCAAGCTGGCCCGAACCGGACGGCCCGAGCAGTCGGCACGCCTTGGCGAACGACATGATGATTGGCTGGCCGACCTCGAAGGGCGCAGGGTCGCCACCCACCATGACCGTCAGTTGACCATTTTCCGCGCCGGCCTGACCGCCCGATACGGGTGCGTCGAGGAAGCCGAAACCAGCGGCATGGGCGGCAGCGTAGAGTTCGCGTGCGATTTCGGCCGATGCGGTGGTATGGTCCACGAAGAGCTTGCCCTTGCCCATGGCCTGGAAGGCTCCATCGGCACCCAGCGTCACCTCGCGCAGATCGTTGTCGTTACCGACGCAGGCGAACACCACATCCTGGCCATCGGCAGCTTCGCGCGGGGTGCCGGCAAGGCGGCCACCGTTTTCGCTAACCCATTTTTCGGCCGTGGCGATGGTGCGGTTATAGACCGTGACCTCGTGGCCCTTGGCCTTGAGGTGGTGCGCCATAGGATAACCCATGACGCCGAGCCCAAGAAACGCAACCTTGACCATAAGACTTCTCCTTCACGCAGAGTTTTCAAAGTATTTTTCGCGCCGGCTCATGCGCGGCGTCCGTGGATCTGGATAAGGCACAGCCGAAATCAGTGCCTTGGTATAGGGGTGTGACGGTGCAGTACACACCGTCTTTGCATCGCCGATTTCCACGATCTTGCCTTGGCGCATGACGGCGACTCGATCGCAGAAATAGCGGATGACGCCGATGTCATGGCTGATCATGATGTAGCTCAGTCCGAGCCGACGCTGCAGATCGAGCAGTAGATCGAGAATCTGGCTACGGATCGAGACATCGAGGGCCGAGGTGGGTTCGTCGGCGATGAGAATCTTTGGCTCTAGCGCAAGGGCGCGGGCAATGCCGATCCGCTGGCGCTGACCGCCGGAAAAGGCGTGCGGATAGCGCCCCATCACGTCGGGATCCAGCCCCACAAGATCAAGGAGCTCGCGGACGCGGGTGGTCAATGCCCGACCATTCAACGAGCCGCTGACGTGCAGCGGCTCGCCGACGATTTCGCGCACGCTCATGCGCGGATTGAGCGACGAGAATGGGTCCTGAAAGACGAAACGAACCTGTTCGTAGTAGCGACGCAATCCCGCGCGATCGAGCGATCTCACGTCCATGGCGGGCGCACCATCGGGTGAGAAAACCACCTCTCCGTCCGTTGGCTCGACCGATCGCATGATAAGTCGGCCAAGTGTGGTCTTGCCCGATCCGCTTTCGCCGACAATGCCCAGACTCTCACCCGCCCCGAGCTGGAAGCTCACGTCGTTGACGGCGCGGAAGCTCGACTTGGCACGGCCGCCAAAAGCGCCGGCGCCCACGAGATAGGTCTTGCCGAGACCTTTGACTGACAGGATTGGCGCGGCGCCGGCCACGGGGCCTGCCTTAAGTTCGGCAGTACCCTCCAGTTTGAGCACCGAACTCAACAGGCGCTGCGTATAGTGATGGCTGGCTTGATGGAAAACCTGATCGACTGGCCCTGCCTCCACGATTTCCCCGCGATACATCACCGCGATATCGTCCGCAACTTCAGCGACAACGCCCATGTCATGGGTTATCAGCAACATGGCCATGCCGCGCTCGCGCTGGATGCGGCGGATGAGGTCCAGCACTTCGGCCTGCGTGGTGACGTCAAGCGCCGTGGTCGGCTCGTCGGCGATGAGCACCCTTGGATTGCAGGCCAGCGCCATGGCAATCATCACCCGCTGCCGCATGCCGCCAGAAAACTCGAAAGTGTACCGGTCGATGTTGCGCTGTGCATCGGCGATCTCCACCTGCTGCAGCAGCTCGATGGCGCGCTTGCGTGCATCGGCATGGCCAAGTTTCAGATGCAGGCGCAGCGCTTCGATGATCTGCGAGCCGATGGTGTGGACCGGCGACAACGAGCTCATCGGCTCCTGAAAGATCATGCTGATATCAGCGCCACGTAACGCCCGGATCGCCGGGCCGCGGCGGCCCAGCTTGGCGATGTCTGTATCGCCCAGCATCATGGCACCGCTGGCAATATAGCCCGGCGGATCGACGAGCTGCATCAGCGCTCGCGCCGTTACCGACTTACCCGAACCGCTCTCGCCAACCAGGCCCAGAGTGCGGCCGGGCCTGAGTTCAAAACTGACATTTTTGACCGCGTGCACGATGCCTTGGCGGAGCCTGAACTCCACGTTGAGGTCACGCACGCTGATGATGGGGGCCAGATCAGTCGCCATAAGGGTCCGCCGCGTCTCGCAAGCCGTCGCCGAGGAAATTGAAGGACAGTACCGCGACCATGACCGCGAGCGCCGGCCACAGTAACAACCAAGGCGCACTGCTGATGGCACGTAAATTCTGTGCGTCTTGCAAAAGCACCCCCCAGCTGACCACAGGCGGCTTGAGGCCTATCCCCAGAAACGACAGCGACGTCTCGGCGATAATCATTGCCGGCACGGCAAGTGTCACCATGGCAAGGACATGGCTGGTCATAGATGGCAGCATGTGCCGGAAGATGATCCGCATTTCGCCGACGCCATCAAAGCGCGCCGCGGTGACAAAATCCTCTCCCCGCAGCGAGAAGAAGCGACCGCGCACTTCTCGAGCCAGTGAGGTCCAGCCCAGCAGCGATACAATGGCGGTTACGGTGAAATAAACTTCGATCGGTCCCCAGGTCAAAGGGATGGCCGCCGCGAGCCCCATCCACAGAGGGATAGTGGGCATGGCGCTGACCACCTCGATCAAGCGCTGGATCAGGCTATCGATGATTCCGCCATAAAAGCCGGAGATGCCCCCCAGAAAGAGCCCGAGCGCCAACGAAATGACGACGCCTACAAGCCCGATCGACATCGAGATGCGGGTACCATAGATCAGGCGGCTGAGCACGTCGCGGCCAAGCCGGTCGCTGCCCAGCAGGTAGACGACCTCGCCAGATTTGGTTGGACCAATAAGGTGCAGATCTGCGCTGAACAGGCCCCATAGCTTGTAGGGTTCACCCCGCACGAAAAAGCCTAGCGGCATGATCTTGTCGGGATTGGGCGTAAACGTGCGTCGCATCGCCTCCTGGTCCACGGTGATGTCATAGCCCGCAGCATGCGGATTCCACGACAATGCCCCGTCCGCAGCATGGTCGACAAAGCTGATGCCCTGCGGCGGGGCATAGGTGTATTGGGGGCGCGTGAGGTCCGGGCCGTAAGGTGCCAGAAATTCCGCGAAGATCGCGACCAGGTAAAGCAGCACGACGATGCCCAGGGACACGACGGCCAGCCGATGACGCCGGAAACGCCAGACCATCAATTTCCACTGGCCTGCATCGGCCATGCCTGCAGCGGGCAGTAGCGTAGCTTCAGTAAGCGTCACCTGTTCCATCACTGATACCTGATGCGTGGATCGAGCAGCGCCAGCAGGATGTCTGAAATCAACATACCGATTAGCGTCAGCACGCTCATGATCAAGATGAATGCACCGGCAAGGTACATGTCCTGGCTGACCAGCGCCCGTAGCAGCAGCGGACCGGCCATCGGCAAGTTGAGCACGATGGCGGTGATCGTGACGCCGGAAATCAGCGCGGGCAGAACCCAGCCGATCGTCGACACGAAAGGATTGAGCGCAATGCGGACGGGATAGCGCATGATCAGCGTGAACTCAGACAGGCCCTTGGCTCGCGCGGTCGTGACGTAGGGCTTGCCCAGTTCGTCGGCAAGGTTGGCGCGCATGACGCGGATCAGCGCCGCGGTCGACGAAATGGCAACCACCACCACAGGAATCCACAGATGGGCGAGCAGGTCCCAGAACTTGGCAATGCTCCAACGCGCGCCCTCATATTCCGGCGAGAAGAGACCGCCGACGTTCAAGCCAAAATAGGTGAAGCTCACATACATAAGGCCGAGTGCAAGGATGAAGGTTGGGATCGCAAGGCCGATGAACCCTATGAACGTGAAGATGTAGTCCCCAGCCGAATAACGCCGAACGGCCGAATAGATGCCGATGGGAATGGCGATCAGCCAGATGAGGATCAGACTCAGCCCCGAGACCAGCAGGGTGATACCCATGCGATCCCACAACAGGCGGCTCACAGGCTGGCCCCAGTCGAAACTCCACCCAAAATCGCCGCGGAAGACAATGCCCGAAATCCAGTTCCAGTACTGGACGTAGAATGGCTGGTCGAGACCGTAGAGCGCGGTCAGGCGATCGATCGAGGCCCGATCGAGCCCTTGGCCTGAATCGGCGATGGCCGAAACCAGCGAGGTCAGGAAATCGCCCGGCGGCAACTGGATGATGACGAACGATATCAGCGACATCCCGAAGAGCGTCGGGATCATGTAGAGCAGCCGCTTGGCGATATAGATGCCCATTACGCGACAAACTCGAACAGGACGACTTCGTTGGTTAGGATCGGCGGCAGGTGAACCTTGATACGACCCTCTCCGATCTGGACGTCCGGTGCCTGCTTCGAGACGAGCAGCCGGACATTAGCGCCCGACAAACCTTGCGGCAATGCAACGGACACGGCCTGCTGTGCCAGCGCAATGGACTCGCGGATCGGCCCCTTCATCATCATCGGATTCGTCAGATTGACAAGGTGAACCGACAGCATGTTGCCGCTCTCGCGAGTGGCGATATCAACGATGCCTTTCCCCTCGACCTCGACGCGGGATCTGCCCTTGAGCGCCCAGTGCACGGCGTTTTTGATCAGCACAGCATGGTCGGCGTTCAGCACTTCCCAGAAAGTCTCGCCGATATTCCAGGGGAAATAGACGAGGCGTCCACCACCCGGAAGCTCGCGCAACACCGCCGCCGGCTCAGTCGCCGGTTCGCGGGCATAGATTTCCTCCATCGGCAGATCGGGGAAATGCGGGACCAGCCGCAGCGGCACGTCGGCATCGGGCGTCGTCACGGTCACCGGAATGCGGCGCGTGCCACCGATGATCCGCTCTGCGCCGTCAAAGCCGGAAATGAGCGCGTGGCCCGCCGGATCGAGTGCCACATAGGTGTTCTTGGTCGGCCCCTCAATCTGACCGGCGACACTGACGCCGAGCAAGGCGCTGAGGCCAAAATCGCCACGCTGCACACCAGTCTCGTCATAGAGTGAGGTCTCAAAGCTGGTCACCAGACTTCCGCCCCGCTGAGCATAGCGGGTCAGCGCCTCACACTGCGCGGTGGAGAGGAAGGCGGCATTGGCAACAACAATCGCTTTGTAGCGATCGAGTGCTGCATCATCGATCACCAGGTCGGACAGCAAATCAAACGGCAATCTCGCCTCGATCAGGGCGTGGTAGAAGCCCAGTTCGTGTCCTTCGGCACCATCGCGGTCATCGGCGTGCCAAGCCCGCAACATGGTGCTTGGATCGAGCATCGCGATTTCGGCCGTTGGCTCGAGCGACTCCAGGTCTGGCTCAAGTTCCGCATGCAGCGCGAAGGTCTCGGCGATCGGCGGCAGCCAGCGGCTATCATGAACCTTGGCGTTGAACTTGGTGAACCAAGGGCGCAGACCATGCGCCAGCCCGTCGATCATCCACATGCGGATTTCCTCAGGCGACTGCACCGAATCCTTCCAGCGCCACTTCTCCTCGATTGAGGTCGAGGTGACGAGGCCGATCGGCTTGTTGCCCATAACGCCACGCATGCGCTTGCCGTCGCGGCCCGCTGACCAGATCGGCACGACGCCGGTTCGACCCTGATGATCGACGAACAGGATTGGACAAAAGCGCTTGATCTCGTCGAGCTCGAAATCGAGCATCGAGGAATTACCGATATTGGGGATGAAGCGGCCGTGCGGGCGCTCGGACGCGACCACCGCATTCCAGTGTCCCACCAGCTCGGTCAGCACGTCTCGCGACCAGCCGAGCCAGGCCTGCCAGATGGGGCTGTGCGGGTCGCGCGTACGCGGTAGCTCAAAGCCGGTTTTGGCCCTGAAGTCTGCTGTGCAATGGGCGCAATAGCAGACGCCATGGCCAGCCCAACGATTGGCAAAGATGGCATCGATATCGTAGTCGTGGGCGATCTCGCGGATGACCTCGGTCATGAACTCGCGGTTGTAGGCGCCCCAGGCGCAAGTGACGTAAGCCTCGGGATAGGACCAGTGCCGGCGCAATTCACCTTCGGCGGTGACCGATATCCATTCCGGATGGGCCGCGGCGACATCGGCATGTACCGCATGCGGGTCGACGCGGGCAACCACATGCATGTTGCGGGCGCGTGCGCCTGCCACCAGATCACCGAACGGATCGGTGTCGCCGATGAACCGGCTGACATGCTGCAGGGCGATCCTACTGGGATAGTAGGCGACATACCCGCCCGCGGACAGGCATGTCGCATTCGATTTCGTGTCGTCGAAGACGCGAAACCAGAAGTTGATATCGAAGCTTTGTGGGTCGTCCTCGACCAGGGTCAGCTGGGTCCAGCGCGTAGCGCTCTGGTACCAGGTGGGCGTGCGCAGCCCGCCTGGCTCGTTAAAAGTCCGGGTCATTTGAAATGTCCGCTCGATGGCCGGCTAAGGTTTTCCGGGAAGCGCAGAACGCCCCCCGGAAGCGGGTTCAAGCCTTGAAGTACTGTTCAGGATTGGTCGGCGCGGGGGTCGGATAGCCAAACGAATTCGGCATTTTTTCCGGCACATTCTTGAAGTTGTTTTTGACGATGCCGTAGGCGTCGTTCGGGATTTTGATGCCGATGGTGTAGAATTGATCGGCAGCAATTTCGAGGATTTGCTTGAACGCCTCGGTCCTCCGGGCATCGTCAACGGTGCTCTTCATCTCGTCGTAGAGCTTGAGCGCTTCCTGCACCTGCGCCGGGGGTTCAACGGCGCTGGCGGCCGACTTGTCGCCGTACCAAATCTGCCATCCCGGGGCGTAGAAGGCATTGTCATTGAAGGGCACGAAATAGCGCGGATCGAGGACCGCTGCGAGACCGATACCGCCACCGAAGCGATTGGTGGTCGCATCATAGTCCATGTTCTGGCGAATGCGCACTTCCCACAGGGAGCGGTCGATCAGTTTGAGCTGCCCGTCAACGCCGACTACTTTGAGCATCGGCATCATCAGTTGCATCATGTCGACCATCTCGAGCCGGGCCTGGTCCTGCTCGAAGACGATCGTGATCCGACGCCCCGAACTGTCCAGGCGGAAGCCATCGGCGTCTTTGTTCGGCGCTGCCTTGTCCAGGAATTCGTTGGCCTTGGCGATGTCGAACTCGGTAAACTGCTTGGCCAACCGTTCATTATACATCGGATCGCCTTCCGCGATCGCCGTCTGCGATGCTGATCCGACGCCCACGAATACCGAGTCGATGAGGGCCTGACGGTCGATCGCATGCGAGAGGCCGGCGCGGAAGTCCTTGTTGGAATAGAGTTCCGCCTTGACCGCATCGGGATGGGTCATATTGAGGCAGATCGCCATTTCGTTCGGCTGCGTCGACAGCGTCGTATAAAAGTGGAATTTACCCTTGTCCTGGCCGTCGAACAGCACCGATTTGTTGGTCGGCGTGCCGATATACTGGTCGATCAAATCGATCTCGCCCTGCAGCACCTTGATCAGCAGCACCTGCGCATCGGCGACTAGCACATAATCGATGCCGTCGAGATAAGGCAGCTGGTTGCCCTCGGTATCGACCTTGAAATAATAGGCGTTGCGCTCGGCAGTCGCACGCTCGGTGCTTTCGCCCGGCGCGACCTTCATCTTCCACGGATGCAGGACAGGAATTTCCGAATTGGTGAAGAAGTCGTCTTCGAGCGCGGCGCCTGATTTCTTCTGGAACAACTGCACCCATCCCGACAATCCGGCATCCGTCGCCAGCTTGTCTGCGTCCGGGTTGTATTTCGGCATGAACTGGCTGAGGTAGTGTTTGGGGAAGCGCGTGGTCTGGTCGGCATC